>DOPS01000104.1:0-37092 GCA_003512645.1 Desulfosporosinus sp.
CTCGTTTTAGCGGTGCCAAACGACAAGACCTTGAAACCTTAATGCAGGGCGTCAATCGTTCTCTTCCCGTCCTCTTAATGGACCATCAACCGTCACAACTAGCAGAGCCCGTGGAACAAGGGGTCGATTTACAAGTGTCCGGACATACCCATCGTGGACAAATGTTTCCCATTCAGTTTATTACAAGCCGAATCTTTGAAAATGACTGGGGATACCTACGCAAGGGAGATTTCCAACTGATTGTTTCTTCAGGTTATGGTACTTGGGGTCCGCCAGTACGAATTGGCAACACTCCGGAGATTGTGGATATTACGATTAGGTTTAGTGAGTAAATAGTTTAAAACAAAAGACTTAGGCGCTAATTGTGAGAACTATAAAAGAAGGACAGAATCGCTTCGGATTTTGTCCTTCTTTTTTTAAACGCAAAATTAATGTCCCAAAATAAGGTTATTAATAAGCAAAATTGTAAATCCTTGTAGAGCGCACTTTAGAGGTTTCACGGCCTTGCCCAGAAAGCAGTTACCGCTATGAACTCAGGGCAGAAAGAAGAGTCCTGGAGATATCTTGGGCAAATTCATGTTCTTTCGGATCAGCTGGTTGAAATGCTTAAAGAACTGCAGTGGGAATGTGGAAAGCAAGCCTAAGGTACGTAATTTCAGTCGAAAAATTGTTATTGACGAAACGAAATAATAATGATAAAGTTAGCACATACAAAGGTGATACTGATTATCAATTACAACTATTTGCGATAAGGAGGAGTTAGGAAAATGCCTTTAACGATGCTTTCCCCCGGTAAAGAGGCTGTAATTGAAGTCTGTAGGACCAAGGATACAACTAGAAAATTCTTGGAAGGTCTAGGTATTATTCCAGGTGTAAGTATATCGGTCATTTCGGAATTTAGTGGAAATCTCATTGTGGCCGTCAAAGGATCGAGGTTTGCTCTGAATAGAGGAGTCGCCCAGCAGGTGCTGGTGCAGGCTTGATATATAGGAGGTAAGTAGTTTGGAGAGGACTCTTAAGGACTTAAAACCGGGTGAAAAAGCGACAATTACCAAAGTTTTGGGAGAGAAAGGTGCGGTTAAGAAAAGGCTAATGGACATGGGTGTGACTCGTGGAGCAGAAGTACTGGTCAGAAAAGTAGCGCCTTTGGGGGATCCCATGGAGGTAAATATCCGAGGGTACGAGCTAACACTTAGAAAATCAGAAGCGGAAAACATCATTATTACATAAATGATGCTCCTGAATACAAAGGAGCATTATTTTAGAATCAACATTGAGAATGGTTATCATTAGTGCTTAGGTTTAAAGGAGATGTAAATACCTATGTCCTTGAAGTTTGCACTGGTGGGAAATCCAAACTGCGGAAAAACCACCTTGTTTAATGAAATCACAGGAAGTGCACAGTATGTTGGAAACTGGCCAGGTGTCACCATTGAAAAAAGAGAAGGAAAGGCCAACAAATTCAAAGAAGACATTCGGATCGTTGATCTACCGGGAATCTATTCCTTATCCCCATATTCAATGGAGGAAATCATATCTAGAGACTTTATCGGGCTTGAGTGGGAAATCATTTATTCCCATGCTAATCGGCTTCGGGTGCAGTGTCCCGGCAATTATGAGTGCCAGAACCTTAGAAAACGAAAAGGATCGACGCTTAACAATTATGCTCATACCCTTCATGTCCTCGTGCATGGCTGCCTTTGCAACGATTAAACGAGAGATGAATTCCTGGAAGTGGACTTTCATTGCAGTTGGATATTCAACAGGGGTAGCTTGGCTAGTAGCATTCCTGATCTTCCAAGTGGGAAAATTATTGGGTTTTAGTTGATCAAAAAAGGAAATAGGTGAAATAAATGATTAATTGGCTTATTGGCGGGTTCATAGTTGGAGTGACTGCATTTATTATTTTGCGAACGATTAGGCGCATGCGCAAAGGAGAAAGTAATTGCTGTGGAAATTGCACCGGGTGCAATTGTTCTAAATAAATACGACCATGAAGCGATTCAATTTGTGCTGTGCGATAGGAACAAAGGGCATTTATAAAGTATGAGTTTATATAAGCAATCTAACACAAGGAGGGTGACTATGAGTATCGTGCTAGTTGGAGGTCATGATAGAATGCATAGTGAATACATGGGAATATGCTCCAAGCGTGGACATCGTGTTAAGGTCTATACACAAATGCCAGCTAAGTTTGGTAAGGCGATCGGAACTCCGGATGGGATCGTTTTATTCACCTCGACTGTCTCCCATCAAATGATTCATGTTGCGGTAAAAGAAGCAAAAAGAAAGAAGATTCCGGTCTTCAGATGCCATACCAGTAGTGGAACTTCATTGGAAGGCTTGTTGCTGGAGCTTGAAGCGACAGCTAGCGGTGTAGCCACAGGAAAGTAAAGACATGAAAGGTACTTGCTCGCATGTTTCAATACATTCAAAGGATTTTCCGTCCGCACCATTTCCACGACATTATTGAATGTTTAGCCGCAGCACTGGAAGCGAAAGATTTATACACCAGTGGACATTCTTCAAGAGTAGGGGATATGTCGTACGATCTGGGGCGAGCTATGGGCCTGAAAGGTTCTGAACTTGAAAATCTTCATATCGCGGCTCACCTCCATGACATTGGTAAAATGGGCATTTCAGAAACTATTTTAAATAAAAAAGGAAGACTCCTTCCCCATGAGTTTGCTCAGATCCAAACACATCCGGAGATCGGCTATAAGATTTTGGCTAAATCGAAAGGTCTTAAACAAATTGCCGAAATTGTTCTTCATCACCACGAAAGATGGGATGGGAAAGGGTATCCCGGCGGCTTGAAGGAGGATAAAATCCCCCTGGGTTCGAGGATTATTGGGGTAGCAGATTCTGTGGATGCCATTACTTCCATAAGACCTTATCGAAAAGCCTTGTCCTGGGAGGAGTGCTGGGAAGAGATACTGATCAACAAAGGCCTACAATTTGACCCCGTAGCAGTGGAAGCGTCGGAAAAGCTGTGGAAACGATGGAAGGTTAGATGGCAGGAGTCTCAGAAGGGTAGCGAGGTGCCCGAACTAACGGTTGTAAAGTAAGTGTCGTCAGAAGACGCGGGGGACGGTTCTTTTGTCTAACTAGTGTGGTGAGACAGGAGAACCGTCCCCGTGTCTAAAGGAAGGGGAGCATTTTTAAAAATGCTCCCCTTCCTTTATGATTTATTTGTTATTTACTTGAGTGCTTCTCCGATGGTCCGACCAAATTCCTGACACTTAATGAGGCTCTCGTCATCCGGATTCCAGGTTACCCTAAGCCCTTCGTTGAGTAGCTCAAACTTAGCGTGTTCTAATTCAGTAGAAATCAGTTTAGTATTTTCACCACTCCAACCATAACTACCAAAGGCAGCGCCTTTCTTATTTTTTAGCGCTAATCCTTTGATCATTTCTAGGATTCCAGCGACGGCAAACGATATGCCTTTATTAATGGTCGGTGAACCAACAAGGATTGCCTTGGATTTAAAGACTTCTGTAATGATATCGTTTTTATCGGTATGGGTCGAATTGCAATTAAACAATTTAACAGTAACGTCTTTGTCACTTAGTTTGATTCCAGCGGCTATTTGTTCGGCCATTTTTCGGGTACTGTTCCACATGGTATCGTAGATGATTGATATTTGGTTTTCTTGGTAATCCTTAGCCCATGCCATATATTTATCGACAATTTGCAAGGGATTATCACGCCAAATGAGGCCATGGCTTGGGCAGATCATATCAACCGGCAGGTTAAAGCTTAAGATTTCAGTAATTTTATTGACTACCATTTTACTGAACGGAGTCAAAATATTAGCATAATATTTCTGGGCTTCGTGATATAAATCTGCCTGATTGACTAAGTCGTTGAACATATGCTCAGACGCTAAATGCTGACCAAAGCCATCATTGCTGAACAGGATGTTATCGCTGGTCAAGTAGGTGAACATCGTATCAGGCCAATGGAGCATTCTAGCCTCAATGAAAATAAACTCTTTGGAGCCTAGGCTTAATTTATCGCCCGTTTTGACGGGTATGAAGTTCCAATCTTGATGGTACTGGCCTTTTAAGGATTTGATGGCATTAGCGGTACAATAAATGGGGGTATTCGGGATTTCCCTCATTAATTCTGGCAAAGCCCCACTGTGATCCGGTTCACCATGATTCGCAATGATATAATCGATCGAATTTAAATCGATTTCTTTCTTCAAGTTAGCGACAAATTCTTTGGCGAACGGTGCCCAAACGCAATCGATGAGGGCTGTCTTTTTATCCCGAACAAGGTAAGAATTATAGCTAGAACCGCGGTGAGTCGAGAGTTCATCACCGTGAAACTTTTTTAATTCCCAGTCGATCTTACCAACCCATTTTACACTCTTGTTAATTTCAAAACTCATGGTAAACCTCCTAATAATTTTTTGGGGGGACACTTTAACCTCATTTTTTGCTGGTGCCGGGATACAATCTAGTTAAGTCAATGGTTATACATTGCACAAGCTGATAAATATATTCTACACTACTTAGGTTAATACTGCAATTATAAATATTATTATTTTATAATTAATATAAATAATTTGTAGCGGTTTCGGCCATCCAGTTTCGCTTGATAAAGGGCATTATCTGCGGCCTCAATTAACGTTTGAGGTAAGACAGCAGAATTAGCATATCCAATGGCAACCCCTAAACTAATGGTTACTTTTGGTGTAATAGAGGAAAGGCGATGGGGTATTGCTAGATTTTCCACATTGGCACGTAAAGTTTCCGCTACTTTTGTGGCACCCTCCACATCGGTGTTCGAAAGAACAACTACAAATTCTTCTCCACCGTAACGAGCAACGAAATCGACTTGGCGTTTCATGGAGTTCTTTAAGGCAGCCGCTACTTTTTGAAGACATTCATCTCCTTGTAGGTGACCGTAAGTATCATTATACGCTTTAAATAAGTCGATGTCACACATTATGAGTGCTATGGGTTCGCCATTACGTGCTGCTAGTGACCATAGTTGAGAAAGGAACTGATCAAAATGTCGACGATTGGCTATACCAGTTAAGCCATCAACTGAGGAGAGCAAACACTCTTCTAGAAGAGTGTTTGCTAAAGGCCGGAAAATATACAATCCTAGAAAGGCGAGAGTTAGAAGAATTATCACACCGCTTGTTGTTTCTAACATCTGAAGACGCTGGACTTTAGCTTCACTTTCTTGCTGGTATAGGGATACAATCTGATCTAAGGACTCTAAGAGGTTCTCCCTATTTTGAAGTATGTAGGTTAGATGAGGATTATCGGGGGTAAGCAAGTGTGCTGGTTCATTGGCTAGAGCTAGAGCTTCAAGATTATAGCGGTTAATTCGTGTTTGCATATTTGTTGGTGGGTTAAAATACATCTTCTGCATTTGAGGAGATAATGGTCGCGGTGAAATCATCTGAGGACAACCTTGGACTAATTCTTGATGATTTTTCTGTAATTGATCTATTGTGCTTAACAGTTGCTTTCTAAATTGATCTCGCTCACTAGTATCAGAGAAGTAAACAAGCTCTACACTTAGAAGGGCTGCTTACTGTGACAACCATCGTTGACTTCCACTTACATTCACAAGTCGTGCACTATCCTTTTGAGTCAAAATTACTTGGTGCATGGTAATGAAAGTAGCAAGGGTCCATAAGGCAATCAAACTTAAAGCTGAAGCATATGTGCGTGTTAGCTTAGATAGAGAACGTATTTTCATTTAATAGTCCCCCCTACATGCACGTTTATGGAGCTTGTCCACATCCTTTTTCTTCTACGTTTCTACACGATAATCCTGCATAAACGAATTAATTTTCAAAGACTATAAAGTGAAAAGTAGTCTAAGAAAGGTCTAACCCATATTACCGTAATTGCAACTACTAGAGAAAAGCCTTTGCTTGATTTTAACCAAGCAAAGGCTTTTAAAACTTAGGATGGATTTTACTGTTTAAAGGCCAGTTTGTGCCTAAATTCTCATAGGCATAACCGATTTGGGAATTATCAAAGGCAGCAACTGCAAAGGAGTAGGTTTTAGCGAGATCGTCGAACTGAATGTCTTTAGCAGACGTTGTTTTCAATTTACGGGAAATCTCTATGGTCCATTTCCACCTTATCCGGGACATTATTCTTTTAGCCGCAATGAGAAAAATTCTTATCCTTATCATTTTACTACAAATTCAAAAAATAATCATGCGAATGAGCCTAACAAAGGCGGCCTTGGTAGAAGCCTCGCTGGCAATTACCAAGGCCTTGTTAACTCGTTTTACTAAAACTAGTTATTTTTCGCCCCATCCTGAACCCAGTTCGTCATGGTTTGAATTTGATCTTTGCTTAAAGGCTCCTGCCCTACAGGCATTTGCGGTTGTTGAGAACCATCAATTAATTTAATTAGAGCACTTGCCCCAGGATTACTGGGAGTCACTTTTTCTACCGTTTTACTATAAGTGGCTATAGTCTCGTGACATTGGACACACTTGCTTTGTAAAATAGGCTGGATATCCTTTTTATAGCTGGGATGTGCCACGACCCCGGCTGCCGCTATCGGTTTAGGGACTGAACTCATCCCTTGATAGGTCAAAAATGCCAGGCCTATGACGACAGCGGCTGCCACACCCAAGGCGATCGGACGTTTTTTGGGACTACGGCTCGGATTACGATCCAGCCAAGGTAACCCAAAGAGCACCACCATAGCAACCACTGGGAGTCCTACCATGGCAACGACGTCTAAGGAACCTGGGAAGTATTTGAGAAGTTGATAGACACCGAAGAAGTACCAAGCGGGCTCCGGAATATAATGACTCTTATTCAGAGCATCAGCCGGATCTCCCAGACCCTGAGGATAAATAGCCGCTAATACCCAGATGCCTACGGCGACAATCAAAACCACGATAATCATGCGCAAGGCCACGTCCGGCCAGAAGGGCAAAGATTTCTTACTTACATCTTCTCCACGCTTGTGAGCCTCACTCAAGGCATCTGTTGACGACATTCCCTGCCGTAAAACAAAGAAAAAATGAGGCATGAAAGCCAAGAGGATGATGGCGGGGAGCACCAACATGTGCACTGAATAGAAACGGGTTAAAGTTGCTCCAGTGACTTGAGATCCATCCCGTAAGAAGCGGACCAGAAAATCACCGATACCAGGCACAAAGCCAGCCATCGCCGTACCCACTGTGGTCGCCCAATATCCTTCCTGATCCCAGGGGAGCAAGTAACCCGTAAAGGCCAGTCCCATGGTTCCTATCAGCAGAATAACCCCGGCAATCCAAGTCAATTCACGGGGCCGTTTATAAGCACCTTCGTAAAAAACACGTAATAGGTGCATGATCACCAAGACCACCATGAAGTCCGCACTCCAAGAATGCAGGGAACGGACATAATTGCCAATCGGTGAGGCTTGTATCGCTTGAATGCTGGTATAGGCTTCGGCCGCCGTCGGCTTATAGACCGTGGCCAAGAGAATTCCTGTCAGCGCTTGACTGATAAACACAAAGAGGGTGGCAAAACCTAAGTAATCTAAAAAACTGCTGCGTTTGGGTACCGGATGTTCAAACAGAGAGCCTATTAGGCTACTCAAATTTAATCGTTCATCCAACCATTTCATCATACCAGCATCCCACCAATCAGCACATTAGTACCCTCGATTTTGAGCACACGGCGACGCAACGATTTGGGTGGCGGCCCGGCAAGGATGGTGCCCTTCATGTCGAAAACCCCGCCATGACAAGGACAGATAAATTGCTTACTGGCTGCTACCCAATTAATAGCACACTCTAAATGGGTACAGTGAAAATCTAGGGCGATTACTCCTTCAGACCCCAGATTTACGACATAAACACCCTCTTCGACGCCCGATCCTTTATAACTTACTAAAGTCGGGGTATTGACCGGAAACTTATCTAAATTACCAACAGACTGCAGCTCCGTCGCGCCTGAAGCTGACGGTGGATTCAAAAAACTGCCCAAGAGACTCACATAAGATGCCCCGAGAGCAGCGCCGACCGTACCGATCCCTATACTCAAAAATTTACGTCTTCCTATTGAAGCTGAGTTCTTATCTTGATTGGAACTTTTCATTTCTGACCCTCTCCTTCATTGGGGGAATATTGGGTAAAGCAAGCAAAACAATGGATAACGTTCTACCGTCAGCCATTGTTTTGCTTGCTCTAGGAACAGAACATTATTTTTGACCTGCGTAATCGACGTTGGATGCAGGAACTTGAGTTGGTCTTTGGATTTTAATATACTTTTTGTCCGAGACAGCATGGCAAGTATTGCAAGATGCGATCGTTTTGTCATAAGCTACTTCAAAGGCTGCTTTATCTTTTTTGGCGACGACAGCTTGAAGAGGCTCAAGGGTATTCTTTTTAAATGCTTGGAGCGCTTCGGCCCGTTTGGGACGCGTGTTTTCTGCAACAGCTTGAACTCCGCCCATTTCCTTAGCCTCATAAGCGGCTAAATCCCAGTTTTGAGCTTGTGCAGCATACCATAAGGCAGCAAAACGCTGATTGTACTCGAGCATAACGGTTGCAGTGCTGGGATTGATGGTTTTGGTTTGAACATCCATGGATTTTTGGAGAGCATCAACTTTGGCTGCAAGATCTGGAGCAGCAGCTTGTTGAACCGGAGCTGGAGTTGGAGCTGGAGCTGGAGTTGCTGCTTTACCGCATCCTACGACAACTAAGGCAACCATTAAAAGCGAACTGACTAGGAGAAGGAGACGTTTCTTATTCATATAACTACCCCTTTCATTTTTGGCAAGATGCTTCGTCTTTATTAGTATGACAGTATTCACATTACTGGCCTAGAGTATCCTGTCATATCAAGGTCAGTACAAAAGTACTTAATTTGCTGTGGGTCTAGACTAGGGGAATTGCCAAAACAACTAAAGTACCTCCCTGCAAAGGGAGGTCGAACGAGATGGCTCCTTGCAAAATCAGGACGCGTTCATGGATATGACGCATCCCTAAACCGTTGCAGCCTGCAGGGTCTAAACACTCTTTGGGAAGTCCAATTCCGTCATCAGTAAAAGAGATATATAATTGATGCCGATGGTCTTTAACGTGCATGGCTACATGCTGGGCTTTGGCATGTTTGGCCACATTATTGAACAGTTCTGTGATGATGTGATACAGATGATCCTGCCGGTTGGGGGCCAACTGAAGATTTGGGTCGGTCAAACAGTTGAAATCAACGGTTATTTTATAACTGTTCTGAAACTCATCAATGATATTCTTGAACATCAACGATAGAGGTTGGTGGTAAATGGCTTCATTCTTGATTCCCATAATATAACTTCGAAGATCATGCATAGCCACGTCTAACGTTGTTATGCTCCTTTGCATTTCTGCTTGTACTGGGGAGGTTGGCCCAAGTTTATATTGGCAAGACTCAATCATAAGTTCCGCTGCATACAGAGTCTGTAGAACCCCGTCATGTAAATCACGGCTAATCCGTTCACGTTCTGCTAAACGTAAGGCTTCTTCTTTCGCTTGTAAGAATAAGTTGTCGGTGGCACGCTGAAATGCTCCCATTAAATTTAAGGTATAGTACAAAATGAAGATTCCGCAGAGGGTCCGGAAAAGCTGCACAGGTAACTTTGTAATATGAAAGAACCAACTCGAATTGATCAAATTAGCTGGGAAAAAGTCTTGCTGGGATACAATAATGCCTTCAAAAAAGGCATAGAAGAAAAAGCTAATGGCTAAAGCCTGTTCACTTCGCAAGATATCGGGGGCAGCTAGGTGCTTATGCCCATATTTCGCCTGCCGGAAAAGGGCCAATGATGTAATGAAAATTGAAGTCATACCTAAAAAATAGTGAGTAACAGTATCCCCAAGTAATAGCGAGTGCATATCCCCGTAACGCAAATTGACAAGCGAAAAGCCGAACCAGGCAGCGAAAAAACCATATGAAATCACTTCATCCAGCGACTTAAGTCGAGTGATGGCTAAGACGCGCAAACCAAAACTGAGCAAAACGATAAAAGAGAAGGCCGAGAAGAAAGAACGAACAACATACATCGAAAAAATTATATTTTGCTCAAAATAAGCCTGTTGTAAAGGAATAAACAAGTAGCCCCATTCGGATAAGCCATGGAAGATGCCAAATAAACTTAATAGCCATAAATCTTTGTTAAATGAAAATGGACTACTTTGTCGATATTGAACTAAAATAACGATGCCACTAGTGAAAAAAGTTAGACCATATAAGAAATAGATCACAGGCATATTGATATTGAGTAAATTGTAAAATGAGTCAAGATTTGTCATTTAAGGTTGGTCCAATGTTCGTGATACTTACGTTCCAAGGCATAGGCAGTCAACTGAGAGCGGTTACCATACCCCAATTTATGCAAGATATTGGAAACATAATTACGGACGGTGCTATAGCCTAGATAAAGGGTTTCGGCGATTTCCTTATTGCTCTTCCCTTGAGCAATCAATTCCAGAATCTCCGTCTCTCGCTCTGTCAGAGGTTCGCCAGGGGTCTTAGCGATAAGAGATTTCATTTTTTCTGAGATACGGTTGGTCAACTTAGCATCGATAATTTCTCCCCCGACTACAACCGTTTTAATCGCCTGGCAGAGGGCGGTACTTCCCATCTCTTTCATAATAAAACCTTTTGCACCCGCCAACAGAGAAGCAATGACCGCTTCCTCGTCAGCATAAGACGTCAGCATAATGACTTTGGAGTTCGGATAATCCGCCAAGATCTCGCGACAGGCTTCAATTCCCGTTCCATCAGGTAAACGTACATCCATCACGATCACTTCGGGTTGTAAAGCTTTGGTCTGCGCAATCGCTTCGCTCTTGCTTCCTGCCTCCGCAACCACTTCGAAATTCTCAACACGCGTTAAAGCGATGCGTAAGCCCATACGTAATATTTCGTGGTCATCGACGATCAGTATACGAACCTTCATGGTTTAAGCCTCCTATTTAGTAACCGTACTGAATTTGTAGACCTCATAAATTGTCTAAGCTGGGTAAAATACTTATTCTTATCATTTTACTACAAATTCAAAGATAATCATACGAAGTGGCTAACGACAAAACGTTTCCTATTCTTAGGCATAAGAAGAGCCTTGGTAGAAGCCTCTCTGGCAATTACCAAGGCCTTGTTAACTCGTTTTACTAAAACTAGTTATTTTTCGCCCCATCCTGAACCCAGTTCGTCATGGTTTGAATTTGATCTTTGCTTAAATCAAGATTAATAGATACTCTTCTCGACCCGCTGTTTGAATTGGCACAAAAAGATAGCCCCATTCTGACATCGCATGGGTAAAACCAAAAACGGCCAACAACCATAATGTTTTGGACAACTTCAACTGGCTTGGCTGAATAATTTGTATGGATATGGCCAGTCCCATTGTGAAAAAGGCTAAACCATAAACAAAATAAAGTACTTCATGTTGAATTATGATGTTCTGCCACCTCTTCAATTAGTTACTTGATAATTACGCAAAGCGACTAGTTTGTTAAGTTAAGGAGTCATTAAACTATTATTAGTATAAATCCATTCGAACATAAAGTACAACTAAGGCCTGTAGTAAGATTTTGGCTTAGCAGAGTGAACTCGTTTCAGCTAAAACTAAACATCGAGGCTTAACTGACGAAAGCTTCTAGTGGAGGGTAAGGAAGTAGTTATCAGAAGGGTAAAACTATTGATGTAATTATAAAGATTAGGTACTATTTTAAATAATTTCTTTATAATGGCTCAAAAAAGGTTTTTCAACTTTAACCGCGAAATTATCCCTAATTATACTAATAAAAACCAAGTGAACTCATTCACTAACTCAAACATTGAACACTCACTTATTAAACTGAGGCTTAGACGTGGATTAGGGTATAAAGTCTTCGAAAGAGGTGAACTTGTGCGCTCGCTCAAACATCAAATTCTTATACTTCTCATAGGTTCGCTCGTCCTACTGGCAGCTAGCTTCCTACTGGTTCTTGGTTTTTATATGAAGGATCGAGCCGTGGCTGCAGCGATAATCAAAGCACAAACAGATTTGGCAACTTGTGGGGAAATAATTGATAAAACCTATCCCGGCTCGTGGCATGTGCAAGACGAGAGCCTTTATAAAGGGCCCGTTAAAATCAGTCTCAATAATGATTTAGTGGATCATTTATCCCAGCTTACCGGGGACACTGTGACCGTATTTCTTGGAGACACCCGGGTAGCAACCACGGTACTTGGTTCCAATGGCGAACGAGCGATTGGTACGAAGGTTTCTGCTAATGTAGCCCAGACAGTCTTAAAAGATGGTCAGACTTATGTAGGAGAGGCTAATGTAGTTGGCCAGTGGTACCAAACCGGTTACGTTCCATTGCGCGCTGAGAATGGCCAAATTATTGGAATTTTTTATGTAGGTATTTCTCGTGCCTATGAACAGGAAATTATCACTCGATCTTTGCTTACTATGGCAGAACTAGGTTTAGCTTTAACAATCTTGGTAGCACTTCTCACTTGGTTTTTCATTCAGAGAGTGATCATCTATCCCTTACAAAATATCGCATTAGGAACTCGGGATGTAGCAACTGGACATCTTACCCACAAGATTAAAACTTCTAGCGCCAAGGAAATTGGGGAACTTGAGGATGCTTTTAACCAAATGGTAGAGCAGATCCAATCTCTAACAACGGAAATTAACCGGGCGAACAGTTGCAGTCCCGGGAATGATCCACTTGAAACTAAAAAAGCCTTACCTATTGGGTATATGCCATTATCCAGCCTAAATACTGCTGGGAATTTTGGAGAAACAGGGTTGCCTAAGGGCTTACATCAGGCCACTCTCGGCCAAATAGTTCAATTTTTACAAGCAAATCGACGGCCCCTTTCTGCAGAGGAAGTCGCGGAAGGAGTTAAGCTAACTAGGGTCACTGTACGCCGTTACCTTGAATTTCTAGAACATAGTGGGGCATTGAGATCGGAACAGAAATACGGAACAGTTGGTCGGCCCGTTAAGATATTTATTCCGCAGTGAATAATAGGCTCCCTATAGGGATTTTTTTATGTAAAACACTTCTGAGCTTTTTCGAAGACTCCACTTCTTTTGAAGGTGGAGTTTTTTTACTTCCATGGTGGTGCCCCATCCTTCGAAGCGAAGTGTTCTTATGGCAGGCTTCCGTCCCGAAGTCTTCGCCAAGGCTTGGCACCAGCCAAGGTACCTTTCAGATTTTGCTAATTAGTTCACTGTTTTCTTAATTAATAAAATTTTCTTTATTCACAAAACACTAATTTAATGTCCATAAACACGACAGGCAGAGAGAAGAAAGCTAAACTAGTCACATAAACCATTGCCTGCCCATCAGACCACTATGTCGATAGCCTGAATGTAACCTAGGGTCTAAAAAACAACAAATAGAGAGGTGTGAAAGTAGCAACAGTTTTAATAAAGGAGGATTTTCATGTGTGACACCGCTTCGCCCAATCAATTTGCTCAAAAGCTAGATGACTATATCGACGGTCTGACCCACAAAAAGGAAAACCTAATTGGGGTCCTGCATTATGCTCAAGAAATATATGGCTACCTACCCGATAATGTACAGTGGCATATCGCACAGAAACTTGATATACCTTCAGCCACAGTCTATGGCGTTGTAAGCTTTTATTCATTTTTCACGATGATCCCTAGGGGTGAACATGTTGTTAACGTATGCACCGGCACCGCCTGTTTTGTCCGAGGGGCTGATAAATTAAAAAAAGAACTTGAAAGTCAGCTGAAAATTAAAGCTGGAGAAACCTCTCCAGATAATCTCTTTACTTTAGAAACTCTGCGCTGCGTCGGAGCCTGCGGCCTGGCTCCAGTCATGATTGTCGATGGCGAAGTGCATGGACGCATGCACAAGGCACAAAACATTAATGAGGCTTTGGCCAAGTACCGCCCGGAAAGTTAAGCCTACTCGAAGCGCGATGCACGACGTTCGACTTCGAACTTCCGACTTCGAACCCCGTACGTCGAACCACGAACCACGAATAAGGAAGCGTCACCGAAGGAAGGGAAAGCCATATGAAACTCAAAAAAACCGATGCCTTGAATGCATTACAAGCTCAAAGTCTTAAACTCCTTGAATCACGGCAGGCTATCGACTCTCTTAGCCCTGAAAGCGCCCAAGGTCTGGTTCGGCATGTTATGGTCTGTGGAGGACCTGGTTGCCACTCTTCGGGCAGTCCTAGAATCGCTGAACGTCTCAAAGAAGAACTGAGCAGACTGGGATTGTCTGAACAGATCAAAGTCTTCCAACCCGGCTGTTTTGGTTTTTGCGAAAAGGGTCCGATGATCGAAATTTTCCCCGATAACGTAACTTATTGTGAAGTCTCGGCAGAAGACGTAAGCACCATCGTCGAAGAACACTTCCTACAGGGAAAGCTGGTAGAACACCTTCTTTTTATGGATCCGAACACCAAAGAGCGTTTCGCTACCAATATTCCTTTTTATGATGGACAACTGCGCATAGCCCTACGTAACGTCGGATATATTGCCCCAGAAAATATTCTTGAGTATATTGCTGCGGACGGCTACCAAGCCTTAGCTAAAGTTCTTTTTCAGATGACACCGATGGAGGTCATTGACGTCCTTAAAGTCAGTGGACTGCGGGGACGTGGCGGTGCTGGTTTTCCCACGGGTGCAAAATGGGAATTTACGCACCAAAGTCAGGCTGATCAACGATATATCATTTGCAATGCCGACGAAGGGGATCCGGGTGCCTTTATGGATCGCTCTGTCTTGGAAGGTGACCCCCATAGCGTTTTAGAGGCTATGCTCATAGCGGGGGCTGCGATTGGAGCTTCCGAAGGATTTATTTATGTCCGGGCAGAATACCCTGCGGCGATTCACCGGTTACAAGTTGCCATTGTGCAGGCGCGAGACTACGGCTTACTAGGAAAAGGGATTTTAGGCAGTGATTTTAGCTTTAACATTGAGCTTAAATACGGAGCTGGGGCCTTTGTCTGTGGTGAAGAAACGGCACTGATCCATTCTATCGAAGGGGCCAGGGGGGAACCGACTGTCAAACCTCCGTTTCCCGCGGAGAAGGGATTGTGGGGTAAACCAACCTGTGTCAACAATGTGGAAACCTTGGCTAATATCCCCCCCATAATTTTAAAGGGAGCAGAGTGGTTTGCCGGGATTGGCACGGAAAAAAGCAAAGGTACCAAAGTCTTTGCCTTAGCAGGTAAAGTGAATAATGTAGGGCTTGTGGAAGTCCCGATGGGGACAACCCTCCGGCAAATAATTTTTGACATTGGCGGAGGTATTAAGCAACATAAAACGTTTAAAGCAGCACAAACTGGAGGCCCCTCTGGTGGATGTATTCCGACTAAGTATTTAGATTCCCCGATTGATTACGAATCCTTAGCCGCTATCGGCTCCATGATGGGATCTGGTGGGCTGATTGTCTTAGATGAAGACGATTGCATGGTCAATATCGCCAAGTTCTTCCAAGAATTCACGATGGATGAATCCTGTGGTCGCTGTACGGCTTGCCGGGTTGGTACCAAGCGTCTTTATGAAATCCTGACCAAGATCACGGATGGCAGAGGCACGTTAGAGGATTTGGCTAATATGGAGAAACTCTGTCATATCATCAAGGATACTGCCCTATGCGGTTTAGGGCAAAGTGCACCCAATCCCATCCTTTCCACCTTAAAGTATTTCCGAGAAGAATATATTGCCCATGTTGTTGACAAAACCTGTCCGGCTGGCGTTTGTAAGAGCTTGTTAAAATATGAAATCACAGATAAGTGTGTAGGGTGTACCCTCTGCGTTAAGAAATGTCCTATGCATTGCATCGCTGGCTCAGCCAAAAAGCGCCACATCATCGACCAAGAACGTTGCTTAAAATGTGGGGCATGTATGGAACAATGCCGTGTCATTGGCGCCATCGTCTGCCATTAAGGTATCCCTGAAGGAGGACTCCATATGGATATTCAACTAACGATCAACGACATTTCCCTGACAGTACCGGAAGGAATGTCCATTTTAGACGCCGCCCGAACCATCAACATAGATATTCCCACCTTATGCTACCTAAAGCTTAACGAAATGCATTACAACAATAACATCGCTTCCTGCCGAATCTGTGTGGTCGAAGTCGAGGGTCGACGCAATTTGGCCTCCTCCTGTTCAACCCCAGTGTCGAAGGGAATGGTTGTTAAAACTGATTCGCTACGTGCTATCCAGGCTAGACGAGCCATGGTGGAACTTCTGCTTTCTGACCACCCTAAATCTTGTTTGACCTGTGCAAAAAACCAAGACTGCGACCTCCAATCCTTAGCGGCGGAATTAGGCGTACGCCATATCTCCTATGAAGGGGAAGAATCTGAGTTTGAAATCGACAGATCGAGTTCTTCCATTGTTCGAGATCCTAACAAATGTATTCGCTGCCGACGCTGCGAAACAATGTGCAACGAAGTACAGACTGTAGGTGTTTACTCTGCCGTAGGGCGTGGTTTTGAAACGGTGGTTAAAACGGCCTTCGATTTATCCCTTAGTAAAACTGCTTGCACGTTCTGCGGACAATGTATTGCGGTATGTCCCACTGGAGCATTGACTGAGCTGGATCAGGTCGACAAAGTTTGGAAGGCTCTCAACGATCCCAATCAATTTGTCGTTGTCCAGACAGCTCCTGCCGTACGGGTCGCTCTGGGGGAGGGATTCGGTTTAGAGCCGGGGACGATTGTTACGGGCAAAATGGTGGCTGCTCTTCGGAGGCTTGGTTTTGACCGCGTCTTTGATACGGATTTTGCGGCTGACCTGACGATTATGGAGGAAGCAACAGAGCTTGTTCACCGCATACAACATGGCGGACGTCTGCCTCTTCTGACAAGTTGCTGCCCCGCTTGGGTTAAATTCTTCGAACATCAATTCCCGGATCTCTTAGACATTCCTTCAACCTGTAAATCCCCTCATGAAATGTTAGGGGTCTTGATTAAAAGTTATTATGCGAGAACCCTGGGAATTGATCCAAAAACCATTACCGTTGTCTCTGTCATGCCCTGTGTTGCTAAAAAATACGAAGCGGCCCGTCCTGAACTCTCGCAAGGGGCAGAAACCGCAGATGTGGACATCGTTATTACCACCCGTGAACTTGCTCGCATGATCCGCGAAGCCAGCATTCATTTTGATCACCTCAAAGACCAAGAGTTTGATCATCCCTTAGGGGAATCGACCGGTGCTTCCGTAATTTTCGGCACAACAGGCGGAGTTCTCGAAGCCGCCTTGCGGACAGCCTATGAGGTACTCACCGGTGAAACTCTGGAGAAAGTGGAGTTTGAGGCTCTCCGAGGAATGGCTGGACTTAAGGAAGCGGTCATCCCGATCAAGGGACGGGATTATCGAATTGCGGTCATTCATGGTCTGGGTAATGCTCGTACTGTCCTTGAAAGAATCCAAGCCGGGGAAACCAATTACGACGTTATAGAAATCATGGCTTGCCCAGGAGGGTGTATCGGAGGCGGAGGACAACCCTATCATCATGGAAACCTAGAAATTCTTTCATTACGAGCCGGAGCTTTATACCGTGAAGACCGCGCCAAGCCCTTGCGCAAGTCGCACGAAAATCCGGCCATTATAGGTCTGTATAAAGATTATTTGGGCGAACCATACGGAGAAAGAGCGCATCAATTGTTGCACACCACCTATACGGCACGTAAGAAAATCTAGTCAGTAACTGGATTAGCTCGAATGATACAGTGGGGGTCTCAGTCGACTCTCGCTGTATTATCATCAATTGTGTGAGCTATGTGAGGCGTAAAAAGCATACATAATAGGGCTTTGGAATGGAAACATTTTATAATATCGAGCGTCTTTGTTCATGTGATTGAATAACTTGATATATAATAGAAGTATCTGTTGTGCTGGAGGTTTCTGACACAATGGATCTATAGCATACTTTTACCTGATTGTAAGGAATTTTCTGAGCAAAAGGAGAAGGGTTAATCACTAAGGGGCCTTCTTACTATTTGTAGAAGGCTTTTTTTATTCTGGAGGAAACATAAGATGAAGAAGAGAATAGGGGTTATAGGCATAGTTATTGAAGAATTTGAAAGCGCTAATAGGGTTAATGAGACTTTACACGATTTAGCGGGCATCATAATTGGCAGAATGGGTATCCCTTGTCCGGAGAGGGGCATATCAATTATCTCCTTGATCGTGGAGGGAACCTCGGATGAAATTAGTGCTATGACGGGTAAATTAGGGAAAATTAAAGGGGTTAATGTTAAATCAGCCTTAACTAAAAAATTGGAGGATTGACGATGAAAGAGTATTCGGCGAAGGACTTTATTATTGATGAAGAAATTCAGAGTTCTATGGAAGAAGGACAGGGTAAGGCCAACGATAAAAACTGTGTAAGCGCAATTCTTGAAAAGGCCAAGACTTGTCAAGGATTAACGCATAGAGAGGCAGCCGTGCTCTTAAATATAGAGGATAAAAACGTTCTGGCAGAAATGTTTAAGAGCGCCAAAGAGATTAAGGAGAAAATTTACGGCAAGAGAATTGTTATATTCGCCCCCCTTTATATTAGTAGTTATTGTATCAATAGCTGTGTCTATTGCGGATACCAAGCTTGTAATGAGAGTCTGAAGAGAAGTAAACTGACCATGGAACAATTGGAAGCGGAAGTGAAAATCTTAGAATCGCTAGGACACAAACGAATTGTCATAGAGGCGGGAGAAGACCCTGTTAATTGCTCCTTGGATTATGTGATTGAGTGCATTAGGAAGATATACTCCTTGAAGTTTGATAATGGAAGTATTAGACGAATAAATATCAACGTCGCGGCTACGACCGTAGAGGATTATCGACGCTTAAAAGAGGCAGATATCGGTACCTATACTTTATTTCAGGAGACGTATAATCAGGAAATTTATGAAAAAATGCATCCTACAGGTCCCAAACATAATTACAATTGGCATACTACGGCCATGGATAGAGCCATGGAAGCTGGAATTGGAGATGTCGGGATTGGCGTATTATATGGTTTATATGACTATAAATACGAAACCATAGCCCTGCTGATGCATGCTGAACATCTCGAGGAAGCCTTCGGCGTTGGGCCACATACCATTTCAGTTCCTAGATTGAGAGCCGCTGAGGGAGTGGATCTGAGTGATCTGCCTTATCTTGTTGAGGATGATGACTTTAAAAAGATAGTTGCTGTTTTGAGGTTGGCTGTTCCCTATACCGGAATGATTCTCTCGACAAGAGAAGAAGTTGGTTTTAGGGAAGAGGTGTTAGCCTTAGGAATTTCTCAGATTAGTGCGGGTTCTTGCACAGGAGTAGGCGCATACTCGAAGGAACATGGAATCAATAATACGGAAGAAAAACCACAATTTGAAGTGGCAGATCATCGTTCACCGATGGAAGTCATTAAGAGTTTATGTGTTAGTGGTTATGTACCAAGTTACTGTACGGCCTGCTATAGAGAAGGAAGAACCGGGGATCGGTTTATGGTCTTGGCTAAGGCCGGCCAAATAGGTAATGTTTGTCAACCCAATGCGTTACTTACCTTTAGGGAATTTCTCCTAGATTACGCCGATGATGAGCTGAAAGAATTAGGACATGAGGTCATCGAAAAGGGGCTCCAGGATATTCCTAAAGAGGGGGCTAGAAAAGCAGCCCTTGAAAAACTTCAGAGAATCGAAGCTGGAGAGCGAGATTTAAGGTTCTAAATTTTTACAAATAACGAAAGGGAACTTCTTCAGTTACTTTCATTGCTTGGGAAAAAGGCTCAGAAATAACGGCAGTCTGGGTAGGGGGATAATATGAACTATAGACTTGAAATGGATCTGATCGGGGAACGAAGAATCCCGGAAATAAACTATTATGGTATACACACAAAAAGGGCCCTAGAGAACTTTAATTTAGGGTCCAAAAGGGTCAATCTGAAGCTTATCTATGAAATTGCTCTGGTTAAAAAAGCGGCAGCCATGGTGAATAAAGAATTAAAGAAACTGACAGAGGATAAAGCAAATGCCATCATTCGAGCAAGTGAGGAAGTCATTGAAGGAAAGCTTAATCACGAATTTATCGTAAGTGCTTTTCAAGGGGGAGCAGGTACCTCCACGAATATGAATGTCAATGAGGTTATTGCCAATAGGGCTATTGAGATGTTAGGAGGAGCAAAAGGGAATTATGATGTTGTACATCCATTGAACGATGTTAACATGTCGCAATCGACCAATGATGTTTATCCGACAGCACTGAGAATCACGGCAATTCACATGCTCAGGAAATTAAGTAATTCCCTTGCGCAACTTCAGGAAGCACTGCAGAAAAAGGAAAACGACTTTAGCGATGTGATTAAACTTGGCAGGACAGAGCTTATGGATGCCTTGCCTATGATGCTCGGACAAGAATTTGGTGCTTATGCCAAGGCCATAGAAAGAGACCGCTGGAGAGTTTACAAAGTAGAAGAACGATTAAGACAGATTAATCTGGGAGGGACAGCCATCGGCACAGGAGTCAATGCCTCTCAAAAATTTATCTTTATGATTACGGATACCATTCAGGAGTTAACAGGATTAGGTTTAGCTAGATCCGACTATCCTATGGATATAACCCAAAACAACGATGTTTTTGTAGAAGTTTCAGGACTCTTAAAAGCTTGCAGCACGAACCTTTTGAAAATATCCAACGATTTAAGATTATTATCATCCGGCCCTAAGGGAGGGTTTGGTGAAATAGAACTTCCTCAGATGCAGGCTGGTTCGACCCTTATGCCGGGTAAGGTCAATCCGGTCATACCTGAGATGATCGGCCAAGTGGCTATGAGAGTCATGGCCAATGACATTGCTATTACGATGGCTGCCTCTTCAGGACAGCTCGAACTCAATGCCTTTATGCCCCTGATCGCAGAAAGCTTGCTAGAATCACTAGAGCTTCTAGATAATGGAGTTACGATCTTTAGAGAGAAGTGTATTGAGGGAATCATCCCCAATAAAGATAAATGTCAAGCTACTCTTGAAAAATCAGCAGTACTGGCTGCTGCTTTAGTTCATCATATGGGCTATGATCAAGCCGCCCATATAGCCAGAAAGGCTCTAAGAGACGATATGACAATCAGAGAGGTATTGAAGGAAGAAAGTGCTTTTTCTGATTCCAGGATCGATGAGATATTGAATCCATTTGAAGTGACTAAACCAGGAATACCAGGCATACGAGGAATCGCCAGTATGGCCGAAACGCCAGGAGGGCCAGAGAAGTGATCGTGCGGAGGGATATCATGAGCTTAAATGAAACGCCCAGAGGTGTCAGAATACATTTAGCACTATTTGGCTTGAGGAATGCAGGGAAATCCAGCGTGATCAACGCCATTACAGGGCAGGAAACGGCTATAGTATCGGAAGTTAAAGGTACAACGACTGACCCGGTTTTTAAAACAATGGAGATATTGCCCATAGGACCATGTGTGATCATCGATACAGCAGGAATAGACGATGTAGGGGAATTAGGAGAGCTCAGGCTAAAGAAGACCTTGGAAGTTCTCGATATTACTGATGTGGCACTACTTATTGTAGATATCAAGGTAGGAATCAGTAACGAGGATCGGCTTATTATGGATAGATTTAAGGAAAAGAAGAAACCCCTGATCGTAGTTTTAAATAAGATGGATACTCTTGAGAACGGAAATAAAAACAAAAACGAAGAGGAAGATGAAATCGAAGTTGAAGATCGAGAAATAAGAGCAAGTAGTCTCCAAGAAGAACTAAACACCCCGGTCGTTGCTGTCTCAGCTCTTAAAAAGCAGGGAATTAAAGAATTGAAAAATGCAATTATCTCAGTTATTCCTGAGGCTGAAGATAAATTTAAAATTGTAGGGGATTTAATTAACCCCGGTGATTTTGTGGTGCTTGTTACTCCGATTGATAAAGCGGCCCCCAAAGGAAGATTAATCCTTCCCCAACAACAGACGATTAGAGACATCTTAGAAAGCGATGCTATGGCGGTTGTTACCAAAGAATACGAACTAAGAGAAACTTTAAATAATTTGGTCAATAAACCAAAGCTGGTTATCACGGATTCACAAGTTTTTTTAAAGGTTGCCGCCGATACCCCCAAGGATGTTTTAATGACCTCATTTTCAATCTTATTTGCCAGGCAAAAAGGAGATTTAACAGAATTTATTAAAGGTGCCAAGGCTATCGAAACGCTTAAGGATGGCGACAAGGTTTTAATTGCAGAAGGGTGTACCCACCACCGGCAATCGGATGATATTGGTAGTGTGAAGATACCCAGATGGATACGTCAGAGAACAGGAAAGCAAATAGAATTTGAATTCTCTGCGGGTATTACCTTTACGGAAGACGTCAAGAAATATGCCCTTATAGTACATTGCGGAGCTTGTATGATGAACAGAACAGGGATGCTCAGCAGAGTAGAACGTGCCAAAGATCTGAAGGTACCCATTGTGAATTTCGGAATTCTCATAGCCTATATTCAGGGATTACTGCCAAGAGCGCTTGAACCTTTCCCACTGGCTAAGATGATCTTGGAAGAAGAGCTAAGCTAAAGGGCGGGGGGACAGTTGCCTTGTTTCACCTTCCATTTCCTGAAACAACGCAACTGTCCCCGTGTTTCACGGTTATATGAATTACACTGGAGGAGGGGGTGGTTTCATGAGTATCATGCAAAATCTATTAGAGAAAATCTATCTAACGAACGATCTCTCTAACGAGGAAATCACGTACCTCTTAGAAAACATAACTCATGAGGATAGAGAGGTCCTCAATAACTACGCACTAAAGACGAAACAGGCGTATTATGGGAATAAAGTTTACTTGAGAGGACTTATTGAGTTTTCAAATATTTGCCGTCAAGATTGCCTGTATTGCGGAATTCGAGCTTCCAATGCGAAGGTAAAACGTTATCGGTTAACCCCGGAAGAAATCTTAGGTTGCTGTGATCAAGGGTATGAATTAGGTTATCGGACGTTTGTCTTGCAAAGTGGTGAAGACCTTTGGTATACAGAGGAGATCCTCAGTTCTTTGATTCAAGAGATCAAAAGACGTTATCCAGAGGTAGCCATCACGCTATCGATCGGCGAACGGAGAGTGGGAACTTATCAAAGGCTCTTTACCGCCGGTGCAGATCGCTTTCTGATGCGTCACGAAACGGCTTCGAAAGAACTGTATGAAAAATTACACCCGATGATGAGCTTTGAGGAGCGCCGGACCTGTTTAAGTTCTTTAAAGGAGATTGGCTACCAAGTGGGAGCCGGGTTTATGGTGGGGCTTCCCGGACAAACGTTCGCTGATTTGGCAGAGGACTTGCGATATTTAAAGGAACTCTGTCCGGACATGATCGGAATCGGGCCCTTTATTCCTCACAGTGAGACGCCTCTGGGTGCAGAAAAGGGCGGAACGCTTAAAGATACATTAGTGATGGTGGCACTGGCGCGGTTACTTATTCCGGAGAGCCTGATTCCTGCCACGACGGCACTTGGCACTCTGCATCCGCAAGGCAGGGAGCTTGCCTTGAAAGCGGGCGCTAATGTCGTTATGCCGATTATTACTCCAACGTCAGTCAGAAAACAATACGCACTTTACGAAAACAAGATTTGTGGGGACGATCATCCGGAAGATTGCCGATATTGCATAGAGCGGAGAATTCAGTCGGCGGGCTTTGAAGTGGATCTGGGTAGAGGGGATAGTTGGAGGTTTATTGAAGTGTAATCTTTTTAGTATATTAACGCTATAGAGAAAATTCGCCGATACCTGAAATGGAGTGTTGCACAGTGTCTAAACTAGTGCAAATAATCAATAAAAACGATAGGCCTAGCAGTAAATTCTGCTGAGCTTTTTTGCTATTTAGCACCAAAAATTATTTATTGGTAGACTAAGCTATTATTGCTAACGTGCAGCATTGCATTTATTTTTTAAACTTATTACCCATACCCATAAACTACCACAAGGGAATTTGTTGAGTTTATCGTATAGAAAAAATGGAAAGAAAATTTCAAAAAAATATGATAAAGGAGAGGACCTAATTCTACAAGACCTCTCGGGCAAAACGCTCGGGAGCAAAGCTGACCTGTGTGATGTAAGCTTGAAAAAAGGTAAGTAAATAAAAGGTATATCTAAGTCCACATAGAATAGTTAGTTAACACCAGAAAATGGCTGCTGATTAGGATAAAATTCCATAGATCATCCTTTAGCATTTTGTCGGCCGTGGCAATTATCGCGACCTTAACGACGCTGATAACGGATTATAAGGCGAATTCACAATTTCGGAGGTGGATATGAGGTCTGAATTTTTCCGTGTTAAGATAAAATGGATTATATTGGTAACGGTTATGTGTTTTCTTTTGGTCGGAACGATTTATAGTCTATCTCCGTTTCCAATCAAAGACTCCATTTCATTTGTCTCGCAGAAGAGATTTGCCGTACCTATATATACCAGCTTCGAACTTCAAGGGAAAAACCAGTGTGCAGCGTATTCTGCTGCTTTTGTTCTAAGAAACTTAGGTGAACAAGCTAAAGGTATAGAGGTTTATGCTAAGATTCCTTTCAAAATCCCTATTTCGGGGTATGTTTTACCGAAGGGTATACTAACATATCTTCAGTCCCAGGGACTAAAACCAATGATTTATAAAGGGGACATGTCTTCACTTAAAGCTAGACTTGTTCAAGAGACTACCCCGGTTATCGTTTTGGTTGGTAATGGGCTCTTTTGGCAGCATTATATGACATTAGTAGGATTTGATGATGATAAAAGTGAGCTATATTTCGTCGATTCCAACAAGGGTAATGACGAAAATGCTGAGCTGCCAGGAAATAGGACTATGACAAAAGACTATTTCTTAAAATGGTGGAGCAATGGGTTACCAGTTTTCAATCACGTTTATATAACGGTGTGAGAAACATTGTGACATCAATATAATAACTAACAAGAAAGGTGGTGTATTCTTGAGCAAACAAGATGATTTACAACAGCTTTTAGAGAAATATTATGATTTTACGAATGATTTCGATAAGGTAATTGCCAATTATAAGACGGATGAAGTCCTAGCTTATAACAAGGAATTGCTAAGCGAATTAGAAAAAAGCAAAAGATTGATATCCGAGTTACAAACCAATATTCAGAAACTTACTCAGGAAAATTCTCAGTTAAAAACATCCTTATCAGAACTTATTCTTGATGAAAAACTGCAAATCCTTAAACTCTCCAAACAGAAAATCGATAATTACTTCTTATCCTCCGAATTGAAAGGGCAGAACTTGCTGCGAGCTTTAGAGCAAACGGCTTTAGGTAAGATAAACGACATTTTTAAGGAAACGGAAACTGTCCTAGAATTAAATAAAAGAGAGGTGCTGCAAGAGATCACAGCCCTTCAAGTCAAAGTGAAGAACGCCGTCAAAAACCAATCCACACTTTTCTCCTCAAACACGAGTCAGCTTAAAGAGAGTGTTGCAGCCTCCTATACGGATTTGGCTCAGGAAACGGTGAGTGAAGAGGTTTTCCAGAAACGACTTCGCAATAACAACTTTGAACTTAAATTTGGACTTAATTGGCTTAACTGGATTGGGGCATTTTTGATTCTGCTAGGCATCATGACGTTCGCTAAATACTCATATAGTCATTGGTTAGGGGGCTATGCCAAAGGTGTTTCTATCTTCTTAATTAGTTCCCTGTTTTTAGTCATTGGGGAATTTCTAATGAGAAAAGCCTATAACCAATTTGCCAAAGGGGTTATTTCCATTGGAGTTGGCGGATTGTACAGCTCAATCCTGATTAGTTATTTTGTTTTAGAAATTATTACCCCGCCTGTTGCCCTTGGCTTATCCTTCCTAGTTTCCATGGCTTCCGTCCTGTTGGTTCAACGATATCGCTCCAGAACCATCAGCGTCTTCGCCTTACTTGGAGGGTACTTACCAGTATTTCTCTATCACTTCACCGTCTCAGATATTGGAGATCTGTCCTCACTTCTCCTCGTCGCCTATGTTCTAATGCTCAATTCTTCTATTATGGCGACATCCACCTTTAAGAAGTGGAATAGTGTGAAATACTTTAGTTTCATATCCGGTATGCTTTTCTTTTTGGCAACCCTTGAATTTAGTCAAAATGTCTATATTAATATCTTCTACAGCTTTGCCATCTTTCTGATGTACACTACAATGTTCCTATTAAACCCATTGAAAGCGAACTTTGGCAAATTAATTCCTGCAGATATTTTGGTTTTAGGGATTAATACCTTACTTACTTCTATCATTACCTATCTGTTATTTGCAGGAGATCCCTTACTCAAGGATTATAAAGGAATCCTCTCTCTCGCATTCTGCGCAATCTATTTTGTCTTAGCCAAGGGGGTTGAGAAGAAAATACCTAAACATGACGCTAACACTGTCTGGTTGTTCTATATCTCTTCGTTAACCTTCTCGTTTCTTATAATCCCTTTTCAATTCGGCTATGTATGGCTTAGTTTAGGGTGGGTGACCGAAAGTCTTATCCTTATCCTTTTTGCCCTAAAAATCAAAAGTAACTTACTTGAGCGGATGGGTTGGATTGCTTATCTTTTGGCGTACTGCAATTTCTTTATTAAACCCTTTTTTTATCAACAGTATTATCACATAACCTATTTGCTGATGGTGGCAAGTTCTGTTTTCTTACTATATTCCTACTTCGTCACAGGAAGGCATAGAAACTACCTCTTCACTTGGAAGTATACTTTCTTAGATATCTTTAAGTATCTTGCCCTTGCAAGAGTCTTAATTTATATAATAGATGAATTGCGATATTTATTCGAAAACTACTTGCAACAGATCTATAATGAAACGTTTTACCATGCGGTGGTGTTTTTTTTAGCTATTTATCTCTATATAAAAGTTCTTCAAAAGACGAGTTGGCTCCATGACAAAGTAATTCTCTGGGCTGTCACAGGATTATCTGTAGGTTTCGCAGGTGGAATAATTCTTATGAATGCTGTGACCCGTGTTTTTAATTTAACCCACCCCAACCTTTTGTTAGAGATACTCTCTCTGATTGTTTTAGTCGGGCTGAATGGTTTAGCGTTTATGAGTTTAAAAGAATCTGTACTCCGCGTATTAGCCTTAGTAAAACTCAATTTAGAGATATATCCCGTTGTCTTGGCGGGTTACTTGCTTATTACGAGTTCATGCTTTTTAACGGGTCAATTCTATTGGGTACGTTATATCAATTTTGCCTTAAACGTGATGTATATGGGGTATGCCTTTGCCTTCATACGCTATGGATTTAATAGGAACTATGTTCTTATTCGTCGGGCAGGTTTGGGATTAGCACTTTTGGTCTGTGTTAAACTCTTTCTCGTGGATTTGGCGGGTCTTGATACGTTGGGCAGAATCATTTCCTTCTTCGGGATTGGAGCCATTGCCCTGCTGATCTCCTATGCGTACCAAAAAATGAGCAAGATTCAAGCAGTGACTTATGATGCATAAACTTATCATTACTATCCTACTTAGCACTTTTCTGCTTGTGGCACCCGCGTACGCTGAGAACAGTTTTCTATATTCGAAACCAATTCAAACGGATAACTCGCCTGGGTATAAATTCGTTGTATTGGATAAAGAGGTCTATGCCCACAGTAACCAGCTTCAGGACATAAGGATTTTTGATGAAACGGACGAAGAAGTCCCTTATTTCCTCGACTCGATCCGTGATGCAGCGACTTCCAAAGAAAAAGAAAGCTTTATTCAATCTTCTGAAGAAGCCCCCTTTGTCATAACTCAGGTGAGAAACGATACAGTGATTACGATTGAGGTGAACCATCTTTTTGCCTTTCGCTTAGAATTAAACACTAACGACATGTTTGAACGGAATTACGCCCTTTATGGACTAAACGGTGAGACGAAACGGTATCTCTTAGAAGGAAGACTTGCAAATCTCCCCTTAGACCCTTCTCTTCCAATTAAAAAGGATATCGTGTGGTCGGATACTAACCCCGTCGATCAACTCCAACTCGTTATCCATAACCGTGATGATAAACCCATTAATCTGAAGTCCGTAAGGATCAGCTACTATCTCAACAAACTGATCTTTAAGGATTTAGGAAACACTCATTATCGATTAGCTTATGGAAACAACGCTATCAACTCACCCCACTACGATATCATGGATTATAAAACTACCGTAAAAAAGGAAACTCTGATTCCCGCTACGTTGGGAGCAGAAGTTTCAACCCCACCTAAGACGCAACTACCGGAGAGTCCAACGAATTACAAACTGCTTTTTAACCTCACGATTTCCGCTTTAGCTTTGTTATTAATAATAGGCATTGGGTTAAGTTTAAGGAAAAAGAATCCTAAATAAGATAGAGCGAAGAATTCAGTTGGTTGGCAGTTTATCTCATGGAATAAAAGAATAATTTAACCTAAATAAGACCTCTTGGGGGTAACTGCGGGAGGCCTATCGTTATTTTAGCGGGATTTCACTATACTTAGTTTTTTTCGTAATAAATGGAATTATGTAAAGGGTTTATTTTAACAGGCTATTAGATACTATACGGCGCTATATTTTGAAGGATTTATCTATATTATGTAGAAGTATTTATGAAATAAATTCGGATATAGAAATAGTTGGAGGTGAAGTTTATTAGCTGATTAAGAATGTTTCTGCTTTGCCATGTGTTTTGATAGTAACACTAAATGGTCATTCTTCTTCAGAAGGAATTCAACCGTCAGATACTGAACTCAGTTAGACCCTGGTATCTGGCAAGAATTAACCACCTCATGGTATAAGAGGATTGTATTATGACGGAATGGAGTTTTGCATGATTACATTAAGATTCTATAGCATTGAAGATTGGGAAAGCTTTGTAAATATGAAAAGTGAATTGATAGAGTTAAAGGCACAACTACTTAACCTTCGAAGAATGGTTGATGAAAGAACAAAGGAAGTGAAGCAAGAGACTGAGAAAAGGGAACGAATTGAACATGAAGTAGCTAAACTAGAACGGCTTAACATCATCGGCCAATTGGCAGCTGGTCTTGGACACGAAGTTCGAAATCCAATAACTACAATAAGAGGCTTTCTCCAGATGCTCCAGAACAAAACTGATTTGCTTACATACAAGAGCTATTTCGACCTAATGATAGAGGAACTCGATAGAACCAACTCGATAATTACTGGTTTTTTATCTCTAGCCAAGAATAAACCAACAGAGTTGAAACGACAATGTTTAAACAAGTTGTTAGCTAACCTATTTCCATTACTACTAGCAGATGCCTATAGCCAAGGTAAGAAGTGTATCTTTGAACCAGGAGATTTAGCTGATCTGGATATTGACACAAATGAAATTACTCAACTGGTGTTAAACCTTGCCCGTAACGGTCTTGAAGCAATGCCCCCAGATGGGTGCCTTACTATTAGCACATTTATGGATGGACAAAACATAGTCTTAAGTGTTAGAGATGAAGGACCGGGCATCAATTCAGAACATATATCTAAACTTGGGACCCCATTTTTTACGACTAAAGAAAGTGGCACGGGTCTGGGCTTGCCGATGTGTTACAGTATTGCCGGTAGGCATAATGCACTAATAGAATTTGAATCTGGTCCAGATGGAACTACTTTTTTAGTCCGATTCTCCCAACCGATGGAAAAAACACACAGTGAGAATTAAATATCAAAGAAATAGAAGAATAGTGACAGTAAGGAAGTGGTTGCGCGGATGTTTACGCTACGCGGAGTGAAATACAAGGATATTTTAGATATTAATGAACTGGATATTCCTGAGCAGAGGATCACCTGCATCGTAGGGGAAAGTGGAAGCGGCAAAACTACCCTGTTAAGGCTATTAAATCATTTAATTAGCTATGACGAAGGGGAAATCTGCTTTCAGAAAACTCCACTATCTCTGTGGAATCCAATTGAATTAAGGCGGAAAGTCATGATGCTTTCTCAGTCTCCGGCAATTTTTGAGGGAACTGTAAGGGATAACTTATTGATCGGATTTAAGTTTTGCGAAAAGCCGCCCGTAGAGGATAGTCAACTGCAGGACGCATTGGAAATCGTTCGATTTCATAAAGATCTATCACAAGACTCTAATTCATTATCTGGAGGGGAAAAACAACGCTTAGCTCTGGCTAGAGTACTGCTGCTGGAACCTCAAGTTTTCCTTTTGGATGAGCCCTCCTCCGCCCTAGATGAAGAAACAACCCAATTTGTGATGGAACAATTGGTCCAGCATGTCAAGCATTTAAAGAAAACCATGCTTATGGTTACCCACTCTAAAGCTGTGGTTCAAGCCTTTGCAGAGCATGTCGTTGAAACCAAAAAAGGTAAAATTGTCCTAACAAAGGAGGCCTAGCCATGCAAGGGAGCATCGACTTGTCGATTTGGCAATTGACTGCGGCCTATATTTTTATTCTTTTACTCATTGTAATTGTTAGGCTCAAAGGGATTCCGAGAGAGAAAGAAATCCTGATTTCTTCCTTGCGGATGACGATTCAGCTGGTACTCGTAGGTTACATACTTGCTTATGTCTTCGAACATAGCCATCCCGTTTATGCTCTGGTGATAATCGCGATTATGCTCATCTTCGCCATCTATAACATCTTTAACCGGACCAAATCACCGTTATCAGCTGAGATAAAAAAGATCATAGCCCTTTCCATGACCGTGGGCATCCTTGCCAGTCTGATCTATTTTATTCTTGTCGTGTTACAGGTGTCACCCTGGTACGAGCCAAGATATGTGATTCCGATTGCAGGCATGATTATTGGCAATTCGATGACGGGCATCTCCCTTGGCGTTAAAACGCTTGTAGAAGGAATGACGACGAATAAACAACTTGTGGAGGCAGCTTTGATTCTTGGAGCGACACCAAAAATGGCCTCTAAGCAGATTGTGAACAATGCCTTTGATGCCGCTATGCTGCCGACCATCAACTCCATGGTCGGGATGGGTATTGTCTTTTTACCGGGCATGATGACCGGTCAGATTCTTGGCGGGGCCTCGCCCGTTGTAGCGATCGAGTATCAAATCGCTGTGATGCTGGGGATTGTTGGCAGTGTTTCGTTGACCGTATTACTTTTTGTACAGTTAGGCTACAAAACGTTTTTCAACTCCCGAATCCAGATGAAGATTTGACAAAAGAATGTAATATGGATCGTCATAGTTAACATCGAATGGGAAGATCACTAAAAGAATAATTACAAAGATGAGTGAGCCCTAAAAAATTGTTCAAAAAACAGGGCAGGTAATGCATGAAATATGCATCACCCACCCCGTTGGTTAGTATTGTTGGTAACGTATGGTCTATTATATTGGAATAAAGAGTTATTTTGCTAGTTCTGGTAAGAGTTTCTTGATCAACTCTATGACAGTCGGATTCTTAATCTCGACAGGCTTTGTTGCTGGATCATCTTGAAGATCTTCATATTTTATGGCCCCGAAGCTGTGATCTTTTGTGAAATGTCCTTGGGGATCAGTTGGGTTCTTCCACATGAGTTTATCGAGGTCGAAGTTTATTCCAGCATGACATTTAGCGCAAATTTCTGTCGGCTTATCCGCCACAAGAGTAGCGCCGTTAGCATTGGCTTTATGGGGGTTATGACAAGTCTGACATCCATTTAATTGTGAGCTCTGAGCATGTTTACTGGCAAAGAAGTCACGGGTACCATAGTGGTTGTTCGCAGTAAAGTTACCTTGAGCGTCTTTGGCCGGATCGCTCTTATGACAATTCATGCATGAAGTTCTGGCGGTTTCACGGCTCAAGGTTCCCTTCTTGTCAGTGGCACTTGCATGGTTTCCAGCGGGGCCATGACACGATTCGCAGGATATACTAAGATTGTCGGAAGAATTTTCAAGGCCTGGTGCATGACATTTTCCACACGTAAATTTTTCTGCAGTCCAGTCGGGCTTACCATCTTTGTCAATATCATTTTCTTTAGGAGCCTCGACCGTCCATTTGTCGTCGGTTTTCTTAAGCGCACCGACGCGATAAATTTTCTCCTTAAATCCGGCGGCGGGTATTTCTGCAATAATGTATTTGTCCACCATGACTCCATAGACCTTCGCCTTGGATAAATCGAGCGTCGTGGAAGTCGGTTTTTCGGTGTTAACCGCATCAAATATTGTAATTGAAGTTAAGGGCTTGTCCAAAGGATAATCAGATAGGGGTTTGAACGCTGAGAAATGTTTTGTTTTAGGGACGGTCTCGAATGGCTGAGGGTGGCATTGTTTACAGGCGTTGTCTCCTATATAGGCGATCTTGGCGACGTTACCGACGTTGTCGATAGGTTGTGCCCCGTTTAACGGGACAGTGGGGGCTGGGGCCGGCGCTTTATTACACCCTGCGGTTAAGGCCGTTAATAATACAAGGGATATAATTGATACGAAGAGAGGATTCTTTGCGTTCATATCTCGACCTCCTTTTAATACTTCAGGGAAAACTAATTAATCATTATGTTGGTTTTGTGCTATTTGACCATCTCCCTAGTTAATAAATCACTTGACTCACTTTACGTTCTTAGTTTGCTTATAAGCTTATAGGAAAATGCTTAATCTACTAAAAAGAGTAACATAAATTAATGGTAATTTTAGCATTATTTGGAATATGGAATTTTGGGAGTTGTTTCTAAGGAATGCTTAAATGGTTCGGTTTCCTTCTGTCTTTTTCGAAAATAATATGAATAGTTGTGATATAATTTTTAAATATTCTAAGAACACAAGGAATTGTTAACTCCATCAGGAGTATGCTTTTTAAGCGGGGGTTGAAAGGGTTTTGAGATCAAATTGGGCGGATGGGATTCCCGCTTAGGACCGAAGAGAGGAGGGTGAACGTGGGCAAGTGGAAGTCTCTAAAAGCACTTTTTCTATTGGGGGCAATAATTGTGATCATCCCCATAGCGGGTTGGGAGGCTATAGAATATACGTCGACCGATGATTTTTGTACCCAATGCCATGTTATGAAAGTCTATCGTGAAACGGCTTTTCATACTGCGCATCGAGCACCACAGGTTAATTGTAAGGATTGCCATATTCCTCAGGATAATGTAGTCAGAATGATTGCCTATAAAGGGTATTCAGGCGCTAAGGATATCTACTCCAATGTGATGGGACCTCCAGAAATTTTACATACAACAACCATGACCAAGGGTATTATTCAAAAAAATTGTATTCGCTGCCATAGTGCTACGGTTGAGACTATAGCCACGACGGATGCTCAACGCTGTTTCGAATGTCATAGAGCAATTCCCCATGGGAGATGAGAATAGGAGGTTCAAAATATGAAGAAAAATATTTGGATTTTTGCCGTCACAGTGGTGCTGGTTCTAGGTTTAGGTCTGATCATTGGATATGGCCTTAAACCATCTGTTCCGGCTGCCAGCCTTGCGGTCAAAAGTATACCGGATGGATCTCTTGACCCAGCTGTCTGGGGAAAGTATTATCCAGATCAGTATGCAAGCTACCTCACCAATTCGGAAATGAAACAAGGAAACAGTAAATATGGTGGATCAGCGAAGTTTGATCGGCTGGAAAAGGATCCGCTGCTTAAAATCCTATTCGCCGGTTATGGATTTGGCATAGATTACACAAAACCACGCGGCCATAGTTTTTCCATCGAAGATGTTTTAGAGACGAAGCGGAAAAAACCGAGTGCCTCATGCTGGACTTGTAAAGGACCGGAAGTACCGGGATTAATCGCTGAAATGGGTGATAGCTATTATACGTCTTCCTTTGATTCATTGAAGGATAAAATGCATTACTCGATCTCATGCGCGGATTGCCATAATCCGCAAACGATGGCCTTAACTATTACTCGTCCTGCCTTAGTTGAAGGGCTGAAAGCCTTGGGGAAGGATCCCAATAATCTCAGCCGTCAAGAGATGAGGAGTGCGGTTTGTGGGCAGTGTCATGTTAGCTATTATTTTGAAGAGAAAACCAACAAGGTGGTTTTTCCTTGGGAAAACGGATTGAAAGTTGAACAGATGCTTAAGCATGAAAACGACGAGAAATTTTCGGATTGGACGATGCCCAATACGAAAACTCCGATGGCAAAAATTCGCCATCCAGAGTATGAAATGTTCTCCAGTAGTGTTCATGCAGCCAATGGAGTAGCTTGCGCCGACTGTCATATGCCATATCTCAAACAGGGACAGAGCAAGATTTCCTCTCATCATTGGGAAAGTCCGCTCAATTCACTTGCCCAGTCTTGCCAAACTTGCCACAAACAATCGGAAGGTTATTTAAAAGACCAAATTATCGATCGACAGGACAAGGTGTATAATACTCAAATGCTGGCTGAAAAGGCGATTGTTGCAGCTATCGAGGTTTTGACCAGAGCGACTAATGATCCGAAGGCCGATCAAAAACTTCTGGAAGAGGCCCGTCAGTTGCACAGAGATGCTAATTACCGTTGGGATTTCGTCGCTTCAGAAAACAGTACTGGTTTCCATAATCCGACAGAGGCTTTGCGTGTACTTGGTGAGGCTATTGACCTCGGTCACCAGGCTGCACAAAAGGCGACCCAAGCTATGAATACTGTCCAGTAGCTCTTTTCCAGTTAGAAGTTTGTAAATTATAACAAAAAAGGACTGGTTTTTTTGTAATTTTGTACAAAGACCAGTCTTTTTCTTACCCACTATGATCTGGTATAAGGGGTGGTTGACACTCTAGTGGCTCTGGGCGGTTTATAAAAAACAGAGGGGCGCGTCAAGCGAAGGCTTGGAACAGGGGCCGTAAGCCGTAATAGTTGGTTTTCTAGAATGTCTTTCATTTCTTTGAGCCTAAGCGCCCCAGTTAGGCAAGCTTGAACACAAAAAGGAGGCATTCCCCGATCTAATCGTTCATAGCAGAGCTGGCATTTACTGGCTTTATTCGTCTGAGAATTGATTTGGGGAGCTCCAAAGGGACAAGAGGCCACACAGGATTTACAGCCCGTACATTTTTCGGAAATATGCGAAACAATACCATCGCGGCGTTTAGCATAGGCTCCAGACGGGCAGACCCGCTGGCATTCTGGATCACCACAATGATTGCAGGCAGTGGATAAATAAAACCTCTGAATAGTCTCTGTGGAGAGTTTCTCCATCCTATGAATCCGACGCCATCCAAGAGAGGGAGGCAAGTGATTTTGATTCTGGCAGGCTTTGGCACAGGCTCCGCAGCCAAGACACCGATTAACATCCAGTAAGAAACCTAATTGTTTAACCATAAAGATGCACGCTCCATTTAATCTAGGGTTTTTCGCAAATTCACAAAGGTTTCATTAAGCGCTAACCCTGGGGCTCCGAGGGTAAACTGTCCCATATCCGTTAAAGGGGATCCTAGCAAGCAATTCAGGGGAGCATTCCCTTCGATGTGTTCCTGGAAAATAACTACAACATCTGTTGAAATGCCAATTTCAGGTTCAATGATCACCTCTAACACACCTAACTCATTCCAAATTTGTGCCTTGTTACCCGCGGCTAAATCATAACGCTGGGCAAGTTCTGGGGCAAGATGTAAGATGTGCTCAATTTTATGAGTGTCTAATGCATATGCTTGAGAGTTGATAGTCGAGAAATGATGCGGAGTCAAAAGGCGTAACGGAGTATTGATGGAAGGAGAAAGAGGGGGTACAAAAATAGGAAGTGGAGAAAGATGGACGTTTGCGGCTTGGGCGGAGAAAAATTCATAGCGTCCTGAAGGAGTTGCGAAGGTCCGATTTTCCCAGGCGGTACGAGGGAACTTTGCCCGAACGGGTCCTTTGAGAAGGTCTTCAGGATTTTCTAAATCCAGTAGTTCTAACATTTGGGGATTGAGTTCACGCAGAAGAGTTTCTTTTTCATCACCAGAGGTGGGGAAAGTGCAACTTCCAGGTGCAAGATTATTTAATCGTTGGGAAACGTCCCACGCAATTTGTAAATCAGAGCGAGATTCACCAACTGGGAGAATGGCAGGCTCATTGACTCCTACCCAATAATGCCAATAACTGGCGTTCAAATCCCAATGCTCATAATGAGTCGTGATCGGGAGAAAAAGATCGGCCGCTTCAGAGGACTTGGAGTGAAAGAGGTCGCTCACGACCAGTAGGTCAAGTTGTCTGATGAGCTTTTTCCATTGCTGCAGATTACCATCCTGGGATAGAGGGTTTCTACCGGTAATCCAGAGCATTTTAACAGGAGGATCGGTGCAAATGAGAGCTTCCTCCGAAAATCGATTAATATTTAGGAGTCGATCCGTCTGTTTTTGATTGAGAGTTAGGCCGTCTAGAGTGGGTTGACCAGCGTTGGAAGAACTATTAATCGGGTGGGATGGATTCTGTATGGCCCCGGAAAAACGGCAGGTTTCGAATTGAGCGTATTGAACACCCCCTCCTTGTTCACCAAGGTGTCCGGCAAGTGCCCCCAAGGCATCAATAGCGCGTAGGGTTTGTCCCCCGTTGGTATAACGTTGTAAACCAAAACCTGCCCATATACAGGCTGGATGTGTTTGACCGTATTCTACGGCAAGTTCGCGAATGGTCGACATTGGAACTTCGGTAATTTCTGAACAATAATCAAGGGAAATTTCTGTTTGGAGATAGTCGTTGAATTCTTTGTGCCCGAACGTATAGGACTCCAGGTTAGGATCTATAAGGTTTTCTTCTAGAAGAACCTTGGCGAACCCTAGAGCTAGAAGTCCATCTGTTCCTGGGCGAACCTGTATATACTGATGGGCGCGGGCGGCTGTAGCACTAAAATGTGTATCGAAACAAACCACCTTTGCACCGTGATCGATGGCGTCAAAAATAATCGGCATCTGGTGAACAGCTGTCCAGGCCGGGTTTATTCCCCAGAGCCATATTAGCTTAGCTTTAGCCATATCTAGTGGATCCGAACAAAAGAACGTCCCGAAATCTAGGGTTTGAGCTTCGACCCCTGCTGACCAACATGGCGACCCGACCGCTCTCGTGGTTGCTCCGATGCCTGTGAAGAGGCCTTCCATGGCATTGTGTAAGATGCCGAAATTCCCAGAGTACTTATTCAAAGCGAGGGGTAATGAGGTGCCATACTGATCTTTTAGGTCAAGAATTTTCTCAGCGATCAGGGTTAATGCCTCATCCCATGAAATCCGCTCCCAAAAACCACTATAACGACTCCTTTGGCGCATGGGGTAACGGATGCGCTGAGGACTATAAAC
>DOPS01000104.1:37185-45580 GCA_003512645.1 Desulfosporosinus sp.
TTTATACTTTCGGATCTCTTTTAAACCAATGATGCAGGCAATTGCCCATACTCCTCCGGAGGCATATCCCGCGATCACGTCGCTGGCAAAATGCACTCCAAGATAGATGCGGCTAATTCCAATCATGATAATAAGCGCAAATGTGAGGACAATAATATACCATGAGGGTTTAGATCGATTTCTGAGATGCAACCAGAGTAAATAACCAATTACGCCGTAAAAGGCAGTAGCAACCATTGCATGACCGCTTGGAAAACTATAACCACCTGCTTTGACAAGATGTACAATATCTGGTCGAGCCCGATGAAATAGCTCTTTTAGAATAGTATTTAGTAACCAAGCCCCACCAAAGCTGATTGCCAGAAGAACAGTTTCCCATGTATGATTTAAGCGAAACCACAACAAAGCACCTACTATGAACATCAAGCCAATCTCTATATAAGCTGAACCTAAATGGGTGATAATTATGGCAACACTTGTCAAGTATGGAGTGTCGAATCCTCTGATAAGTTCTCCGATAACTCTATCGAAGGTTTCAAGTTCATGATAAAGAAGATCATTGCTTAATTTCGCAAATATAGCAAGAAGTAAAACGCTTATTGACAATCCCCATATTAAGGATTTGCTAAATTTTGTAAGCTTCTTTGGAGAATTGGATACAGTCTTTTGAGCAGCCATTTATGAATCACTCCGCCTAACGTTAATCCATAGAGCTAAAGACTAAAACTTAAAGCGTAATGGTTAATTTAATAGTATCCGAAATGATCAAAAAAATCCATTAGCAAACTAAAAGAGCCCAGGAACTGTAGTTTAGATGCTTGTAAGCGCAAACTGCTGTTCCTGGGCTTCAAAAAAGTAGGGAGTCACGTTTAGAACAAAGCAGTGATCTGAATGCCTGTTGCACTAAGGTAGAACAGTGCTCGACCTAAGATTTCTCCTAAACCTGCTAGTAGAGTAACGGTTAAGATAAGATTAGTTTTGTCGACTTGAGGATTTTTAAGAATGCTAATCAGAAGAAGGAGTGGGGCAAACCAACCTAAAAGAGCACGACTCCAAAATAGAGGGCTGTTTAAAAGGAAGTTTAAGGTGGCTGCTCCTTCCGTGCTTGCACTTAGCATAGAACTATAAATTATATAGAGGAGTAGGCTGGCGATGGTGCACCCGAGTGAAAATTGAAGAAGAAGCTTTTTTTGAGTGGTTTGAAGCAATTTTCTACCTAATACCAAAGTACAGAGAGCGCCTAGCAATCCTGTGGTGAGTAGAAAGCAAAGAACGGGGCCGGCATTATTCCAAGCAGGAACTCGGAGCAGAACATAAATCATGGCGCTACTTACTACGCCCAATAGACCTAGTACAGAGGTGATTCCTAAACCGAGGGTGCGGCTACCCGTTTGTTGTTTGGACTGCCAAAAAAGGTAGATCCAGGCCAGAAACGTGAGGAGGAACAAGAGGATTTCCCTGCTTAGCCAAGAGGAGCCAAGGTGGGCTAAGGCGCGGTAGGCCGCTTCTGGATGCCCCAGATGGAAAAGTGAGGCCAATAGAGCAAGTATCAATAGGCCCCCAGAAATAAGGACACTTTGTTTGAATAATTGGGTATCAAGATGATCCCGGCCACGGTCGAGCCACCAGAGCATAAGGATTATGCCGATCGCGATTTGTCCAAGAACGGTAAAAAGAATTAAAGGCCATTCCCAGTCTCCCATAGGTTAATCCCTCCTAATTTGTTTGCCTTGTTTCGGTCCGATGAAACGAATCGACGGCGTTGTAAGTTTCGGGCTGGGTAGCCCAGGTAAAGTTTTGAGTACACCGGTTTTTTGGTCGAGGGTATCATTAATTTCCACTAGTTCTAGGGCTCCCGGAATGCAGGCGGCGACACAAGCTGGTTGTTCTCCGTTGTCAATTCGCTGGTAACATAAATTGCATTTCTCGACTTTCTTTTTGGCAGGGTTAATTTGGGGACGATCATAGGGACAGGCCATAGTACATAAGCGACAGCCAATGCATCGATTAGGATCATGGATCACAATACCATCGTCACGTTTAGTGTAGGCCATTACCGGACAGACCCGGAGACATTCTGGATGAGCGCAGTGGTTACAAGCCATCGAGAAAAACATTCGGGTAGGCAGTGAATAGTCGTCTTCATGGAGTTGGAAAACCTTACGCCACTCGGGGGTTGCGTCAATTTGATACTCGTTCTTGCAAGCCATTTCACACCCCCGACAGCCCACACATTTCTCTGAGTTGTGTAAAAAGCCAAGCTGTTTATTCAAAGGGATTCCTCCTTATGCTTTTTCAATCATTACAAAATTATCGTGAAAGGCTAACCCGTCGTTGCCAGTCGCTTGTTTTCCCATATCACTGGGGATGGCTTTCAAGGTGTAATTAACATTAAAGACAGTATTTTTATACCAGGCCTCATAGGCGACAATGACATCGGGGGAGGTTGTCCGGGTAAGATGGGCTTTGACGGTGATTGAACCCAGGTCATTGGAGATTTTAACCATAGATCCTTCATTGATACCATATTTGGCGGCTAGAACAGGGTGAATCTCTACCTTGGGTTCGGGGTTCGTGGTCATCATCCAGTCTAGGTTTTGAAACTGGGAGTGCAAGGCATGCTGCGGATGGGGTGTCATAAACCGAATCGGATACTTCTCGGGGGCCTTCATTTCTTCAACCCAGATTGGAAGGGCAGGTAGTCCGTTCTTCTCGGCGAGATCACTGTGAATTTCTATCTTCTTAGAAGGGGTTCGGAATTTTCCATCGGACCAGGAAGCCGAAGGCATATTTGCCTTGCGAGGCCCATCGATGAGTTCTTTATAGTCTTTAATGCCAAGCATCTGGTGTATTCCTGGGTTAAATTCTTTGGCTAACCATTCCTCCGGTGTTCCTGAAGTTGGGAAGGTACAAGAACCAGGTTCCAAGACATTCATTTTTTTAGAAAGTTCTATGGCAATTTCAACATCACTTTTTGATTCATACAAAGGGTCAATAGCGCGTTGATTAATACCGATCCAATAGTGCCAATAGCTGGCCATGACATCCCAGTCTTCAAAATGGGTGGTTACCGGCAAGACGATATCGGACATCTCGACGGTTTTGTTGAAAAACGAGTCTACGGTAACGACAAATTCCATGGAGGCAAACATTTTTTCGATGGCGTTAGTGTCGGGATCTTGGGCGCCAGGGTTCCGGCACGCCAGCCAGAGCATTTTTACTGGAGGGTCGCTTTGGGCGGAGACATCGTCCGCAAAGTTATTCATGTTGATGGCACGATCCCCTTCTTTGCCATCAGGGCCAATAAACCCTTTAGACCCCTTTGGTGCAGGATTGACCATAGCATTATAGTTGAAGCCCCACGTTTCTAAGTGACCATAGTTAACCCCCCCACCAGATTTGCCGACATTGCCGGTCATGACTCCGAGAGCATCTATAATGCGTACATTTTGTCCACCGTTAACATGGCGTTGCATACCGTAGCCAACCCACATACTGGCTGGTTTCGTTGTCGCGTATTCGCGGGCAATTTCCATGATGATATCTTTAGGCACGCCGGTTTTTTCAGAAGCCCAGTCCAGGGTGATATCCTTTTTGATATAGTCGACCCATTCATCGAAGCCGAGACTGTTGGCGCGGGCATATTCCCAGTCGACCCAATTATTATCTATGATATAGCGCGCCATGCCCAAAGCGAGAGCCCCATCCGTACTGGGGTTGACTTGGATATAGAGATCGGCTTTTGAAGCGGTTGACGTTAAAATTGGATCGATCACCACGAGTTTAGCCCCGCGTTCCTGAGCTTTGTTGATGAATGGGAAACTGTGAATCGCTGTCCAGGCAGCATTTTGTCCCCAGAGAATAAGATACTTGGCATTAACCATGTCTTCGGGGTCGTTACAATAAAGCGTACCAAAATCATAGGTTTGAGCATCAATGCCGGCGGGCCAGCAGGGTGTGCCTACGGCGCGAGTTGTATAGCCGAGGCTAGACATTGTTCCATCTGCACCATAGTGAACAATGCCAAAGTTTCCGGAGTACTTATCAAAGCAGATCGGAAGTGTGGAATCGTAGCGCTTCTTTAAATCTAAAATTTTCTTGGCAATCGTATCCATGGCCTCATCCCAACTGATCCGGGTCCAGTTACCGGAACCACGAGGGGATTGCTTCATGGGATATTTGATACGATCCGGGCTATAGACTCGACGCGGATAAGCATAACCCTTTAGGCAAAGCTTTCCTTTGGTGTAGCCATGTTTAGGATCTCCTTCAACTTTTTTGAGGATTCCGTCTTGTACATAGGTAATCATCCCACATGTGTCGTAACAGTTACGGGGACAGACATTGCGGAACGTTTTCATAGTCTCAGAGGGTTGATCGGCTGCAGAGGCAGCGGGGGAATTTGTTAATAAATTAAAGTTAAATAGAGTTAGGCTAGAGGCAGCAGCTGCTGCTCCCCCGAGAAATTTGCGGCGAGAAAGTTTCATAATAGGCCTCCTTCGTGTTTAATGGGGCATGAAGAGTTGTGAGTGTAACGAGAACGTCACTTAAGGCAGAGAAGAGAGGATGCTTGGCCGACTGGGTAACAGTGTGAGCAAATGTTCCTAACCAGAGGCCAAGGTGTTGCTTCCAAAACTCGTGGTATAAGGTTTTATAGAGTTGAACTTTAACATCGTTCTTGGTAGCTTGGGCGTCCATAATCTGACTTAGGAGGTAAGCGGCGAATTCAAGTTCAGTTGAAATAAAGTCATCCGGTTCACGCCCTTGCCCTGTAGCTTGCAAATTTTCTTGTTTATAAATCTTGCGGACTGCTAAGGCTTGTTCTCCCATCACTAAATGGTCAGGGGACACATAAACAGATTCATAGGGGGGCGCAAGAGGAGAAGATGGGCCGACGAAAAGACGATTAAATTCGAAGCGCATAACGAGAAATTCGTCGTCATCCGCTTTAGAGCATTGGTCCAAAACCTCGTTGGTCAGAAGCAGCTTATCTACTTTATAATGTTCGGATATAGCTGAATAAGATTTCACGAGTGGACTTAAGGTTTGCGGTAGTTTTTCGCCTCCTTTTGCGAAAAATTGGCTTAGCGCGAGGAGAAGTTCGTTATGGATTTTCAGAACATAGGGAGGGAAGTAAAACAACCTGACCATTGCGTTCGATACAAATTGTCTTGGGTTGACGTTTATGCAAAATGGTGGTCATTTCTGTCACTAATTCTTCGAAACGTTCGCGGTCGGCTGAATCGGGATTATAATCTGTTATTTCGCCAACTACTACAAAGTGAGGGTTAGCAAAATTCCAACCCCACAACTTACCTCGTGAAATGATCACTTCAAGAGAATCGAAATTATTATAAAGCAAATCAAAGAGGAAATCTCTATGGTGTTGGCGTTCACTGTCCTGAATGCTCTGGGTTTTAACAAGTTCAAGCAAGATTAATGTTGTTGTTTTTTGAAGGAAAAATTGTTCAATACTCCCTATGTCCTGGATAGTTGCAGCCAGTCCAAGAAATCCCAAGACTCCTTTTGGCCCAGATAGAGGACACCAAGTTAGTGGAATACTATGATACCTTTTCTCAGTCCATTGCCCTATATAGAGTGGGGCGAAGGGTTTGGGCAGGGTGGATGACGTAGGGGTCGTTTCTGGGGATTTAAAAGAGATTGGCGTTAAGGGAAGGGCTTTTCCTCCTGCCCACCTGAGAACTTCGAGTTGCTTATTGATTAGGAAGATATCACATCTGAAAATATCTTGTAAGTTGGTTAGAAAGGAAAATCCATTTCCGCTTGTCAAGTGTTCTGCGATCATCTGTGAATAGCGTTCACTCGTTAAAAGAATGCGCCCTAGTTCGCGCTCTAACCAATCTGTTGCTTTTTCGCAAACGATTGGCCAAGGAGAAGGGTCCAATTGGGAAAAAAGCAAGCAGATTTTTTCGGTGGAAATCCCTATGGTTAGAGAAATAAACCCGTTATCGGTAGCTGCTAGAGTTATCGTTTCACCGACAAACGGTAAGGAGAAGGTATTAATCCCAGTGAAGTGAATCGTCTGAATGGATAACAGGGAAACACTTTGAACTAAGGCGTTAATGTCGCCAAGAACCTGTAAAGATAAAGTTTCTTGGAGGCGGCCGATCGTGATTGCTTGCGGTAGAGTCAGGTCATCCATTGTTTCACCTCGACTTAATGTAATGGGCTAAGATTTGGACAAACATGCTATACTTGAGTATAACAACTTTTTACAGGAACGGAAACATTATAATGATGACCGGACAATGCGGGGAAGGTGTTATTTAGCTTACGTTACTTGTTTCGCGCCACACGATGACCGTAAATGGGAGGGAAAAGGCATGGAGTCTCATCAAATAATAAAATTGGATCAAATCTTTCAAGCAGTTAACGCTGGCATTATTGTGACAGATGATCAAGATGCAGTCTGTTATTGTAACCCCACTGCAGCTACATTCATTGGGTTAGATGTGGAAGGTATTATCGGTAAGAAAATAATGGAAGTTATTCCTAATTCCAAACTTCATAGCGTGATCCAGGATGGAGAAGCCAACTCTGATCAACTGTTCATCGGGGAACGGATGTTTATTACCAACCGTTCTCCCATAAATCAAGATGGAGAAACGGTCGGTGCGGTTGCAGTTTTTCAGGATGGCAGTGAATTACAAAGGGTATTATCTCGTTTAGATCATACGCAAACTTGCCTTACAAGCTTGGAAGGTATTTTTGAGCAGGCCTATGACGGTGTTATGGTCGTAGATTCTAAAGGCATTATAACCCGCATAACAAAGAGCTACTGTCGGTTCCTTAATATTGAGCAAGAGGAGGCGATTGGTCGTCTTTGTACTGAGGTACTACCGAATAGTCGTATGCATATTGTTGCCCAGACTGGAGTCGCAGAAATCGGAGAAGTTATGGATATTAACGGTAAAGAAGCGATGGTGATGCGCCTTCCTCGCAGAGAAGAGGGTAAACTCATCGGTGCTGTGGGCAAGGTTATGTTTCGGGATGTTCGGGACCTTCGTACTTTGGCAGAAAAGTTGGATTTATTAGAGAATAAGCTGAAATTCTATGAGAAGGAATTAAAACACTATCAGAAATTCCGCTACACTTTTAGCAATATCGTTGGCAAAAGCCAAGCCATTCTCCGGGCGATCGAGTTGGCGGAAAGGGCGGCGCTAGTGAAATCAACGGTCCTTTTGCGTGGGGAGAGCGGGACGGGTAAAGAGCTCTTTGCCCATGCCATTCATGCAGCCAGTACGCGCCATGATCAACCGTTTGTGAGAGTGAACTGTGGAGCAATTCCAGCGGAGCTTTTGGAGTCAGAACTTTTCGGATATGAAGAAGGTGCCTTTACCGGAGCCAAGAAAGGGGGTAAGCCCGGAAAATTCGAGTTGGCCAATAGAGGGACAATCTTCCTAGACGAGATCGGTGATCTTCCACTCACTATGCAAGCCAAAGTTTTACGGATCTTACAAGAAAAAGAAGTCGAAAGAGTAGGAAGCAATCGGTTGCAGCAACTAGACATAAGAGTTATAGCTGCTACCCATCGAGACTTGGAAAAAATGATAGGGTTAGGGGAATTTCGGCGCGATCTCTATTATCGGCTCAATGTTTTTACGGTTACGATACCGCCTTTACGAGAACGGGAGGGTGATGTCTTACTTTTAAGTGAACATCTATTGTCCAAATTCCAACACGAACTGGGATTATCCTTGAGAAAGCTCGATCGTTGGGTTATGGAACTATTTCAGCTTTACGCGTGGCCAGGAAATGTTCGTGAACTTCAGAATGCGATGGAAAGAGCCATCAATGTTGCGGAAGGGGGTATGATTCAACTTAAGGATCTTCCCTTATATCTACAAGATTTAGAGGGACGGCGAAAAAACACATCTCTTCAACCATTAGCGCTCGAACTTGCGGAGGCGGAGCGTAAGGCCATACTAAAGGCGCTGAAGACAACGGGGGGGAATAAGGTTAAAACCTCAGAGATTTTAGGAATTCATCGGACGAATCTTTATCGAAAAATGGAGAAGTATGGTCTATAAAGTGCCGACAATATACCTTTTTCCTCATTACGTTGTTATATCGCAACATGTAGCGAAAAAGCGACACAAAATGCTAGGGTCGGAGAATAACAAGGATATTTTAGATTAAACAGGTAGCGAGTGTTGCGTAATGGCTACATAGTGCTGACTACTTCAATAATAGCTTTTTCTATAGAACCGTGGAGGCTAAGGCTTTCAGGGTTCTATTTGCTATTGGCATGGATCTTGCTTAAGAATAAGTTGCGCGTAAATTTAGACTCTTCTGCAAGAGTTGGAAGGGATGAATGGAGCAGATAGGATCAAGGCTACCGTACACTTAAAAAATAGACCAGCTAATAAAAGTC
>DOPS01000103.1:0-2524 GCA_003512645.1 Desulfosporosinus sp.
CGAATTATTGAAGGCGGCTAAGGATGCCCGTGAAGCGTTTGAAAAGGCCATGGATGATGACTTTAATTCAGCTTTGGCTTATGCCGCGCTCTTTGAATTAGCCAAGATAATGAATGGGTATGTTCAGGAACATCCTGCCCCTTCAGAAGGATTGGTACAGGCTCAAAAGACCCTAATAGAGCTTGGAACGGTACTTGGCTTTGATTTACTTCATCCTGAGAATGTTCGCGTCGAAAACGAGGAAATGCTCGCTCAAGTAATGGAGGTCGTTTTGCAGATTCGTTCACGATCTCGCCAGAAAAAAGATTGGGAAATGGCAGATTTTATTCGAGATGGACTGAAAGAAAAGGGTATCTTGATCGAAGATACTCCACAAGGTGCCAGGTGGCAAATTAAGAAGTAGTGAAAGGTGACGTATGCGAAATTGGCAAGAAATGAATGCCTTAACTCTAGCGTATTTAGGAGATGCAGTCTATGAGCTTTGGGTTCGTACGCATTTATTAGAACTGGGGCATGAAAAGGTCAGGGAACTTCATAAGCAGGCCGTTAGTTATGTGCGCGCAAGTACTCAAGCGCGAGTTTTACACGTTCTTTGGCCAGAGCTTGACGAGGTTGAACAGCAAGTCGTTCTGCGCGGACGCAATGCCAAGGGCGGGCATCCAAAAAACGTTGATGTTGTAACTTACCGTCATGCAACTGCGTTTGAAAGCTTAGTGGGCTATTGGCAATTGAACGGCCAAAGCGAGCGCATGGGATGGGCGTTTAGTCATGTAGATAGGATTCTTCTTCATGAAGGAGCGGAGAAAGACGTCGCTTCGGAGTGTAAGTAAGAGGAGAAAGGGGAGAATCTTTCGATGAGGGTAGAACTAATTCAGCACACTCCAGATCCAGAGAAAGTAGTAGCTGCCGCTGCTCGCTTATGTTACTCTGCAGACCCGGTATCCGATTTATTAGAGCAATTAGACGATGATAGGGTGGCGAGTTTTGTCCGAAAGTTGCAGGAAATGGGTCATCTTTCTCCTTTTGAACATGTGAGTTTTCAATTTTCAATTGATGGTGTTTCGAGAGCCCTATCCCATCAGCTGGTGCGCCATCGAATTGCTAGTTATTCTCAACGTTCTCAGCGTTATGTTGCTGAGAAGGGATTTAAGTATGTAATTCCACCGAGTGTAAAACGGAATCCGGAGGCCTTAGAGCGGTTTGAGATGGTTATGGCTCGTCTACAGGAAGACTATCAGGAACTTTTGAATTTCGTACCTGCTGAGGATGCTCGCTATGTTTTACCGAACGCTTGTACCACTTCTCTGATGGCTTCATTTAATGTCCGATCGTTATTGAATTTCTTTGAACATCGAACCTGTATAAGAGCTCAGTGGGAGATTCGTTTTTTGGCAGAAAAGATGTTGGAATTAGTTCGGGAGGTAGCTCCAAATCTCTTCTGCGAAGCAGGTCCAACCTGTATCACTAGGGGAGTCTGTCATCAGGGTACTTATAGTTGTGGAAGATTGAAAACCCTCGAAGGAAAGAAGGAAGCTACTTGAACGACGAAATGGTTTATGGAAAAAATCCCGTGGTAGAACTTTTAAAAAGTGGAAAACCCATTAATAAAGTCCTCTTTCTTGCGGAAGGACCAGGCGGACGGAACCAAGACATAGTTGCTTCACTGCATGAACGAAATATTCCGTATCAATTTGTGGACCGTCAGACTCTAGACCGTTTAACCAATCGTGAACGGCACCAGGGAATGCTTGCCTATGTCGCGGCTAGGGAGTATGCCAGTATTGAGGATATCCTTGCTTTAGCTGAGGAGCGGCAAGAGGACCCCTTTATATTGATGCTTGATGAGATCGAGGACCCACATAATTTGGGGGCCTTGCTGAGAACCGCGGACGCTGTCGGGGCCCATGGGGTGATTATTCCAAAACGTCGAAGTGTTGCCTTGACAGGTACAGTCGCCAAAACCTCAGCAGGGGCAGTGGAACATGTCCTAGTAGCGCGAGTGAGCAATTTGGTTCAAACTTTAAAAGACTTGCAGAAGAAAGGGTGTTGGGTTTCTGGGGCAGAAGCAGGAGGGAACGCTGTTTTTGAAGCAGATCTCACGGGTTCTCGAGTTATCATTATTGGCAGTGAGGGAAAAGGCATCAGCCGTTTACTCCGAGAAAGTTGTGACGAGATTGTCAGTATACCTATGAAGGGTAAGGTCAGTTCCTTAAACGCTAGTGTTGCAGGGTCGATCATGCTTTATGAAGTACTCAGGCAAAGAGCAAGCTCGAGCCACGTAGCGCGAGGGGTAAAGCAGGAGGGGTAAGGCACGAAACACGAAACACGAGGCACGAAACATGAGGCTCGATGGACGAACACGGGGTGAGGTGTGATTGTGATGGGCAATTTCGAAAACTTTAGCTTCCAAACAATACCAGCTCGAATTTAACCCCTAGTGCCTCGAACCCCCTGAATAGCTAGGTTTGCAGAGAACTCTGAGCCTCAATCTTCGAACTTCGCGCCTTGAGTCTCGCTAATAGCG
>DOPS01000015.1:0-22165 GCA_003512645.1 Desulfosporosinus sp.
CGAGATATGTCATGGCCTTCAGAAGAATGGTTGCATGGACGGATTGAAGGTCAAGCTCTTGTTGTTAAGCTTTGCCAATATTTGAACTCAGAATTGATAAATGCCGGATATAAAAGCCTTGCGCCGTCTTTGGATGAAAGGTTCTGGGCCAAAGCCAGAGATAATAAACCGACTCAGAATTCTGACAATAATAGTAGAACAGACCTGTTATTCACGAGCAATTGGTCTGAAAGACATGTTGCCTTTGTATGTGGTCTTGGGACATTCGGACTATCTAAAGGCCTAATAACCAAAAAAGGGATTGCCGGCAGATTCGGCAGCATCGTTACAGAATTGGAGTTGCCTCCTGATAAAAGGATGTATGAAAACATTTATGATAACTGTTCCATGTGTGGAGCGTGTGGAAAAAATTGTCCGGTTAATGCCATATCTCTTGATAAGGGAAAAAACCACATACTTTGTCATGAATTCATCAACAAAACAGCGGAGAAATGCAAACCAAGATATGGTTGTGGAAAATGTCAGATAGGAGTTCCGTGTGAAAGTAGTATTCCTAAGATAAATTGAATATGAGTCGGCCATAATCAAGCAGTCTCGGAAACATCACACTCTGGTTGATTGATTGATTGACGAATTCCATAATTCTCTCATAGGAACGTTTGGTATCCTCGTATCCTTGGTGAAGCAGTCTGCGAAGTTTTTTTGGATCTTTTTCTAATCGACCAACCTCTAATTCTCTTGAAGGTCTTATAACAACGACCTTGTCTTCGCTTTCAAGTTGTTCAATATAATCCAATGTTTCATTGTAATTTTTATAACGGTTGAGCATGGTTTCAATGAGCAGGGGGTACTTTCTATAGTTCAGTTTAAGTAGAGCGTTGAATTTAGCAGGACGCTTTCGATAGCCTTTGTTCCTGGTTAAAACGATAATATTTTTGGTATTGCCGTCTTTAATGGATTTTCTAATCGGTATGGCATCGAAATTCCACCATCTAATAGTTCATAACCCTTATAGTTCACGATCGGCGATAACATGGGCAGAGAAGCCGACGCCCTTAAAGCCTGGAATTGCTCACCTAAATCGTCCTTATGTAGATACAGCGGTTTACCAGTTTGACAATCAGTTGTTCCGACTAAAAAAATACCAGGGGATTCGTAATAGGTCTTAAAGTCAAACATAACATGCTTTTTGGGAATCTCATCAAAAATAAAATCCATACCAAAGTATGATTTGCTCAAGATCAAATTTCTTAAACTCATGTAACGCCTGTCCTTTATGAATCCGATAATGACCTTTTCATTTCTCCGCTGTTGTCTCGAAATATAGGAAGCGGCATTGCATGCTCCGGCGGATACTCCTATCACATAATTGAAATATAAATCGTTTTCCATAAAATACTCTAAGACTCCACAGGTATAGAGTCCCCTCATACCGCCGCCTTCAAGCACGAGCCCTACGTTTTACATAATGCGTTTGGCGAGAAACCACTATCCCTTTAGGGTAGTGGAAAAATCGCCAACCTCCTTTGCGTTTAATTATTTTCTCACTAGTTTAAATCGTGTACAATATTAGTGAAAGTAATATATAATGGAAACGAAATGAGGTGATGAAATGCAAATCACAGTTACTGCAAAGATTCAAATACTCCCAAATACAGAACAGATATTGCAATTACAAGATACCTTATCTTCTATAAAGAAAAGTCTAAATGTTGTATCGGACATAGTTTTTTTAACAAAAGAGTTTTCTCAACCCAAATTACACAAATTAACTTACTAGATTTTAAGACATGATTATGCCTTAAAATCACAGATGGCACAAAGCGTAATGAAGACTGTTGTGGCTAAATACAAATCTGCTAAATCAAATAAACACGGACTTAATAAAGTTGTCTTTAAGAAACCAGAGTATGACTTAGTTTGGAATCGAGACTATTCCTTAGTCAAAGGCTTATTCTCGGTCAATACTTTAAATGGCCGTATTAAAGTCCCATTCAGACAAGAGGGGATGGATCAATACTTTGATGGGTCTTGGAAGTTTGGAACAGCCAAGTTGGTGTTTAAACATGATAAGTTTTTCTTGCATATACCAACAACTAAGGAAATAGAGGATTCTTTAATTCAAGATATTAAAAATGTAGTTGGTATTGATCTTGGAATCAATTTTCTAGCCACAAGTTACGACTCTTCTAATAACACAGAGTTTTATCATGGTCGTCACATAAAGCACAAACGAGCTAACTATTCTAAATCACGAAAAGAACTTCAACAAAGACAAACACCATCATCAAGAAAGAGATTGAGATTGATCGGTCAGCGAGAAAACCGTTGGATGACTGATGTGAACCATCAAGTATCGAAGGCACTCGTTAATTCTGCGGGTCAAAACTCTTTACTGGTGTTGGAGGATTTGACAGGGGTAAGGAACGCCACAGAAAAAGTACAACTTAAGAATCGTTATGTTTTTGTATCTTGGGGGTTTTACCAATTACGTCAAATGATTGAGTATAAAGCTAAACTAAACCGTTCACTGATAATTGCAGTAGACCCTAAATATACTAGTCAAAAATGTCCACTATGTGGTCACACCGAGAAAGCAAATCGAGACAAAAAGAATCATAGTTTCACTTGTAAGAATTGCACTTATACTTCCAATGATGATCGTATAGGAGCAATTAATCTGCGTAACATCGGAATAGAGTACGTTCACGCAGAGCTAATTAAGCAAGTTCCTTAATTAGTTAGGGTGCTGTCAACCACCCTGCAATGTAACAACACGCTTCTTTTGAAGCGACAAAAGGTAGGAGAATTAATCAATCGTTTGAACTACTGGTTAGTTACAAGCCACTATCCTTTAGGGTAGTTGGCAGTTGACCTGAACACCCCACTATTTTATACCCCTCTAAGAGGCTGGAGAAACATATAACCTTACATAAATAAGGTTATATGTTTACTGCATCTAAATTTACTTTTGATAATAAAGCCGTTTTAAGTATTCTATACTTTGAGAGGGTCTTTGTAAATTTCTTAGCAAGGCGCTATTAAGAGCGAAATAGAATGTATCGGAGATTGATTGGTGGTTTATTTATGAAAAGGAAAATTTCCATACGTAGTAAGGTTTTAATGATTTTTATTCTGCTCGTTGCAATTAGGTTTTTTGTACCAACATGGACGCCATCCATAAAAGGGTATGAGAACAGTATTAGTATATTAAAACAAATTGAGATCAATGGTAGCAAACATGAGGTTATGATTCGAGGGAATGATAAGAATAATCCAGTTCTCATATTTGTTCATGGCGGTCCGGGTTGTCCGGAAATATATTATGTGAGAAAATATCAGGATTTGTTGGAACAAAATTTTACGATAGTTCGATATGATCAGCGAGGAGCAGGGAAATCCTATCAGTTTTCAGAGGATTACTCCGATCTGTCAATTAAACTTCTGGTCGATGATTTACTAGCTCTTACTGATTATGTAAGTAAAGAGCTTGAAACAGATGATATAATTTTAGCCGGACATTCATTTGGAACGATAGTAGGTATCAAAGCAGCTTATCAAGCACCAGAAAAATATAAAGGATATATCGGGATAGGGCAAGTGGGGGATTTTTGGGTAGGGGAATTAGAAGCCTTGGACTATTGTTTATCGCAGGCTATTGCTCAAAATAATTCATCGGATATTAACGCCATTGAGGCATATCGAGAGAATACTATAAAACACTTAGAGCAGTTTCCGCGAAAATACGTATGGAGATATGGTGGAGCAGTACGGCTTATTAATGAAAAGGTTGATATGGTAACAGGACTACTATTCAATCCCGAGTATAATTTATCAGATTCCATTCGCTATGCTAAGGGGTTATTTGTTTCTGACCATAGGTTATGGAAGGAAATAATACAAAGCAATCTGCCACAGGAAGTACCGGAATTAAAGATACCCTGTTATTTTGTCACTGGTAAATATGATCATTTAACCCCAATTAAGACTGCAAATCAATACTTTAACACCATCATTGCACCCACGAAAGAATTTGTTGTTTTTGATGATTCTGCACATTTTCCACAGTTTGAAGAAAAAGAGAACTTTTTCACCTTCATCAACTCTTTACATTTTTTTATTGGAGAAGAATATTAGCACCCGCCCTATAAATCGGCCACTATCTCACGAAAAACCGGATCTTCCAAGACTCATAGCTCAACCGTTACCAGTAAATTTCAGTCCTTAGGCGGTACGATAACAAGTGAAATCAGCTTTTCTTCGGCGGCACAGTCGGACTTTTCCCCATTACTCTTACCCTACGACACTCTCCAACCACGTTCTTCTAAACGTTTATAAATAGAATACCAACCTTCTTGAGAAGTCAGCTCTTCAGGTGTACCGCTTTCCATTATGCTACCAGATTCCATGATATGAACCACTTCGGCGTCAATGATACCTGATAAACGGTGGCTAATCGTAATGATGGTTCTTTTCCCACTAACGTTACGGATGGCATCTAAAACTTGTCGTTCTGTAATGGCATCAAGTCCAGAGGTTAATTCATCCAATAGTAGAAGTGGAGGATCGGTCACAATGGCTCTTGCCAAAGACAAAAGTTGAGTTTGACCAAAAGATAACTGAGAAGCACCTTCTCCGATTAGGGTTTCAAGTCCTTCAGGCAGTTTCTCAATAGTGGATCCAAGTCCTACTGTTTCAATAGCACGAATCACTTGTTCCCGAGTAATACTGTCATCTCTTAGAGTTATGTTGTGGTAAATAGTCCCATTAAAGAGTTGTACCGTCTGGGGTACAATTCCAATAAAACGTCGCCTCACATGGGCAGGCATTTGAAATGGATCATGTCCCCCAATGGTAATGGTACCTTTTTTTGTCGGATGTAATCCTGCAATAAGAGTCATCAAAGTGGTCTTGCCAGAGCCTGTGCGGCCAGCAATTGCAACTTTAGAACCCGCTGAAACAAACATATTTGCGTCACAAATCACTTCCTTACCGTTAGGATAGGAAAAATGAACATCTTTGACGACAATTGAAGAGTCAGTAGCACTCGTCACTACGACATCAAAACTATTGTTTGCATCATTTGATTGAGTTCTCAATTCCAAAGGTTCATGAAAAAATTGTTTAATACGATCTAGACCGGCCACTGCCTGCTGAATGGTTTGAATTTCAGAGGCTACAGCTTCGATGGGATCGAATAGTCGAATAAAGAGATCAGTAGCTGCGGCTAAAGTACCCAATGACAAACCTAAAGCAAAGCTAGTCAGGTTGTTTTTTGCGCCTACAATGAGAGCTAAGGCAATGACAGATGCTCTAACCATTTGCATAATGCATGGGAACCAAGCATCATAGATGCTGTTGGCATTCATTGCCAGCCGATGTTTTTCAAGGGATGGTTCAAAGCGCTCTGCAAAAAAATTCTCTTTCCCAAAAATCTTAATTAATTTCATGCCGGAATAAATTTCCTGTATACCAGTATTGATGTCTGAAACCCTCTTGCGTACTTCTTTTTGTCGGGAATATATACGTTTTCTAAAAAAGTTTGACAAAATAAAAATCACCGGAAGTGAACCAATTGCAATCAGTCCTAATGGTTTGGATAATATGAAGAGTGCTCCAAGTAAGCTGATAATCTTTAATAAATCAGCCAACGCACTCACAAGTCCCGCAGAAAAAAGAGTATTAACTGCATCAAGATCCGAGGTGAAACGTGAGATGGTTTCTCCTGCGGGTACACCCAGATAGTATTTCATGGGTAGATTTTGAAGTCTATCAAGCATTTGCTTTCGTATGTTCAGTAACACATGCTGGCCGTATACCGTAGTACTGATTTCTCGGATGAAATCGACTACGCCTCCAAGAAGCACTGCTCCGAGATATAAGAATGCCAATTTCCATAAACTCTCACTACCAGAAACAAGAGAACCGTCAACAATACGTCGCAACATTAGCGATGGCCATATATTGACTACGGCTCCCAAAATGACAGCGAGTATTAATAGAGCGGCATAGAGTCCTTTTGTCTTTGAAACGGTGATTACAGCCTCCCTAAGGAATTTGTAGTCCCTCTGTGAATCCCTAGAAGATTTGTTTCTATTAAGCAGTCTGTTCATTGTGATTTACCCCCATAAAGACTTGTGCTTTATAAATTTCACCATAAACACCTTGTTGCTTAATCAAATCAGCATGAGTTCCTTGTTCGATAATTTTTTCGTGTTCAAGAACTAGAACCTGATTGATATGCTCGAAGGCCGTGAGTCTGTGGGTAAACAGAAAAACGATTTGATCTTTATAATCAGATTTCAAGTGGTCAATAATTACTTTTTCAGTTGCAATATCTACGGCTGAAAAAGGATCGTCCAAGAGAATGATATCCGCTTGAGCGCAAATGGCTCGTGCCATAGCTATCCTTTGACGTTGACCACCTGATACCCTTGCGCCCTTCTCACCAACCTGAGTGTCAAGACCATGTTCAAAACGTCCTAAATCTTCGTATAATGCTGTCGACTTCAAACTTTTATCTAACAAATGCGCTGTAGTGCGATTCGCTTCATCATCAATTAGCCTAGAATTTTCATCAATGGTTTTGAGTAAAATATTATCTCTAATGGACATGGAGAATAAGAACTGTTCATGCCCGGCGTATGAAATACGTTTCCGTATTGTTGACAAAGGCAAATCTCTGAGTTCTTCATCGTTGAAGGTGATACTGCCATGATAAGGATACAGACCCGTCAGAGCATTGACCAAAGCTGTTTTTCCAGAACCTACAGCACCGGTTACACCAATAATCTGTCCCCGATGACCCTCAAAGCATAGATTATGAAGAACTGGTTGTTCATTAAATCCAAAGGTTAACTGTTCTACTTTAATCGTATAGATGGGTTCAAGAAACTCTTCGTTAGTCGTTAAAGTTGAGTCAACAGAAATAGCCATTTTTTCTTTGACACGCTGCCATGCTGCGCGAGCCCCCTGCCAGCGATTGAATACCTTTGCAGCAACCCGTGTCCTGCCCGAAAAAGCGACAAACATGACCATATAAGCATTGAAGGTTCCAACTGTCCAGTCACCAACCATGACTTTCTCACCGCCCAGACCTATGACAACAACGATACCTAGCCCTGCGAGTAAAGCATAAATAGGCAGTAAAGACTGTTGCAACAACATTTGTTTAATATTGAAACGAACCTGGGTGTTGTAAGCATCCATAATTTCCTTTGCTTCTGAAGCCTCCCGACCAAACAAACGCAATACGGAAATAGCACCTAGATATCTTTGCAATCCAGTATTGGCCGTCGATGCAGACTTTCTAGCATCCAATGAGTAATTATATAGAATATGACGCATGTTATGAGCTACAAGTAAAGTCACTGGTACCAAGAGGGTTGCTAACAGTGTGATTTTCCAATCCATTACCATAAGTACGACAAAGTAAGACATCATGAGAAGCCAAGTGTCCCAGCCTTCGTTAATTGTCGACATAACTGTATCGACCACTAGTGTAATATCACCGACTGTCCTAGACATTAAATCACCAACGGTCTCTTTTTCCAATTCCGGCAATGTTCTGTGAAGCGTTCTTTCGAGGAAGGTTTGACGCAGGTCACAGGCAACACGGTTGAACTGATCACGCATATACCACCGCTTAATGAATCTTGAAAACTGGAAGAATGCAGTCACACCGACAAAGAAAAACGCCGACAAAAATACTTGCTGACCGGTACCACCGCCTGCTGCATCTATGAGGCGACCCAGTAAAATTGGTCCAAGTACAATTGCTGTGTTGTAAATGATGCCGGTTAAAGAGGAAACTATGAACTGAAACTTATATTTAAGTAGATATTGAAAAAGTGTTTCTTTTGTTTTTGGTGGTCCAAATAACTTCATGATACATTCCCATCCTATTTCATCTCTTTAAAAAGTTCGAATGCTTTGTTACGAGCTTCTTTTAAAACGACCCTACCCTGTTCAGTAATCATGTAATATTTACGAATTTTTCCGTCCACATTGCGTTCTTCAACTAATAGCAATACATCTTTTTCCATGCTGTGGAGTATTGGATATAGTGTTCCAGCACTCAAATTATAGCCATGACGCTTAAGTTCATCAATCATCCAAAGACCATAAATGGGTTCTTTAGAGGCATGATGAAGAATATGAATGCTTATGAATCCAAGAAAAAACTTTCTTAATACTTTAGCTGACATATTAGTTTGCCTCCTTTCGAATTACGATATCGGGTTTCGATAATAGTGATCCATTAATAGTAATCCATTAATAATTTGCAGTCAAGTTCTTAAAGCGAATAAGTCAGACTTGACCGTGAGATGTTATCGACAGGACAGGTAGCCAGAAAATTAGGGGTATCTACACAAGGGGTGATCAACATAAAGGGATCTCCGCGCCTGATTTCTATGATTACGTACCTTTCTTGTGTTCAGGGCATAGTGGAAGTCTCACGTTCTGTTGTTGTGTACAGGGTTCCTTACTTATGGAGGGTTGTCTGTCCGTGAAGGAAGAGATACCAACAAATGAAGTTAGGAAAGGCGAAGGTCTAAATAATAGATGGGATATTCGCGCGCAAATACATCTCCCAGCCAATAGCTGAGATGTATTTGCGCTTTTTTGTTATTTGTTATGAGGCTTAATTTTTGTTCTGTATAACAGGAGATGACGATTATATGGCAAATTTTATACTAATATAGAGAAATATTGAAGATTCATTATGAGCAAAAGGAATGATCATCTTGCAAACAAACCTAAATCTTTCCGCACATAAGACAATTATCATAGCTCTGCTGGGATTTGTTCTCTTAACAGGTTTTACTGTGCCAATCTTATATAGCCAATACGAAACACAGAAACAAATCCGTGCGCAGAAAGAACTGTATGCTCAGCAATTACAGGAGCAAAAGCGCCAGGAAGCGGTTATAAATCAGCAAATTGAAGATGCGGCCCGTGCGATCCAGGATGAGGCTGAACGGGAAAGTTATCTTAAGGGGAATACAGCCTATGCTGATAAGGATTATTTACAGGCTATAGAATTCTATAAAAAAATAACCTCAAAAAACGCAGATTATCAGACAGCCCAGGACCAGATCAAGAAATCGACAACAGAAATGCACCCCCATTATCTGGCCAAAGCAGGGGTCATAAGCAAACAGGGTAATTATCAGGAAGCGATAAAACTTTTGACCAGTATATCAGCCTATTACCCAGATGATGCACAAGTAAAAAGCGATCTTCTAAAATATCAGCAAGCTCTGGAAGCGGAGAAAAGTTTAGTTGCTTATAATGGACTGATTGAGCATATTTTTTTCCATCCGCTCTTGGCTTATCCGTCCCTGACCTTTGATGGGGATGTAGATTCCAATGGATTTAATCAGTATTTTGTGACGGTGAGTGAATTTGAGAAGATTCTCAACCAAATCTATGCCAACAATTATATTTTGATTAATGAAAATGCTTTGTATGAAGAGAAAGTAGAGGATGGGAAAACGGTCTTGGTGCCCAAAGAGCTAAAGCTTCCTTCCAACAAGAAACCGCTCATCCTGTCTGTTGATGATGTTAATTATCCGGATTACAAATCAACGAATGGGACGATCAGCAAACTGATTCTGGATTCTGATGGCAGTGTGGCGACTTATTCCGTATCCCCGAGGGGAGAGGAAGTCATCTCCCATGATAATGAGATTATCCCGATTATCGATGCCTTTGTCGCTGAACATCCCGACTTTTCCTTCCAGGGAGCCAAGGGAATTCTAGCCTTGACCGGTTATTACGGGATTTTAGGGTATAATACCAATAAATTGGATTCCCCTTCCTATCCGGAAGAACGGCAGACTGCCTTAGGGATTATTGAACGACTTAAAGAAACCGGCTGGACGTTTGCCTCGCACGGTTACAGCCATCTGGATGCCAGGGCGGAGTCTTATCAAAGTCTGGAGAAAGACACATTGCAATGGAAAAAAGAAGTGGGATCGCTTATCGGCCCCACTAATATCTATGTTTACCCTTTTGGCAGCTCGGTGTTGCCTGGGAATCCCAAATTCCAGTTCCTGCTCGATCAAGGGTTCAATATTCTCTATTCGGTGGGACCCACTCCCTATCTGAAAGCTTCTACCGACTATGTGATGATGGACAGGAGGCATATTGACGGGATCGCACTGTATAACCAGGAAGCAATTCTAAAGAATCTTTTTGATACCAAGTCTGTCTTAGACCCAGTTCGGCCTCCGTTAAAGGCTGGGTCTTAGTACACAGAACGTTGCAAATTAACTAATGTTGTTACTTTGATCCGCTTAGGGACTAGCGAAACTAGATGTCGTCAGGCTCGCTAGTTAGGTATTGCGTTGTCCTGTCATATGATCGGGGGCTCTGCCCGACCGAAATATTCATGTTATAATGTAAGTTATAGTTTAAGAAATTCAGGAGGGTTATAAAATGGATAATAATGATATATTAATTAGATTAAGATATGCACTCAATATCAGGGATACAGATATGGTGAAGATATTTGAACTTGGTGGCGTTGAACTTACAACAGAAGAAGTGAGAAAATTACTTATAAAATCAAAAGAAACTTACCGTTACAATAATGTTGTTGATGATCATGAAGAAATAGATGAAAAGGAAGAGAATATAAAATGCAAGAACAGTATGCTCGAGTCATTTCTAAATGGCTTTATTATATTTAAAAGAGGAAAACAAGATCCAAAGCCAGGGCAACCTGAAATGCCAGTACTCAAGAATAGTGAAAATCATCCTAATAATATCCTGCTTAAGAAATTGAAAATAGCGCTCTCACTAACAAGTGATGATATTCTTGATATATTAAAAGAAACTGGGGTCATTGTAACAAAAGGAGAATTAAGCGCTCTGCTTAGAAAAGAAGGGCATAAGCATTATAAAGAGTGTGGTGATAAATACGCTAGAAATTTCTTAAAAGGATTAGCTATCAAGAACAGAGGATAGCTTCTAATAATAATAGAGATCCGATTCACCTTATGGGGTGAAGGTAAGCCTTTAATTTTCTAGGTCCTACCAGTATTTCTCTGCCTATGAACAAGGTGCCGTCAATCTTTGTTTTGACGTCCCATTTGACGAGTGTAATATTACCATCTGTAATTTCGATTCCCGTAATACAACGAGGATGGACACTACTCCCGTCATTAAAGTATGGAGGTTCACCTACTTGAGGAAACCTAGGTCTATGAGTATGACCAGCAATAAGCATATGCTTTTCCCGTGTTACCCACTCAATAAGTTGTTTTTCGACTGCGTCTTTTTTGTCATAATTCTTGGCGGTACTGGTAGGGTCATTGACGCCAAATGATTCAAGAGGTCGCCATAAATACCGAACTAGAAATCTACTTAACCTCCACATTTCATAATCTATAAAACTTACTTGATGCCCGTGGATCAAGAGGATTTTTTGGTTGGTCAGCTTATGCTTTAAAACTAGCCCCTCATGCACCTTTATATTCTCGAATAAAGGGAAATACTTTTTCTCCCGTTCATCAAAGTACTGATACATGTTGTTTTTCACGAATTCATGGTCTCTCTTTACCATATCATGGTTTCCAAAAATTGAATAAAGTCTACCTTCCTTGAAAAATTTTGAAAGAAGCCAAAAAGCATGGCTATGCACGTATATTACTTCAGAAAGTCTTTTATTTTTCCAAAGTTCATCGCCATCACCAATTTCTATATAGGTGTAATCTTCATTATAATAATGGGTTAACGCAGCAAAATATAGATTTTGATTCTTTGAGAAATCATCCGCCCAGCCTCCATCACCTCTATGGACGTCACTCATTAGAATAATTCTGGAGGAGTCGTCAAAGGGGATTTCTTCTGCTGATTCAAAAACTTTAGAAATACGTTTAAGATTATTCATTTTTTGCCTCCTCCAATAATTGAAAATCGGAAGATCTATTAACTTAATATATTTGAGTTAAAGAAGAAGGGTGAGTAGCAAACAGGGCAAATAAAAAAACAACCACTTAGGGTTGTTTTGAGGCTAGTAACGGCGATACCCCTTTTATTGTTTGCTCAAGGAGCCAAATGTGTACTAAGCTCAACATAATTCATGAAATGCAGGAAATACTGTTATGGTAAATATATTAGGGAGGTGTTTTATTTGAGCCATAAAGATGAAGATACAAGAGAAGCTTTAGCCAGTGAATTAGCACAACTTAAAGATAAGTATTCACGGTTGGAACAGGCTTATAATGCATTAAAAGACGATGCGGCTGGAAATAGCGGGAAAAGTCGTTAAGCGATTCCATTAAAAATATCAAAAGGAGAGCAGATAGGCTCTCCTTTTGGTATTTTAATTAACAAGCAAATTCAAGGAATAATGGTGAGTATTTAGTTAAGATATTCCAGAGGTTAAAGATAAAGCACAACATTTTTGTGGTTGTTAACCATTTGTACTCTTGAGCTCTTTAACAAGGGGATCCATTAAGAATTTAGTAAAAAATACCATATGCCTGTTTTATATGCATTTGGCATGATATAATGGGACAAGGGGGTAATGTCTATGCGAAAGGTGCCCGTAGAGCACCTATTGCTTTACAGTTTCGAGCACTCCAGGAAGGTAACCCGGCTCAGAGGATTTTGTTGAATGTAACGGACACCCTGGGAAGTCCTAAGATTTCTGAGGGTATTTTTGTTGAAAAAACTCAAGATAGTTAGCGATCGTTTAACTATCTTTACATCGAGTAACTGTTCAGATGTAGGGAAAGTAATAGAAAAATACTCTTACTGTATATACTATAAAAAACTACCTATTGTCGCTTGATATTAAACAGAAAGTTAAGGGAATCATATGAATGACTTAAAGTTTAAAGCCTTTGCAGTGACAAATGAAATCGATCTTAATAAGATCGCTGTAGAATGCAAGATCAGGAAAAAGTATACCTGGGAGGAGCCTCTTCTTCTTCAAGATGAGGTGCTTGGAATAATTATTGGCGAGGAACCCGGGAAGGATGAAAAAATCCTAGTTTTTTCTTTTGGGAGTATAGTTTTTATTAACTCGAACAAACAGCATACTGAAACATTGATGCGCTATCTGAAAGCAATAAAGCCCGATATCGATATCGGACGTTATGACAGGTTTCAGGAAGATTATGTACTTCATCCGGTTGAAGGTGAAGAAATTGATTTTACGGATCGCTATGTTCAGATTCCAAATATGGAGTTGTTTTACCCTGAATTAATATCCATCGTGATTGCCAAGTCTGTAGCACTTGAAAGGATAGAAGAGCAGCTGAGCAAGATTCTTGATGATCTTGAAAGCAAAATTGATAGACTGGAGAAGGGTAAACTGAATATCGGGAACAAAGAACTTGCCAAGACAACTTCAAGGATTGTCAGGCATGAATACAATACCATTGCGTATATCATGATTCTTGATAAACCCGACATAACCTGGACTAACAGTGATGCAGCAGATTTTTACGAAAAGATGTCAGAGTTTTTTGAGCTAAATGACCGGTACGAGGTGATAAAAAGCAAGACTGAAATCCTGAAAAGTATCATTGATGGGTTTGCTACCATAAGCCATTCCATACGCGGATTGTTTGTTGAATGGGTGATTGTTCTGCTGATCGTTATTGAAGTAGTGCTTATGGTGCTTGAATTAATCAGGTAAAGACAGGTGTAATATGGAAAGAATAATCCTTAATACCTATAAAGTTGCAACTAGACTGCCTCTCGTGCGGATAGCCACATTTATTAATCTTAGGAAGGACGTAGGCTGGAAGGAATATATTAAATTTAACGGGACGGAAGTTGAAAAGATCCTAAAATATACTTCAGCAAACAAGGCAGTGTACTTATATAAATATGGGTGTATTACCTTCTTAAACTTCAATCAAGACGAAATCTCTATTTTTCTAGAGTATTTGGGGACGCTGTTCATTGACTTAGATTATAAATTGCTTTCTAAATTTAATGAGACCCATGAGATGATCCTCTCGAGCGACGTCCATGTAAACTTATGGGAAGGAGACGAGGGAATATTTGATTATCACCAACAAGTGGATGATATAGCTGCCGCAGTTTTAGCAAAGTCTACCGAGCTTTATAAGATTGAAACCGAGCTTTCCGAGGTTTTAGATGAGGCGGGAAATTTTATAAGTCAACTTAATAAGGGATTTCTATGGGCAAATACTAAAAAGGTGTCTTCAACCCTTGCCAAAAGCATCCGGTTTAAATACAGGAGCATTGAAAGCGTAAGGCTTCTTGATAGACCCTCAGAGTTTAGCAGAACCCTTGAATTAAGACAAATATTTGACAAGATGAGTGAGTATTTTGAGCTTAATGAAAGATATGCGGTTTTATCAAATCAGTGGAAAATTGTGGACTCAATAACGGGAGAATATTTAAGCTTTGGAACTAAACAATCAGAGAGGAGACTTCTGCTCTTTGAAATATTGCTTCTTGCTAGCTTTCCGCTTCTACACATCCTGTCGTAATAACCTGGAGTTAGGGATATACATTCATAATCAATTTTGAGGTAAAACGAGTTGTATCTAAGATCTTAACTCTTGGTACAGTGCCGGAGTATGAAAAACATTATTATTAGCGCAAGTCGATTAATAGATATTCCTGCTTTTTACTCGCAGTGGATCTCAATATAAAAAGCGTGTCTTTAAAGGTTGAATTCCACTGCATTGTGACATTTAACTACATATAATTTAGCACCTGTTACTGTCTCTGTCACTTCTGAATGTTCCATATACCCTCCGCATAGAACGTCACCTGAGTCGCTAATGCAACAATTATTATCACAACATCTATGGCATGGTATTATGCCTTCACTACCATAAGATACTCCCATAATTAAATTAATTTTCTCGTATAGTTCACTAATTTCATAAGATTTTCTTTCTAACATATTGCGTACCTCCCATTTCTTTACAATTTAATTGAACAGTTTCCAGTCAGGTCAGCAGTACGTCTACGAATTTCCTTTGTTCAGTCTTACTACTATAGTATAGAACAGAGTTAAGTAATTAGTACCTAATATTACAAAGTCTCAATATTCAGAGTAGTCTATTAACATAATTGGTATAACTGTGGTTTCCCACTCGAGTTCTTAAAGCCACTGGTAGTATCAGAGTTCAGACATAACTTCCAACAAGTTGGATGGGTTGCCTTGCCTATCAATAAAACCTATTATGACAATTTGGATATGCTATAGACTTGGGTTTCACATAATGGTACACTTTTAGTGAGAAAGCGAAATCGTTGAACTATCCAGCCGATAAAATGTTTGTTGTGACTAGTGAAAATATTCACGTATTTTAAGGTGGGAATTGGTTTATTCCTTATCCCGTGAGCGGTATGTTAACTAGTTGCTGTTGGAGAAAGGGGAGGGTGAATTATGATAGAAGCCAAGAAGAAGTTCTTCTTCCGTAATGAAGGCTTATTCGAAGTCGGAGATCGCGTAGAGACTTGTAATCACTGTACTGGAATAGTTGTACGTGTTGATCGTGATGAAATGGGTGTCTTTATTGTTGTAAGGTTAGATGTTATGCTTGGTGAATTTGCATACAACCCCAGAGAACTGGAAAAACTCCAATAATAAATTACATTCAATTTAAGTATTGGGTTAGGAACCTTACTATTTAGTAAGGTTCTTTAATTTAGAATCGAAACGGGGCTAAGTGGGGAAGCACATTTTCCAGTGCAATCCTTAGTTTGCCCTTACCTATGGCCGATTCAGCTGTGATAAACGGTTTATTTAAAACCTCCCTGACCCTCTCCATCACTAGGGTCGCCAATTTGGCCCATCCGACGAAAGTTAATACCAAGACAAAAGCAATGATTGATTGTCGTTTGTCTAAGGCCAGGAAAAAGTCCATTTTGAGGAGGATAATGCTAAAAATCAAAGCAGGTATAGCGCTGAATATTACGTTAAATTGACTGAGCATTGTCGTGGCCCCATTGACCATCTTATTTCAAGGAATAACTATGAATTTGCTTTTAATAACCCAAGAATTGAGTGAGAGTTAAGATTTACTAAATTGTGTCCTTACTCTGTTTAAGGGTATGTCTTCCTTTGTCAATTTGCTTACGGATATTTAGACAAATGTCAATAAAAGTACTCTTATCGAGTTCAGTTGATTTAGCAGGTAATAAATACGTTGGCAACGCTTTATCATTCTTCAGATCAAAAATAAAGATTTTATTTTGATCTGAAACATATCGAAACTCTATTTTGTTATTCACAAATACCAATGAAACCGACATAGTTCTACCTTCTTTCCTAATTATAATTTATTATATATCTTTTGGAGGACATTTGAAATGTCATAATTTCCAGAAAGTGCAATATTGTATCAAGATTTTACCTGGTAGTTTTCAAAAAGAAAACCCGGGATAAACCCGGGTGTAAGGTGCTGGTATATCTTAGTAATGATAGCGGAAGGATTAGTGTTATAACAAATTGAAAGACAGGATAGTATACTGCAGAACTCTAATTTTCTTATGTACAGCGCCACTAATACTAATAGTTTCCTTATCGGTAGTCAATTAACTTAGTGGGTATAATAATGGCGAAGGGCACTACTTTTTAGAGTTTAACTGATTGGCTAGTGAAACAAAAGGGGGAGTAATAGTGTATACTCTGACTGAACGACAACAGCAAGAAGTGCTTGAATCTTTTCAGCAGGTTGTGGACAAGCGAGATTCTCGCTACATCAGCGAGGAGTTGTATAATCATTTAAACTTGAATTGCAATTTCTTATCCCATTTCAGTTTGCAGGGATTCCGGGACGCTTATAGCGATGACCACTTGCCAGAGTTTCTAGATCATTTCGCTCGACATTCCGAGGATAGTCAGTGGCAGGAAGCCCCGGAAATAAGTCGCCAATTTTTTGATTTAAACCGGGCATTAGTCGACTATGTAAATCCTAAAAGCCCTGATATGGTTCAGTAATGTAGTGTGTTTATTGATAGGGTCAAGAAAACCATAAGATAGGATGTAGAAAATGAGCGGGACAAAACCAAGGTTTGGAACTGAAAAACTAGCAAGATTAAAGAAGGTTTTACTGCATAACCCTATCGAATCGCTCTCAACCATCAATCAATCAAACTACAAGTATCATTTATTTAATTATGTTCCAAAGGTTGATCAGTATTTAAGGGAGCATGAGCAGTATGCTCAGTTGTTAAAAGCAAACAATGTTGAGGTGCTGTTCGTTAGAAATTTTGCCCACCAGACTAAGGATTTGTTAGCCAAACTTCCGAATCTACCTTATCTTCATGACACAGCCGTCATCACGAGTAAAGGGGCTATTTTATCCGAAATGTGTCCAGGAACCCGGGCGGGGGAGGAAAAGGTCGTTAAGGAAGTTCTCACAAATATCGGCATACCTATCCTTCATGAATTTGAAACCCAGGAAGAGTTTGAAGGCTGCTTAATTCTGTCTCCTACTACGCTAATTATTGTGGATACTGAACGGCATAAACCCAGTACAATCGAAGGTTTTTTTGCTAAAGCCTTAGATAGTTTCGAGGAAGTGATATATATCAAGGCACCACAGGCGCGACGGTTCATGCATGCAGATATGATTTTCAACAGGATCAGTGAAGATTTAGCCCTGTATTTTCCTCCGGCCTTGCTCAGAACTTATTTGGTTCGCAGAGAGAAGCGGATTGAAATTGACCTAAAGGCTTTCTTAGGCAAGAGAAATATAGAACTCATGGAGATCAATGATGAAGAGCAGCAGAATTGGGGTTGTAGCTTTGTTCCACTGGAGCCCAAGATTCTTATTCACTACGATATCGCCCTCAACGATCAGACTAAAAAGAAATTGAAGCAACGTGGCGTCCAGATCATTGAATTTCATCCCGATGCCCTATTGGCCGGTGGTGGGAGTCTTCGTTGCCTGACTCTAAGGCTTTGGCGGGCCTGAGTATAAGAAATTCCAAGGTATTGAAAATTGGCTACTATTAGCTCAAACTTGGTCTGAAGAGTTATATTACAGCTGAGTAAGTAACAAGCACAAGAAAAGGGCTTTCTCTTCCTAGAAATCTAATTTCTATTGAAGAGGAAGCTCTTTATACATAGTATTTCGCATACGTGTGTTGCCGAAGATAAAGTTAATTAAAATAAAAAAACGCTTATTTTGTAACCTTTTACCATCTTTATTTACTCTCTATATAGAGTAAACAAAGATGGTAAAGGGGGAGGGTTGGTATTTAGTCCAAAAGGTTAAGGCTAGATTTTAACGGCTTATATGAAATATTGAAGTGAGAGGGTGTCACAAAGGTCATTGGGCATGAACACGATCTCTGAGCCATGCCGAAAAACTTGATCACCCGAAACATATGATTTGCTCTTAGAGCGAATAAAACCAACCGGATTAACTACCACGAGATGTTGTAAATTTTGCACATATCACAAATGATTTAGCGCAAGGCATACTTTTGTCTATGCTGGAAAAAGAGGTATTTAATGGATTGTGGTAGAATAGTGAATTTAAGAGCAAAAAGTGGGAAAGAGATTTTTTCAGTGAAAGATAAGAAAAAGGAGCTGAGATGTTGTCAAAGCTAAGGAACTGGATACTTCTATTTATTGCTATGTTTATGCTTCTATCATCTGTAGGTCTATCGACAAAGGCTGTTTTGGCTGCTCCAGAGGATGAAGATCAAAACCCTTCCATCATAATTAAAGCAAAGGGGACCTATGGAAACTACACAAAACAAGGTGTTTGGCTTCCTCTTCAAGTTGAAGTGACGAACCAGGGAGCGGATCTTCAAGGAGATTTGAGAGTTACGCCTAATGAAAATAACCTGGAATTTAACACCATGGACTATGTTAGCAGTGCAGTCATTCCTCAGGGATCGACGAAGGGCTTTAATTTTTATATACCTGTTCAGGGTTTGACGAGTGTGAACATTGAGTTAGTAAGTGGGGATCAAGTCCTCGCTAAGCAGACCGTCAAATTTGCGTTTCTGAGTAATAATGAATTGATTATTGGTTTGCTAGATCGTTCTGAGGAAGGGTTAGCCCCTCTGAATGGGCTAAAGCAAGCGAGTTGGTTGGGCCCGGTTGTAACGACGATCAAAAATGAAGATCTGCCGGAGAAGGCAGATCTGCTGGGTTTCTTTAATGTGCTGCTTTTTAATGATGTTAATTTGAAACTTAGTAAGGAACAGTCCACTGCCTTAACCCACTGGGTGAGTCGGGGCGGTACCTTAGTCGTGGGGGGAGGTTCAGGTTGGCAAAAGGTGCTCCCGAATTTGCCACAGGAATTGCAAGCAGTCACGGTTTCTGGAGTTGAAACTCTTACCCTGAGTGCTCTCCCAAGTAGCTTAAGTAAACCGATCAGTGAAGCTATATCAGGTCCCGTACGTATAGCTAAGCTCCAAAGTTCTAAAGGTAAGCCTCTTTTTTCGGAACAAGGACGACCTTTAGCTATCAAGTATCCATTCGGGGAAGGCGAGGTTTTATACCTGGCTTTTGATCCTGCTCTAGAGCCTATGTCCAACTGGACAGGGAGCGAGGTCCTTTGGAAGGATCTTGTATTCGCTGAGAAGCCTGAGTTTGGGAATGGCCTAGTACCTGGTCAGTTGGGGGGGCCTTTTTTCAAAGGGCAATTCAATAATGCATACGGCATGGCCAATGCTTTGGGGAATATTGAGGACATGGCTCTTCCCTCCCTGAGGACGATGGCCTGGATGATCGGCCCGTATCTTTTATTAGCAGGCCTTCTCAACTATCTGGTCCTGAAGAAATTGGACAGACGGGAATGGACTTGGCTTACTGTACCCGCCTTGTCAGTAATTTTCGTGCTCTTGATTTATTTCACATCCTTTAAAACCCGCCCTGCGGAAATCATTGCTCACCAGATCAATGTCGTTGAGATGATGCCAGGAACTTCTCTGGCGAAAGTTACAGCGGTTACAGGCTTATTTGCCCCAACCCATGCAACCTATCATCTGGAATTACCAGGTAAACATCTCGTCAGCGCTTTGCCCAATCTCGATGGAGGAATGAGAATTGATCCTCGGACAAATCAGAGACCCAACGCAACGCTCCGTGTAGAACAAACACCTGGACAAACGAATATAGATTTCCTTCAAATGCGTTCCTGGGTTATGAGAGGGTTTTCAGCGGTTGAAGATGCTTCCCTTACCGGGTCCATCAGCGGGGAAATCTCGTTCAAAGACAATAAGTGGCTGGCAACGATCACAAATGGTACTCAGTATAATTTTACGGACGGTGTAATAGTCTCTTCCCCCAATTGGTTTACGAAGATCGCTGCGCTCAACGCAGGGGAGAAGACTGAGACGGAAATTAACCTAAATACGAACAATAATCTGAACAATGGTGCCCCTATAGCTTATCAAATCTATAATCCTCAGGTGAATTGGCAAGGGTCAGGACCCCCGCCACGACCTCAAGCCAGAGACATGATGCGGCAACAAATTTTCGAAAGTCAACTAGGCAATGGGTGGGACCCTGGGTCTGAGAGCAAATTACTGTTTTTTGGTTGGTCAGCAGAACCTCTCCAAGGGGGACTGAGCATTGAGGATAATAAGGTGAAGAAGTACTATACTACCTTGTTTCAAGTTCCCTTGCACTTAAAATTTGACCCTGAACGTCTTGAAGTACCAGAGGGCTTCATTTCAGGGACGTTATTAAGTTCTCAAAATGTAGGGTTTGGCCCTGGAAGTATTATGATGCAAGCTAATTCAGAAGCGGTTTACCAAATGCAACTCCCCGAGGGTAAATTTAGTGAAATGCAGTTGAACATTCATAAGAGAAATGGCGCCTCTTTTTCTGCAGCGGTAAAGGGGTACCTTTATAACTGGAAAACAGCTGCTTGGGACGATATTAATATGACCTCAGATAACACAGTGATCAAAGATCCTACAAACTATTTCAACAGTGGCCGCTTGGTTCGCTTCAAAATATCGAATCAGCCCGAATTACAATCACAATCACAATCACAATCACAGTTCAACCAACCACAACAGTTTCAAGACCAAGAATTTTTTGGAGTAAATATCTCTCTTAGTAGTAAGGGGGGGGCATTGTAAGTGATTAGGGTTGAAGGTTTGAGAAAGATCTATGGCAAGATGGAAGCCCTTAAAGGAATAAGTTTAGAAATTGAACAGGGCAGTATTTTTGGTTTTGTGGGACCGAATGGAGCCGGTAAGACGACAACTATGAAAATTCTGGCGACCCTGATGGTTCCGACAGAGGGTAAAGCCTATATTGATGGGGTGGATGTGACCAAACATCCCAAGAAGGTTCGTAGTCTAATGGGTTATATGCCTGACTTTTTTGGGGTGTATGAGCGGATTAAAGTGACTGAGTATCTGGATTTTTATGCCTCCTGCTACGGGATCTCCAGGGGGAAACGAAGGAGTATCATCGCGGATCTTTTAGAGCTGACGGATCTCAATTTCAAAGCGGATGCTTATGTTGATTCGTTGTCCCGTGGCATGAAGCAAAGGTTGTGTTTGGCCCGGAGTTTGGTTCATGACCCAAAAGTGCTTCTCCTAGATGAGCCTGCCTCAGGTTTGGATCCCAGGGCCAGGGTAGAGATGCGGGAATTGCTACGGGAACTCAAGAATATGGGTAAGAGTATTATTATTTCGTCCCATATTTTGCCGGAACTGGCGGAGCTGTGTACTGAAGTAGGGATTATTGAGGGGGGAGAGTTGGTTGCCGTTGGGAGTATGGATAGTATCACTGCCCAACTTCAGCAGGAACGATTGATCCAAGTTAAGGTTCAGGACAATATCAGCGCGGCTAGGGCCATGATGGAAGAAAATCCCTGGGTAGCGGCCGTGAATGAGACCGCAGATGGAGTTTTACAGGTTCGTTTTTCAGGCAATCCAGAGGAGCAACAAAAGCTATTACGTGCTTTGGTTCTTGCTGAACTCCCCGTTCTTTCCTTTGCGGAATCCTCAAATAGTTTAGAAGATCTGTTTATGCAGATTACTAAGGGGGCAGCACGATGATCTTAAATCCAGTGTTAGCTAAAGAATTGCGAGATAGAGTGCGTACCTGGCGGTCGCCGCTTTTAATAAGCATCTATTTAATGGCCTTAGCCGGAATTGGGGGTTTCGCTTATTATCTCCAAACCCGCTATAGTTATGGCGGCACTCAGGCTTTACGCTTGGGAATGACGAT
>DOPS01000015.1:22215-35156 GCA_003512645.1 Desulfosporosinus sp.
ATGCCGATTTACAGCACGATTTTTCTTTTTGGGGCAGTGGCTATGGGTGACTTACTGGTCGTTGTTCTGATTTCCCTGGTTACGACAGTGACTATTGCTAGTATCGGCCTGCTTTGCTCAGCCCTATTTAAACGGACGATTACGGCAATAGTGATTAGCTATCTGCTGACCTTCTTTCTGTTTGGGGGTACTTTAATCTCAGCCGCAGTAGTCCAGAGTTTGACTATGGAAAAATGGGCGAGGTTAAACCAGCCGCCGCCTACCCCTTTTATCGTAAATTTCAATCCTATAGTGGCGTTAGGTTCTGTCTTACCGACAGGGATGGAATTAATACCTTATGTACGACCGATGAATGTCCAATTTACGGGGATAACGTCAACGACGTTTATTGATGGTAAACCGGTGCCCCAACCAATACCAGTTAAGCCTAGGCCTGTCTGGCAAGTGAATCTAATGTTAGATGCTTTGATCATCTTGGTTTCCTTAGGGCTAACGGTTTGGCTAATTCGTCCCCTGCGGGCTGGCAACAAGAAAGGGGGTTAGGCGTGGAATCGAAAAAAGGGCTAACCTTAATTAAGGCCTTAAAGCCCGTTTTAAGGCATATTACTCGGCAGCATTATACTAAGTGGCTCCTTAGAGGACTGACAATGGCTGCTGGGGCTGCTTTGTCGGTGTTTATTGTCGCCCGGATTTTCCCCCTCTATGCCAGTAGCTCCTGGGCGGTTGGCCTTAGCTTGTTAGTTTTTGCTTCAGTTATGCTAAGGGCGTATATGTTGCGTCCTGGTTTGTGGGAAACTGCTCTAACCTTAGACCGGGCAGGGCTTAAAGAACGGATGACGACGGCCTGGCAATTGCAGGATTCCTCAGACCTTTTAGCCCAGCGTCAACGTCAAGATGCGTTAGAGCATTTAAAGGGGGTGGCGTATAAAAAGGCAATCCCTTGGCCGAGACTGAACCAACCATTGGGAATCCTCACAGCTCTGCTGGTGGCTGTTCTTGCTTTGTCTTTTTGGCCGAATCGGATGGATGAGATCGCTCTAGCCAACCATCAAGCGAAAGAGGAACTGATCGCCACACAAAGTATGGTTAATGAAGTTGAAGAGCTATTAAAGAATGATCCCAAACTATCGGCTGATTTAAAGAGACAGCTTTCCGATCAATTAACCAAGTTACAACAGGAACTTAAAAAAGCGAAATCTTTAGAAGCAGGGGTCGAAGCTCTAGCTAAAACCCAAAAGGAAATGACCAAGAGGCTAAGTCAGGCTGAAGAAAAGCAAATCCTAGATAAATTGGCCTTTAGGTTACAGCAAAGTCCTACGACTAAAGAAGCTGGAGCCGCTTTGCAAAAGCGGGATGCCCCAGATTTTCGGCAACAGGCGGAAGAACTAGAAAAGAAGATGAAAGAAATGGATCCGGCAGAAAGAGAGAAGCTCTCGAAGTTTTTTGAGGAGATCGCTAAGTCTCTGGAAAAAGCGGGTAACCCTAATCTAGCCGCTGATCTAAACAAGCTGAGCCAGGCAATCGGTTCCTCTGGACAAGCAGGCGCTGAGGAGATGGCTGATTTGTCAGAGCAACTAGCTGAGCAACTTGCCTCGGAGGAAGCTGCAGCCCGTTTAGCAGGGGATTTGACAAAAGGACTGAGTAGCGCAAAGGGGAAAATCTTGGCAGCGGCCAATCGTTCAGGAAAGGGAACCGCTCCTGCTGGAGCTGGGGCTAACAATGGGGGAAATGATGGAAGTCAAAGTGGAAGCGGGAGCGATAAGGGGAGTGGAGTAGGTTCTGGAGCAGGAACTGGCTCGGGGACAGGAACCGGAGCAGGAACAGACTCTGGGACAGGATCAGGGACAGGGACAGGCTCGGGCTCGGGGACAGGAAGCGGTAGTGGAGCAAGTGGGAGTTCCGCGGGAAGCGGTGGAGCTGGTGGAGGCTCAGGAGGCGGCAGTGGCAGTGGTGGCGGGAAAAGTGGCAATGATGCGGGGAGCGGATCGAGCAACCAGACAAGCGGAATGAAGGGGAAAACTCAGGTTGGGGGTCCCAGTTCCAGCGGTTTAAGTGGGACTCAAGACAGTCGTGAAGGGCACTGGGATCAAGTGTATGTTCCGAATGGTAGGATTGAGAATGGGGGAGTAGAAAGCCGGGTTAGTGGTTCGGCAGGTAGTGGTTCAGGAGATTCAACGCTGGTTGATTCAGCTGGCGGACTTGCTCAGGGCGGAATGTTGCTACCCTATTCGGAGGTGTATACTCAATACGAGGCCGATGCACGAGAAAGTATGGACAAAGAGTATGTACCAGATAATTTGAAGGCTTTGGTTAGGAATTATTTTTTGGATTTGTCAGGGGAGTAATAACAAATGTATGGAGGGATAAATTTGCCGTCAGATATCGGAGAAGCGCAATTGGCTGAAATTGTAGATAAAGTCCGAGGGATCGAAAGGGAAGTCGCTAAGGTAATGGTCGGCCAGCAGGATGCCATTAGGCAGGTCTTATTATGTCTAATTTCTGGAGGACACGTTTTACTGGAAGGTGTCCCTGGCTTAGGCAAGACGCTTTTGGTCAGGTCCCTGAGCCAGGTCTTAGGGTTGAAATTTGCACGGATTCAGTTCACCCCGGATTTAATGCCTGCTGATATCGTGGGTACGAACATTATGACAGATACGGGAGATGGACGAAGCTTTCAATTTCAACCGGGATCAATTTTTGCTAATTTAGTCTTAGCTGATGAGATTAACAGGGCAACTCCAAAAACTCAGAGTGCATTACTTGAGGCCATGCAGGAACGAACGGTCTCAGTCGGTGGGGTTACAAGGGCGTTACCGAATCCTTTTTTTGTGTTAGCAACTCAGAACCCATTGGAGATGGAAGGGACGTATCCATTGCCAGAAGCTCAGCTGGATCGCTTTCTTTTTAAAGTCATGGTTGCCTTTCCCTCGGCCGAGGATTTAAAGAAGATTTTGACCATGACGACGACGGAACAAAGCGTTGAGCCGGAAAACGTGGTTAACGATGAAGGACTGGCCCGGCTTATTAAAGTAGCTAAACATATTCCGGTGGCGGATCATGTTGCAGATTATATCGTAAGGCTTATACTCGCCACCCATCCTGAACAGCCGGGGGCGGTTGAGAGAATTAAAAAATATGTTCGTTATGGAGCCAGTCCCCGAGGTGCTCAAGCGATCTTAACGACTGCGCGGATTAGGGCCTTATTGGACGGAAGATTTAATGTCGCTTTTGAGGATGTTTTTGCAGTCGCTTTGCCGGCGTTGAGACACCGCATGTTCATTAACTTTGAAGGGGAAGCAGAAGGAGTTACAACTGATAAGTTAGTTCAAGAATTACTTGAATCTGTGCCAAGATAATCGAGGCAGGAAGTTCGAGGCACAAGGCACGATTTACGAGGTGCGAGAGTTCAGGAACGACATCGAACTTCGATTCGAGGTAACACTGGGGAAGCAGTCTAGGGCTGTGGCGTAAAGTACGATGAATAAAATATGAAATAAGTATGAAATTCATAACCGAGGTTAATGTTGCAAAGTCGTGGTTCGAACATCGAATATCGAACATCGAACATCGAACATCGAGTAGGGGGTGAACATTCTGACAGAACTACTCTTTGAAAAGGAATTTCTAAAAAAGCTCGAGAACATGGCGTTTCTCTTAAAAAAGGCTCGGGCTGGACGGTATAGTGGACTGCATCGTTCAACCCGCAAAGGACAGTCCGTAGAATTTGCCGATTATCGAGCATATGTTGCTGGGGATGATTTTCGCCAAGTGGATTGGCATGCTTATGCTCGCTTGGATAAATTATTTATTAAATTATTTATGGAAGAGAATGATTTAAGCGTTCATCTCTTACTGGATACCAGCGGTTCCATGGCCTTGGAGGGAAGCTTAAAGTATCAACTAGCCAAACAATTGGCGGGAGCTTTAGGTTATTTAGCCTTGGTTAATATGGAACAAGTGGGTGTGATCCCCTTAAACTCAGGAACGAATCGCTGTCTGCCACTTCAACGAGGAAGAAACGCCATCAGCAGGCTTTGGGAATTCTTGTCTCAATTGGAAGCTGGAGGAGAAACAGACTTAAATGGTGCTCTACGTCAAAGTGGTAAATACATTAAAAGGCCAGGCCTTACCATTGTGCTCTCGGATATGTTAAGTTCGTCTGGTTTTGAAGAGGGGCTTAAATACTTGCAGCATTTAGGTCAGCAAGTTGTCGTCCTGCATATTCTGTCACCTGAGGAAAGAAATCCTCAGTTACTGGGGAATTTCCGCTTGGTTGATTGTGAAACAGGGTTGGAAAAAGAAGTGAGTATCACGCCGATCCTCCTTAGGACCTATAAGGAACATTTGGAAGTGTTTTTGCAGAGTATCAAAGAATTTTGTCTAAGCAGAGAGATTACTTACCATACTGTAGGGTCGGATGACAAATTGGAAGATATACTTTTACGGTCGTTACGCGGGGCTGAAGTTCTCGTATAGACTGGAATTTTGAGAAAAGAGTTGGTATGATGCAGTTCCTCTCGCCTTTGGCGTCGGTCTTTTTACTGACGATTCCGGTTATCATTCTATTTTATTTATTAAAACAAAAGAAACAACAGCAAATGGTGAGTAGTACATTACTCTGGCAAAAGGCTTTAGCGGATACTATTTCGCAAACTCCTTGGCAGAAACTACGCCGCAACCTGCTTTTATTCATACAGCTTCTGCTGGCTTTGCTCTTGGTCTTGGCTTTAACTCGCCCCTTTTTGGAGCGTGATCAACAGGCCGGTGCTAGTTTCATTCTCCTTGTGGACACCTCGGCAAGTATGTTGACCAAGGAGGAGGGGGGAACCCGGATGGACTTGGCCAAAGCCGAGGCTGAAAAACTGATTAAGGCGCAGAGTAGCGGAACCAAGTTTACGTTAATTGGCGTAGGTCCGGTTCCGGAAATACTGTCTAATCAAAGTGATCAGCACGAAGTTTTGGACGCATTACAGGGCATGCAGCCGGGTTATCAGGAAGCCAATCTTGATAATACACTGTCGTTGGTTTCTGCACTTCTAGAAAAAGGAACCATGGCTCCGGTGATTTTTTATAGTGACGGAGGAGTTAGTTCGCCAGAAGGGCCTGTGGGAGTGAAGGAATTCCAATATCGGCGGATTGGTACCCGGGAGGATAATCTGGCGATTGGAGCTTTTTCCTGGCGTGAAGGTCAATCTGATATGGAGGGCAGTGTTATTAAATGAAAAATCGGTTAATCATTTTTGTATTAGTTCTAATCACATTGACATTTCCAATACGGAATACCGCTGCTTCTTCACTACCCATAAGTCCTAGAGAAGCAGAAGAGTGGGGACTACAGGCAGTAGAAGCCCCAAAAGTTTGGTCAATGGGGATTACTGGCAAAGGTATCAATGTTGCTGTCGTTGATACTGGCGTGAATGCTAGTATCGGTGATCTCAAGGGGAATTTAATCCTTGGTTATAATGCTCTCACCAAAGGGACAAGCTTTGTTGATACCGTTGATGACAATGGACACGGAACACAAGTTGCAAGCCTTATTGCAGGAAACGGTCAGGGACTTGGACTTTTCGGAGTCGCACCTGAAGCAAAGATTTTACCAGTAAAGGTGTTTGATAGTTCTGGTAATGGCGAAGTTCAAAGTGTACAGTCTGGGATCCGCTGGGCGGCAGATCACGGAGCAAAAATTATCAATTTAAGTATGGGTAGTTCGACATTAGATGCTCCGCTTCAAGAGGCAGTTAAATATGCTCAAGCTAAAGACTGTCTTATCGTAGCCGCGGCTGGCAATCACTTATATACAGAAGAGCCTAATATTTTATATCCTGCATCTTTACCTGGAGTCGTAGCCGTTGGGGCAATGACTAAAAATTATAAAATAGCCTCTTTTTCAAAGACTGGATCAAATCTCGATTTTATCGCTCCAGGAACGGATATTTTAACAGATGTCGTTGGAATTTCCGGTGTAAACAAACTTATTTTAGACGAAGGTACATCTATGGCAGCCCCGTTTGTGTCTGGAGTGGCGGCTCTGATCTGGAGTGCTCACCCTGACTGGTCCGCACAGCAAGTTGCATCTAATATTAAACAATCCGCTCAGAGACTCGACGTATCCGGGCGTTCTTCACAATTCGGATTTGGGTTACCCAATGCTTATAGAGCTGTAAAAATTGCAGATCTACAAACCCTGACTGACCCTGAAATAATTGACTTTGCTGGCGCTCTTATTAAAGATACTTCAAGCGGAGCCTCTTTATTGGTTTCTCCTTTGACTTGGAACAGTACCGGTAGTGTAAACTTACAACCTGCTGATGTTCCCGCTCCGTTTCCATCTGGAATTATCCCTGGCTCAGAAATGGTGCGTGTTTCCTGGGAGACATCGGAAATACCCCATAAAATCCTTTCTTTGTCTATCCCAGTAACGGAACACTCAACACTGGCTAACTATCTTTTTCGGTGGAACGGTTCTCGATGGATACGCGTGGCGGGAGGAGTTACTGGAAGCATGCTTAAGGTCGGCATCTTTGAGCAAGGTATTTACCGGATCGGACAGATGCCTTTGACCACGTCTCTCCATTTAAATGGGGATGACCGGATCGCGACTGCTATTCAAGTAGCTGATTCCGCTTATCCCACGGGAGCTGACACAGTAATTTTAGCGCGAGCAGATGATTATTCGGATGCTTTAGCCGGTGTTCCTCTCGCTTATAAATACTCAGCGCCGATATTATTGACCTATCCTGATTCTTTGGATTCGAGAGTTATGGCAGCGATTCAGCATCTTTCCCCTAAATCTATCTATTTACTTGGTGGAACAGGAGCCATTTCTTCTGGGATTGAATTAGATTTATCTCAGATAAGCTCTGTCTATCGTTTAGCTGGAGCAAACCGATATGCTACAGCTGCTCAAATAGCACTAACTTTAGGAACAATAGGCAAGGCTGTTATAGTTAGTGGAGAGAATTTTCCAGATGCCTTATCAATTGCGTCTATTGCAGCCGAACGAGGAGAACCGATTCTGTTAACGGATAATGATGATTCAGTTCCTTTAGAAACCCTAAATGCTCTCAACACCTTATGGGTTACGGATACCCTTGTGGTTGGAGGGAGCGCAGTTGTTTCTAGTGCTGCCTTAGAACAATTGCCCGGGCCAGTACGTTTAGCGGGTGTTGACCGATACGCTACAAACCAAATGGTGATTGACGCTTTCCCATCGGCTGGAAAATTAATTACTGTTGCTTCCGGCGAAGATTTTCCTGATGCCCTGACAGGTAGCGTTTTGGCCACAGTCAATAATTCGATTCTCTATTTAATAAACACGGGAACATCTATGCCTTCAGGTGCAATTATGATTGGTCGGGATCCAGGCGCCGATCGGAACGAGTAAAACATTCAGTACTATTTATCAAATAATCAATAAAGATGACTGATAATCGCGAAAACCTATTATAATTTCAAGATATATGATTATATAAGAGTTGGGAAAATAGTTAAATAATAGGAAAGGAGTTAATTATATTCAAATTATTAAAATTATGTAAATTAAGAAGTGTGTATGAATGAAATCTAAATTATTTAAAAAGCTCTTGAGTATGTTTCTTGTAGGTATTTTTATTTTAGCTACCGGCATCCCGGCAAGCGCCCAGGTAAAGACAGAAACAACCCCAAATAAAGCCGAAGTTGTTTATACGGATGAAAATAATGGCAATCAAGTAGTAGCAGGTACTAAAGATAATGGTGAGAAAGTATATGTAATAGTAGCTAAAGGACAAAAAATTAACGATCTTTCCGATGAAACAAAACTTAAGGATCTAGCTAGTAAAAGTGTTAATAAGGAAGTAATCGGAGAAAGATGGTATTTAGCATTTGCTGATGATTTAGAACAAGCTAAAGACATAGCTAAAAAAGATGCGTCACCCCCCAAAAATACTATAAGAAATTATTCTGTCCAAGCATCTTATTTCTGGGGACACGGAAGTTATGTTGAGAGTTATTGGGACTCTTCAACTGGATGGGGTAAACATGTTAAACTTGTTCCAGTTGACCGTACATTTGTACAAGATACAGGACTTGCTGTATGTGCATTACTTGGGGCTGCTCTTGTTGCTACTGGCGTTATGACTGCTTTTGCAGCTGCTGTTGTTTGTGGCGGTATTGCATATACAATAGTTTACAGACTTTGGTCAGAAGGAAATTCCGATGGTTCTTTTGATTTCTATTCACCTGATTCTCTAAGAAATGATCATAATCCAGTCTATAATGGAGATTATCTTGGTCGATTTAAAACAGGTATGGGGAATTGGCTTGACATCTATTGGCCTGGAATTTGGTATTCTATTTAGATGAATATTTCGGTGTGGCAGAGCCATCAATACGCTCTGGACCGAGCCACTGTCACTCTGAAAATGATCCACATGTTGCTGATTAAAACACTTTGTTAAATAGCAGTTAACAGTCAACCCCGTCAACCCCATAGTATAACTTCACATGGGGCCTGAGGATGCTACCCTAAAAAGGGGATGGGGCTTACCCAAGAGGAATACATCATAGGAGCCTCATCCCTCGACCCATTGAAGCATCCGAAGTAGGGTCCCATGTCAAGTCTGCCCCAGACTCAGCTTGCGTGAGGGTGGCTCAACCTTAACCTATTGATGGCTCTAACAGAGCATATTATTCAATTTAGATGTATATTTTAAAAAATTTGGAGTGAAAAAATGCGTATTTTTATTAAAATACTACCTCTTTTTATTTTACCAATTTTGATTTTTATTTCAGAAACAGTATTTAAAGAATATCTTCTTAACATAGTTTCAACACCCAACGACATGTATCTTATTATTTTAATAGCTATTGCTTCTTACATGATAGGTTTAGGAGTAGCTTATTTATGTTTAAAAGTAGATAAAAAATTCTAAAGAAGTTTAATTAACGCAGTTTTGATCCCAACTTCGATTCAATCGTGTAGGAGGCCATCCATTATTTGGTTGGCCGACCTCCCATACCACCTGCGTAACTTTCAGTACGTAGCGGTTCCTCAGTTCACGTTTGTAACTTGTCGATAATACTCTGAAAAGAACTGGAATCTAGGTACCTTAATAACATTGTCCGTTAGGGATTTATATATGAAAGAGCTATTGGATGTTCTCCATTACTCTTTCTTGTGGGGGTGTCGCCAACATTTCCGAAAAACCCATGCTAAGATAATATGTGGAATAAAATTATGAATTTTAACCACGTTAAGCCGTTATTATCCATAAATATGTACCTAAAACGGTTACATGCCAGCATTCTGATATGTTGTTATTGGGAGAAGTTTTGATACTTAAAAATAGCAAAAATCCATTGTTCTAAAGCTTTTATATTAAGGAACCAAAAACGATCATTTTTGACAATAAGCCGAACTTTCCCTTTAGCGTTGGTAAAGTCGACTTATTGTTACCATATAATGTCTTAGCGAGGGTTTCACGTCATTTGGTTGGCCCTACCCCTTTATAGCTTAAATTGTATTCAATGATAACTTGATAAACATCTGATCCTAAAGATGTAAGCATAATTCGTCTTAAACGGTTTCAGTTGGAAGATACCGTGGAATAGCTAAATTAAATGGAATCAAAGTATGAACTTGATCTAGAGTAACCTCTTTTTCAATATTAGGGCCTAAATTTTCAACCTTCAGCATACTCGTGCCGTTAGCTTGTTGATAGGTATCAGTTTTATTTTGTGTGGTTTTATAACCAAATATTGTTCATTCACTAAGTTGATTAGTTCCCCAAAATCTTTACCTCGATTGGCAATAGCACTTATCTAAAACACCTATAAATTGTTTAATACTTACGTTAAAGCCCGCACAAAATCATCCAAAATGATATTTTCTATGCCCCCTGTCGCCAAACTATAAAGTTAATATGGCAATTGATTAAATTAAATAATACTGCCCCCTTACCTGATTCGGAAGCGAAAGGAAGGTTATAACGATGTTAAATAAAAATTCTATAAAAACGGTCAAAAGCCCACGAATTAATCGGCAATCAGCTCACTTACTTTTTCAAAAATGGAAAAGTGAAAGTTGAAGGGACTTACGAAAACGAGCTAATGATAGGTGAATGGAAGCCCTATCAGGAAACGGGTTAGTTGTGGCAAGTTGGAAATTTTGAGAATGGCAAGAAAAATGGAATTTGGATAAGGTACGATAAGAATAACCAATTGGAATATAAAAAAGAATTTGAACCCTAATAATCGTGTTCATTGGTCAACAGTACATAATTAAATAAGGCTAGATGCATCTATATGCATCTAGCCTTATTTCTACAGAAACTGAAAATTTATGCTGGAAAAGAAGGTATTTATTGGATTCTGGGAGAATAGTGAATTTAGGGGGCAAAAAGGTGGAAAGAGAATTTTTTATTAAAGGATTACGAGGAGCTGAGATGTTGTCAAAACTAAGGAACTGGATACTTCTAATCGTAGCTGTGTTTGTACTTCTATCGTCTGTGGGTATCGGCAAAAGCTGTTTTGGCTGCTCCAGAGGATGAAGATCAAAATCCAGCCATCATAATTAAAGCAAAGGGGATCTACGGAAACTACACAAAACAAGGTGTATGGCTTCCTCTTCAAGTTGAAGTGACGAACCAGGGAACGGACCTTCAAGGAGAGTTGAGAGTTACGCCGAATGAAAATAACCTTGAACTTAACACCATGGACTATGTTAGCAGTGCAGTTCTTCCTCAGGGATCGACGAAGGGCTTCAATTATTATATTCCCGGTGCTTTCACTAGTGTGCTGATTGAGTTGGTTAGTGGGGATAAAGTCCTTGCTAAGCAGACTGTCAAATTTGCTATTCCGAGTAACAATGAGCTGATCATTGGTTTGCTAGATCGTTCGGAGGAAGGATTAAACTCTTTGAATGGGCTAAAGCAAGCAAGTTGGATGGGACCCATTTTAGCGACAGTTAAAAATGAAAATCTGCCGGAGAAGGCGGAGCAGCTTAATTTTTTTGATGTGCTGCTTATTAATGATGTTAATTTGAAACTTACAAAGGAACAATCAACTGCCTTAACTCACTGGGTGAGTCGGGGAGGGACCTTAGTAGTGGGCGGAGTTTCAGGCTGGCATAAGGTGCTCCCGAATATGCCGCCGGAACTTCAGGAAGTCACGGTTTCCGGAGTTGATACTATTACGCTGAGTGCTCTCCCATGTAACTTAAGTGAACCGATCAGTGAAGCTATATCGGGTCCCGTACGTATAGCTAATCTCCAAAGTTCGAAAGGTAAGCCGCTTTTTTCTGAACAAGGAAAACCTCTAGGCATAAAGTATTCGTTGGGGGAAGGCGAGGTTTTATACCTGGCTTTTGATCCTGCTATAGAACCTATGTCCAACTGGACAGGGAGCAAGGTCCTGTGGATGGACCTCTTGGTCGATAAGAAGTATGATTTTGCGAATAGCTCAGGAGCTGTTCAGTTGGGCGGTACTTTGTTCAAAGGGCAATCCGATAATTCATACGGCATGGCGAATGCCTTGGGGAATATTGAGGACAAGGCTCTTCCTTCCCTGCAGACTATGGCCTGGATGATCGGGCCTTATCTTTTATTAGCGGGTCTGTTCAACTATTTACTCCTTAAGAAATTGGACAAACGGGAATTGACTTGGATCATCGTACCTGCCTTGTCAATTTTATTTGTTCTCTTGATTTATTTCACATCGTTTAAAACCCGCCCAGCGGAAATAATTGCTCACCAGATTAATGTTGTTGAGATGATGTCAGGAAATTCTTTGGCTAAAATTACAGCGGTTACAGGCATATTTGCCCCAACCCATGCCAGGTATCATCTTGAATTGCCAGGCAACCATCTCGTCAGGGCTTTGCCCAACCTCGATGGAGGAAAGAGAGTTGACACTGGGACAAATCAAAGACCAAACGCTATGATCCGTGTCGAACAAACCCCTGGAAAAACGAATTTAGACTTCTTTCAAATGCGTTCATGGGTTATGAGAGGGTTTTCTTCGGTTTGAAGATGCTTCCGTAACCAGGTCCATCAGCGGGGAAATCTCTTTCAAAGACAATAAGTGGCTGGCAACGATCACAAATGGTACTCAGTACAATTTTACAGACGGTGTGATCGTCTCTTCCCCTAATTGGTTTATGAAAATCGGTGCACTCAACGCAGGGGAGAAAATTCAGACGGAAATTAATTTTAACACGAAAAGTAGAGAGATTTCTTACCATATGGTGGGGTCGGATGACAATTTGGAAGATATACTGTTGCGGTCGTTACGGGGGGCTGAGGTTCTCATATAACGGAACCCACTTGAAAATTCTTCTACTCCAGACATTTCAAATTTATTAAATTTTAAAATCTTATCGTTCCTTACTGTAGAAGGTGAAGAAATTAGAAAAGAGTTGGTGTGATGCACTTCCTGGCACCTTGGGCGTTGGTTTTTTTACTAACGATTCCAGTCATCATCCTGTTTTATTTATTAAAACAAAAGAAACAACAGCAAATGGTGAGTAGTACATTACTCTGGCAAAAGGCTTTAGCGGATACTATTTCGCAAACTCCTTGGCAGAAACTACGCCGCAACCTGCTTTTATTCATACAGCTTCTGCTGGCTTTGCTCTTGGTCCTGGCTTTAACTCGCCCTTTTTTAGAGCGTGATCAGCAGGCCGGTGCTAGTTTCATTCTCCTTGTGGACACCTCGGCAAGTATGTTGACCAAGGAGGAGGGGGGAACTCGGATGGACTTGGCCAAAGCCGAGGCTGAAAAGCTGATTAAGGCGCAGAGTAGCGGAACCAAATTTACGTTGATTGGCGTAGGTCCGGTTCCGGAAATACTGTCCAATCAAAGTGATCAGCACGAAGTTATGGACGCCTTACAGGGGATGCAGCCGGGTTATCAGGAAGCTAATCTCGATCATACACTCTCGTTGGTTTCGGCGCTTCTAGAAAA
>DOPS01000015.1:35292-61935 GCA_003512645.1 Desulfosporosinus sp.
TTTTGGCCCATTCCCAAACAAGCTTCATATTTAGAGGTATATTTGGAAGGTAATGATGCCTTGGACTTGGATAACTCCGCTTGGCTAGTCCCGCGTAAGGAGGACTTAAGTAAAGCGTTGCTGGTAACGGAGGGAAATTCTTTTCTGGAGCTGGTCCTTAAATTGAATCCTCTGCTGGAAGTTCATAAAGTCAAGACTGAAGGTTATCCTGGTGTTAAAGATCAATACGACCTTTATGTGTTTGATGGGTTTTGGCCGGAAAAACCGCCGGACGGGCAATTGCTGGTCTTCAATCCCCCTGCTTCAAGCGGATTAATTGGAGAAAGTGTTGGGTTAGTAACAGAACCATTACAACCCGTGCCAGAGCAACCCCTCTTGGACCATGTCTCATGGTCGGATGTTCATGTGGCCACGAGTAAAGACGTTAAACTTCCCACTGACGGGCAAGCGCTTTTGAAGAGTGGGGAGCAGACCCTGTTAGCTGTCGGCAAAGTCGACCAAGTAAGAGCGGCAGTGTTTGGCTTTGATTTGCATCAGTCGGATCTAGCCCTCAGGGCAGCGTTTCCTATCTTGATTCAGAATTTAACCCATTGGCTGCTTCCAGGGGTGAACCCTACAGAAACCCAAGTCAAGATTGGGACACCCTGGGAATTAAGAGTCAGGCCTCAGGTGGATGAGGTGAATCTCTATGATCCGGATGGACAGAAGATCTCGCTTGCGCCACCCTTCCCGATCATAAAAGCTACCGATACGTTTAGCCCGGGATTATATACGTTGGAGCAGGCGAGTAAGGGCAAGAAAGAGCTTAGCCCCATCGCGGTCAATTATTTATCTCCTCAAGAGTCCCAAGTTAAGCCGGTGATTCATTTAATGCTTGGCAAAAAAGATCTGAATGTGGAAGTCAGTACCAAGGTAATATGGGAGTTTTGGCCCTGGGTTGTTTTGACAGCCTTGCTGCTTTTAGCGGTGGAATGGTGGGTGTATTTGCGTGGGCATTAGTTTTTCCCAACCTCTCTATTTGCTCTTGTTTAGCTTAGTTGGGTATTTTGTTTATCTCTGGAAAACAAGTCCTAAGGCCTTTACAACCCCGCAACAAAAGGCCTTTCTAGGGGTGCGCCTAGTTTTAGTGACCTTGCTGGTTCTTTCGCTGGCCGGAATAGAATTTAATTTCCGACATAAGGAAAAATCGGTGGTTTATGTGGCGGACCGATCGGCTTCGTTACAGGAAAAAAGCAAGGATATCAGTGAGTGGATCACTAAGTCCCTGGCTACCCTACCTGCAACTATGGGGGCCGGGATCGTAAGTCTCGGGAAAAAGCCGATGGTCGAATATCCGGTGGAACCTCATCCGGATTTTAAAGGATTGCAAGGGGTGATTGACCCTAACTATACAGATTTAGCAACGGGTTTGAGGTTAGCCCGCTCTATAATGCCTGAGGAACTTGGCAAACATATTGTCTTGTTGACGGACGGCAAACAAAATCGGGGCAATGCCCTGGAACAGGCCAAATTGTTAAATCAGCAAGGGATCCGGATCGATGTTTTGCCGATCACTCCCTCTAGTGGGCCAGAGGTCTTGGTGAAGACCGTTGATCTACCTTCTCGCCTCAACGAAGGAGAGTTCTTTGACTTGAAGGCAACGCTGGAAAGTTCGATTTCAACCAGCGGCACTGTGCGAATTATGGTCGGTAACAAAGTTTTACGGGAAGAAGACATTGAGATTGGCAAGGGAACGAGTCGATTAGTCTGGGGATTAAGTGCTGAAAAGGCAGGCTTGCATACCTATAAAGTCGAGGTGATCAGTGCTAAAGATACGCGTAAAGAAAACAACCTTGGACAAGCCATTACCCAAGTTGAAGGCGTACCAAGGATCTTGATTGTAGAAGGGAAACCAGAGGATAGTAAGGCACTTGGCACGGCATTAGCCTCGGTTAATTTTCAAGTCGAAACGGTTCAACCCAGCTCTATGCCGAAAACTTTAACAGGACTGGCTCAGTACTCTGCGGTTGTCCTCGTTAATGTGCCTGCGACTGACATGCAAGACTCAACAATGCAAGCACTAGAGAACTTTGTCCGGGATTTAGGACGGGGTTTAGTCATGGTCGGAGGAGAGAATAGTTACGGACCAGGAGGGTATTTTAAAACTCTTGTGGAGAAAGCACTGCCCGTTAATATGGAGATTACGGGTAAGGCGGAACTCCCTAGTGTGGGCTTGAATCTGATCATTGATAAATCGGGCAGTATGTGTCACACACAAAATAACATAACCAAAATGGATATGGCTAAGCAGGCTGCTCTTCTGACGACCGAAATCTTAGACGAGAAGGATCAACTGGGTGTGATTACCTTTGATAGTGAGTACAAATGGGTGGTCAGAACCGCACCGTTAATTGATAAAAAATGGGTCCAAGAGCAGATTGGCTCTATTGAACCTAGTGGTGGTACGAACATGTACCCCTCTTTGGAAGAAGCGTATAAGGCTCTTAAAGAAGCCAAGGTCAAGGTTAAGCATATTATTCTTTTATCCGATGGGGTTTCCAAATATGGGGGAGATTATGAAAACCTGCTAAAACAAATGGCAGCAGATAATATAACCTTGTCTGTGGTCGCCATTGGCGGTGATTCGGATACGTCTTTATTGAGGTATTTAGCCCAGGAAGGACATGGTCGGTATTACTATACGGATCAGATTGACAATATTCCCAAGATTTTCGCTAAAGAAACGATGATGGTGACCCGCAGTTATTTTGTGCAAGAGCCTTTTACTCCGATCGTCACAGGGTCTACCAGCATGTTGCCTGCTATGGAGGGACTTCCTCAGCTTTTGGGCTATGTTGCCACCACCCCGAAAGATACAGCAGAAGTTATCCTTACCAGCCATGACGGTGATCCGGTTTTGGCGCGTTGGCACTATGGGCTCGGGCGAACGGTGGCTTGGACGAGTGATGCCAAAGGACGTTGGGCGGAGCAATGGGTGGCTTGGTCTGCTTTTCCTCAATTTTGGGGAAAGGTGATTAGTTGGACCCTACCTGAAGAACAGGGGAACGGTTTGAATGTAACGGCAACTCGTGACGGCGGCTTAGGCAGGATTAGAGTGGATATCCCGCTGGAAGGTCGTAAAGCAGCCGATATTCAGGCTACAGTTATTGAACCTAAGGGAAGTTCCACGGATCTGATTTTGCCAGCGATCAGCCCCGGCCAATATCAGGTGGAATTTCCGATGGAACAACCCGGCACTTATATCATTCAAGTCGTTGAAAAAGAGGGCGACAAGGTTGTGCACCAACAAACGGCCGGTCTCGTTCAGTCCTATTCCCCGGAATTTTTGCTCCAAGGGGATCAACGTAAATTTATCGAACAACTTGCTACAGCCGGGGGAGGACAAATCCTTGATTCTGCTCAGTTTGATGGGGTGGGAAAGCTGATAGTCCCGGAAGCCAAGGGGAAAATTCCCCTTTGGCCGAAGTTTCTGATGATAGCAGTTCTGCTTTTACCCATGGATATCGCTTCCCGCCGCTTCAATTGGAACTTAAGATGGGTGTCAGCCCTAGGGCAACGCTTGGGGTCGCTTAGGAAGGTAAGTAGCGGTCCAGTTGAACATGGTCAAGAGTCGCTGATCCAATCAATCAAAGAACGTAAAGCAAGTAGGGAACAACTTTATCAATCTCAGGGTGAGACAAAGCCTGGAGAGCAGAGTTCGGAAGAGGGGAACAGGCAGAAAGGCTCTAAGACAGCAAGCGATGCTCAGGGTAGATGGGGAAGCGTGAGAGGCTCGAAAGACCGCGGGGAGATTGGTGTGAAGAGTACCACCGTGGATAATCCCGAGGGAGGCTTCAGTGCTAGGCTATTAGCGGCAAAGAAACGGGTTGCCGATAAGGATGAGAAGAGAGAATAGGGTTTCGGTCGAGTAAGTGTTAGCGAGAGACACAATTTACGATTATTTGACACATTATGACAAACCTTTTGCTTTACCTTTAGCTCTTTTTAGGTTATGCTAATGAAACACAAATAAATAAATTATTGAAAATTCAGAAAACATTAAATAATGTAGAAGGAGACAAGTATGACAGCACAGGAAAAGTGTATCATTGAAACTATTCTGGCCGACGTTGGGTTGGAACCTTTATGCGCCGGGGCAATTGATCATGAACCGAATAGCAAACCAGAAAGAGTGGTTAGAACATCGCAATAGAAGCGAATGCCCAGTACATGGGTATTCGCTTCTTTGATTTTCGAATCAAACATTTTTGCGAAGCGACAGTTTTTAAGGTTTGATATACTTTTGCAGCCAATACATAAAAAACAAGGTGTCTCGCGTGTTGTCGTGGAGCACCTTGTTCGCTGGCCAATTAATAATAAACCCTAGCTTCTTTTTATAAAGGAAATAGGGAATTGAGAGAGAATTTAGATAAGGAGGCATTAATAACGTGAAATGAATCGATAGGAATGAGTCAATGAAACTTCGGAAATTGCGTTTTTTTCTAGTCATTTTAATTACTTTATTAGTTAGTCTTGTGACTATGGCATTAGCGGATGTTGAGTTAGGGAAACAAAGGGTTATTCGGGTTGCCGGAGACAACAATTTCCCGCCGTTCGAGTATTTAAGCAGTACCGGTGTCTATGATGGCTTTAATATTGATATCATGAACGCTATTACTATTGAGACCGGGACAAAAATTGAATACCATCCTATGCCTTGGAGTGAGGCCTTGGTCGCTTTGAAAACTGGAGAAGTCGATGCGATTCAGGGGATGAAATACAGTGAATACCGCGAGGGCCTGTTTAGTTTTTCTCAGCCCTATTTGCTGAGTTCCGAAGGAATTTTTATCATAAAGGAGAACATTTATATATTTGAGATAGGCGACCTAGAGGGCAGGAGAGTTGCTGTCCAAAAAGGTGATATCGCCTATGATCTTCTTAGCTCTTTGCAGCGGGCGAAGATTGTCACGACCGAAAGTCAGGAAGAAGCTATTCAGCTCCTTCTCCAAGGGCAAGTTGATGCTTTTGTCGGAAATCGCATCACAGGGCAATATTTTCTGGAGCAGGAAGATAAGCAGTCTCAGATCAAAATTGTAGGCAAACTTTTAGACCCTGCGGATTATTGTATCGCAGTCTTACCCCAAAACAAAGAATTGTTAGACCTTTTTAACGACGGAATTACTAAAATTAAGAATAATGGCACCTATGATAAGATACAAAAAAAGTGGTTCAGTCGGTATGATTTGCCGACAAAAATCGATTTAGATAAAATTCTTTTCTATAGCAAAATTGGTGTTGCTGTTGCAACTGTGGTCTTTTTAATTATTTTGTGGTGGAATAGAATACTCAAAAGAGAAGTCTCTCAACGTGTCGTTGAGATCAGCGAGATAAATGAAGAGCTTCAGGAAAAAATGATTCAACTCCAAGCTAATCTTCATTTTCAAAAACAACTTTTGGACAGTACCTATTACTTCCTAATTACCCTTGACCACTCGGCCAAGATCTCCAACATTAATCGCAAGGCGATTGACTATTTTAATCTTTGCGAAGAATTGATAGGACGATCAGTAGGATCGACTATCATTGGTCAGATTGTTCCCCTGCTTGAGATTGATGAAGTATTAAGAAATGGAATAATATATCCCAATAAAGAAAAGACTTGGGAGAAGCCCAACGCTCCCGGGCAGGAAAAAAGGATATTAGGCTACAGTCTTTACCCTATTATTCTGGCTTCTCAAGAAATAAGTGGAGTAATTATTAACTTGCAGGATATCACGGAACAGAAAGGAATGGAAAAGGCGATTGAACGCGAAGATCGTTTACGTTCGCTAGGGCAGCTCGTTTTAGGAATTGCCCATGAAATCCGCAATCCTCTCATGTCCATTCTTACGTACACTCAGCTCCTTCCCAAGAAAATTGACAATCAACAATTCAGGGAACTTTTCGCGCAGCAGGTTCCAGAGGAAATAAACCGACTTAATGGACTCGTTAATGAATTATTGGATTTTGCTCGTCCAAAAAAGTCTGAACCAACTCCTTTTTCATTTAATCAATTGATCGATTCCGTGACACAGTTATTTAGACAAAAGCTACAGGAAAAGAAGGTTAAAGTCTCGTTGGAACTGGCCGATGCTTTAAGAGTATTCGCCGACCTACAACAGATAAAGCAGGTGTTTATTAATATTATCTTGAATGCCATTGAGGCTGTAAATGAGGGCGGAGAAATAAAAATTCGTGGGTATAATCGGGACCATCTGGTAGTTATCGAGATCGAAGATAACGGATTTGGAATTATCGAAAGCGATATGGATAAGATTTTCGAACCGTTTTATACGAAGAAGGCCAGCGGTGTCGGTCTGGGGCTATCGATAACCTACCAATTGCTTAAAGCCAATAACGGGTATGTGGATGTGAAAAGTAGCCCTCATCATGGCACGACAATTATCATCCAATTACCGAAAGTTAAAGAAGGGGATAAATTATGAAAAAGAACTTGGTGGTGATTGATGATGAATCGGCAATCTGCCAATCCCTAGAATTTGCTTTAGAGGATAGGTACCATATTTATACGTCTATTAATCCTAGAGAGGCATTGCCTCTTTTTGAACAGTTAGAAATTTCATTAGTGTTACTTGATCTTAAGATCGGTCTTTATGATGGCCTTGAAGTTCTGCAGGATATTAAACGAATTTCTCCTAACACAGTGATTATCGTCATGACAGCCTACGGTAGTATTCCTTCGTCTGTTGAGGCTATGCGTAAAGGGGCTTTTTATTATATTACTAAGCCATTTCAAATGGAAGAACTCGAGGTGCTTCTAAAAAACGCAGAAGAATTTTATGATTTGCATTCTAAAGTTCAATGGCTCAGTGAAGAATTACAAAAAGTTTCGGAAGGCTATGGGCTTATTGGTAAAAGTCCTGCCATAAATAAGATAATAGCGCTGATTGAAAAGACAAGAGACATAAATTCCAATGTACTAATTACTGGTGAAAGCGGCACTGGTAAGGAGATCGTTGCCAGAGCCATACATTTCCAAGGAAATCGCTGCACAAAGCGTTTTCAAACCGTAAACTGTGCTGCTATTCCCGAAAAATTGCTAGAGTCAGAACTGTTTGGGTATGAAAAGGGGGCCTTTACTGGAGCAACACAAAGGAAACCCGGACAGTTTGTTTTAGCGGACCGAGGAACCATTTTTCTTGATGAAATTGGAGAAATGGATTTTGCTTTACAGAGTAAACTTCTGAGAGTGGTTCAAGAACGAAAAGTGACTCCACTCGGGAGCACTGAGGAAAAAGGAATCGATGTCCGGATCATCGCCGCAACTAACTGTGAACTTCTCAAAGAAGTAAAGGCTAACCGTTTTCGTGAGGATCTCTTTTATCGGTTAAATGTTATCCCCATCCACGTTCCATCCCTGCGTGAAAGGAAAGAGGACATTCCCTTATTGACTCACTTTTTCATTCAAAAGCTCAGTGAACGAATGGGTAAACCCATCGATGGAATCTCCCGGGAAGCCCAGCAGATCCTGGAAAACTACAGTTTTCCGGGGAACGTCAGAGAGTTACAGAACATTGTAGAACGGGCAATCGCGCTAACAAACTCTTCGCATATTCAGAAACGGGATTTGCCGGATGAAGTTCAAGGGATACAAACAATCAGTATAAGTGACAAGCTAATACCCGTTTATATTGGGGAGTCTTTGGAACAGGTCGAGAGAAAGCTGATCTTATACAACCTAACTTTTTGTGGGGGGAACCGCCGTAGGACTGCGCAAATGATTGGCATCGGGGAACGTACTATTCGAGAGAAGTTAAAAAGGTATGAAAAAGAGTAGAGATGTGCGAAAAACTTAATATAGGCGGCATAAATGGCAGGGCGGCAATTTTTGCCGCCTTTTATTTATTCTATTAGGAACATATCTATTGGCTTATATCAATGCCTATCATGCCCAATTGGGCAGGTGAAAGCTGGTGTGCGTTCATTACGACTATCTTATATAGCTTAAGATTCAAAATTATAAAAAAAGAGTTGGCATAGAGTTTGCATTGATATGAAGAAAGTAAAAAGAAAACCGGGAGGTATAAGAATGAAGAAGTTTAATAAACTAAGTGCTCTGCTTTCAGGCCTGCTCGTCTTGACACTGTTGTTAGCCGGGTGTGGGGGACAAAAAGTTGTCAGCTCAGACAAAGAAGTCGATGCCGTGTTACAAAAGATCAAGGACACTAAGACCTTAACAGTAGGCACAGATGCAACATTCCCACCGTTTGAATTTAAAAATGAAAAGGGCGAATTGGACGGTTTCGATGTTGACTTAATGCGTGCTGTGGCTTCAGTGCTCGGTGCGGAGAAAGTTACATTTGTTGATACAGAGTTCAAAGGACTGATCCCTGGAATTCAAGGGAATAAGTTTGATCTTATTGTATCAGCTATGTATATTACTGACGAAAGAAAGAAGACCATCGATTTTTCCGATACGTATTATCCTGGTGGACTTTCAGTGATGATTAATAAGGATAACAACAGTGTCAAGGGTATTGAGGACTTGAAAGGTAAGAAAGTAGCCGTGCAAATTGGCACGAAATCTGATAAGTATCTTCAAGAGAAATATCCGGACATCAAGTTAGTGCAAGTTGAGAAAAACGTTGAAATGTTTATGTCCCTGGAGAGCGGACGAGCTGATGCAGTCGTTACTGGTATGCCGGCTGCTAAGGTCTATGCCAAACAAAACACTTCCGTAACGGTATTAAATGACCCCATAACCCAGGAAGACTATGGTTATGGGATCCGTAAGGAAAACCCTCAATTTACAGCTGAGGTGAATAAGGCTATAAAAACCCTTAAAGACAATGGTAAGTACCAAACCATTGCTGATAAATGGTTTGGTAAATAGGATGCACCTCGAAATAGTGATAGGTAAGGACGGGGAGCCTATTGGGCTCCTCTTTTTACACAATTCAGAAGTTATAACTTTGGTGACATAAAGTGCAACTTGGTTCTGGCAGTGCCAAAGGCTTGCACAAGCCAAGTTATCTTACAAGGAGGTAAGTAATGCAGCTAGACTTTTTGGTCTTATTTGAAGGCAATAATCTGGTATACCTCTTGCGTGGGTTGTGGACGACAGTTAGCATGACCTTTTTAGCTTTACTTTTAAGCTCCACGATCGGGCTGGTAGTAGGGTTAGGTGGAATGTCGAAGAATAAAGTGGCATCTGGCTTATGTTCTGCTTATTTGGCTTGGTTCAGAGGTACTCCGCTCTTAGTTCAACTTATGATTTTGTATTACGGCCTAGCCATAGGGATGAGGATCGATTTAAGTGCAGGGGTGGCGGGGGTCCTGGGGCTTGGCATGTACAGTGGAGCCTATGTCTCTGAAATCGTCCGCGGGGCCATCCAATCTATTGATCGCGGTCAAATAGAAGCAGGGCGGTCACTAGGGATGAGCCATTGGCAGACTATGCGTAAAGTGATTCTTCCCCAGGCAGTCCGCAGGATGCTACCGCCTCTTGGTAACGAATTTATTGCCTTAACCAAGAATTCATCCCTCTTGTCTGTAATCACAGTGTCGGAGTTGATGAGGGAGGCAAATTTAATCGTCTCAACCAATTTTAGGTATTTTGAAATATATCTTGGGGTTGCTGTTATGTACTTCATTGTCAATACCGCCATCTCTCGGACAATTCAATTCTTGGAGAGAAGAATGAATGTAGAGGGGAGACAGACATGATTAAAATTGACAGGGTAAATAAATATTTCGGGGATAATCATGTCCTAAAAGATGTTAGCCTCAATGTTCAGCAGGGTGAAGTGGTTGTCATTATTGGACCAAGTGGGTCAGGGAAGAGTACGTTACTTCGATGCATCAATTATTTAGAACAAATCCAAGAAGGCCAAATTGAAATTGAAGGTCGACCTATAGGGTTGATCTCTAAAAATGGAAAGTTGATCGAAATGCCTCAAAGTGAGATCAACGAAATGCGAGCCCAAGTCGGGATGGTCTTCCAGGGTTTCAACCTCTTTCCACATTGTAACGTGGAGGAAAACATTTTAATGGCTCCTGTGACCCTGAACAGAGTAAATAAACAGGAAGCTACCGAACTCGCCCATGAGCTGTTGCAGAAGGTGGGATTGTTAGATAAAGTTAAGGCTTATCCGGACAACTTGTCTGGTGGGCAAAAACAGCGTGTGGCCATCGCTAGGGCCTTAGCAATGAAACCTAAAGTGATGCTCTTTGACGAGCCGACTTCCGCGCTTGATCCGGAATTAGTCGGGGAGGTTTTAGCAGTTATGAAAAATTTAGCCGAAGAGGGAATGACCATGGTTGTTGTAACCCACGAAATGAGTTTCGCCAGGGAAGTGGCTAACCGTGTTTTGGTAATGGATGATGGCCGGTTGATCGAAGAAGGGCCGCCGGAAAAAATTTTTTCGCATCCTGACAATCCTAGAACACGCACGTTCTTGAGTAAAGTGTTACATTGTGAATAAGACCGATACAAACTCTTTCAGAAAAACGTTATGCTCCATCATATTTCTCCATTCCTCCGGAAAATTGTTGGATTACCTTACCAGAAGCCTGCGCGAGATTTTTTGAGTCGTATCAGGTTCGTAATCTTCACCACCTTGTCGCCTGGGGATACGCTATTTTCTTATTGAGCCACCTTTATATGGTCATCCGCCAAGATCTATTAGATGATGACGGTACGATATCTGCAATGGTTAACGGCTATAAATTCATGATATTGCGCACTGATGCTCTGGAAGAAGAGACGCAAGAGCGCAGGCTTCTAGAAAAGTAGATTAGATCCTAGGTAAAAGATAGTTCTTCTCGCAAACACCCTTGGGAAGTCTCGTGATTTCTAAGGGTGTTTTTGTTGATTAGTTTTAGAAAGATTGTGGATATGACCAAAAAAATAAAATAATTACAATTAATTACAACAGAGCAATGATTTAAATTTTGCCTTTCTTTTCTCCTGATCTGTCGATCGTGGAATTGAAGCTTACATTGGAGAAGGTAAATAATCGCCAAATAATTTGGCCAGTATATTCTCATATATAAAGTGAGAATATACTGGCTATTTTGCTTGTAAAAAATGCTTGCATAGGTTATAATGAGCACAAGTAATCATAAATGCGCAAAAGAAATCGTAGAAATGAGCAAAAACGAGTCATGGAAACGTGCATGGACCAGGATTAAGGCGATGAGGAAGGTAATGAATATGTTTGCTGAAGAGCGCAAAGCGGAGATTTTGCAACTTATGGAATCCGGTAAACCTGTCAAAGTGGGAGATCTGAGTCAAAGATTTGAAGTTTCCGAATCAACGATACGTCGGGATTTGCAGGAACTGGAGAATGCTGGGATGATCCAAAGGACTCATGGAGGGGCAATTTCGATTCAATCAAGTTTTGAGTTGAGTTATCAGGAAAAAGAGATCCGCTTTTATGAGGAAAAACAAAAAATCGCCAAAGCGGCGGCGGATCTCGTTAAGGATGGAGAAACGGTTTTTTTGGACGCAGGAACGACCACGCTGCAAATGGCCTACGCCTTGCGGGGAAAAACGTTTACAGTTGCGACAAATAGTATGGAGATTGCTCAAGCTTTTGCGGAGGATCTTCAGATCGAAGTGATGGTCATAGGTGGTAGTTTAAGAAAAAATACTCGTGCCTTGGTCGGCTTCTTAGCTAATGAGATGCTAACTCGGCTTCATTTTGACAAGGTTTTTCTGGCAGCGAACGCTGTTGACCCCGATTTCGGGGTATCGACTCCCAATCTTATCGAAGCTGAAACCAAAAGACAAATGCTGAAAGCCGGTAAAGAAGTAATCTTACTGATAGATCATTCTAAACTATGGGAAAAAGCGATGTGTAAAATTTGTAGTCTTAGTGAGATCAATTTACTACTCACGGATGATGGAATTGAGGATGAGGATGTAAAAAGGTTAAGCCAGTATGTTCAAGTGCAGATTTCGGTTTAAAATTGGGTAAACTAGAAGTGGACAGGAGAAACTAGGAAGAACTTAATTAGGGGCGAAGGGATGTACCATGAATAAGCAAAAAAAGACGAAAATTGTTACTATAACCCTTAATCCAGCGATAGACCAAACCCTATACTTCTCCCAATTCCACGTCGGGCAAGTTAATAGGGTTGGTAGAAAATGTTTAGATCCTGCAGGAAAGGGCATTAATGTTGCCAAGGTTATTCAAAGTTTAGGCCACGATGTGGCAGTGAGCGGTTTTTTAGGACGGGAGAATGCCTATTTCTTTGAACAGTATTTTCAAGCGGCAGGAATTTCCGACCATTTTATTAGAGTCGATGGGGCTACGAGAGTCAACACTAAAATTATCGATGAGAGCACTGGGCAGGTCAGCGAGATTAATTTTCCGGGTATTCAATATAATGCTTCGAATTTTCAGGAACTGAAAAACGTCATTATGCAGTTAGCCGAGGAAGCTAAGCTTTTTGTTCTCTCAGGGAGCTTGCCGGGAAATGCACCTCTGGATCTCTACCGGGAGTTTACTGAAATCCTGAAGAGTTATGATTGCAAGGTCTTTCTGGATACCAGTGGAGGTGCCTTGGCGGAGGGACTTAAAGCGAAACCCTATGCCATCAAACCGAATCTGTCTGAATTAGAGCAGCTTATTGGTCACTCCCTAGAACAGGAAAGAGATGTTTTAAACGCGGTTGAGACGTTAATATCTGGAGGGATCGCTAAAGTCGTGATTTCACTGGGAGGAAAAGGGGCGTTAATCGCAGATGGAAGGCAACGTCTATTAGTTCGACCACCCGATGTCAGGGTTAGCAGTACTGTGGGGGCTGGAGATGCTCTGGTTGCCGGGATGGTCTATGGAGAAGCTCAAGGAATGTCCTTGGAGGAACAGGCCCGTTGGGCCACAGCGGTTGCCGCTGCCTCCGTTGCTCAACCGGGAACCCAAGCCGGCCAGCTTTATGAAGTAGAAAAACTTATACCCAACGTCATTATTAAAGAATGGGAGGTGTAACAATGAAAATTACGGAGCTATTGGTGGATGATTCGATTCTATTAGGCCTTAAGGCTGAGACCAAGGAAGACGTTTGGAAAACTTTGGCTCACAGCTTTCAGGAAATCGGGGCGGTTCATAATGTAGAGCAGTATTTAGCAGACGTAGCCGTAAGGGAAGCGAAGGGCACGACGGGAGTTGGGTTTGGTGTAGCCATTCCCCATGCCAAATCTGAAGGGGTTACCAGGCCGGCCTTGGCCATGGCCCGTCTGGAAAAGAAAATCGATGTTCAGTCGATGGATGGTTCCCCAGCAGATCTTTTCTTCCTGATCGCGGCGCCCACCCAAGGGGAGGATATTCACCTGCGGGCTCTTTCGAAATTAGCGAGGTTGCTGATGCATGGTTCCTTTTTGGAGTCTCTCAGAACGGCTAAAACCCAAGCAGAAGTCAAGGCGGCGATAGAAGCGCACGAGAGTTAAACATTATGAAGGAGGGGGAAAGTTTATGAAATTCGTAGCCATCACATCCTGCCCTACAGGGATAGCCCATACCTATATGGCGGCAGAGGCCCTGCAGGTGGCCGCAAAGGAAATGGGACATGAGATTAAAGTCGAGACACAAGGATCTGTTGGTGCTGAAAACGTTCTTACTCATGAGGATCTGGCGCACGTAAAGGCTGTCATTATTGCTGCGGACACGTCGATCGACAAGAGTAGATTTGCTGGAATGACCATTATTGAAGTTTCAACGAAAGAGGCAATTAAAGACGCTAAAGGGCTGCTTACCACGGCGGCAAACGCAAAAGGAGGCGCAATCAATCCGGTGGATCAAACTACTCAGAACGGTCTGAGTAGACCTGAGAGAAAGGAATCCAAAACAGGTGTTTATAAACATCTGATGACGGGCGTGTCCTTTATGATTCCGTTCGTGGTGGCAGGGGGATTGCTGATTGCTTTAGGCTTTGCCGTGGGTGGAATTTATGTTTACAATGTTCCAGGAAGTTTTGGAGAAACGTTATTCTCGGCTGGTAAAGCCGCCTTTACGTTGATGGTTCCAGTCTTAGGTGCTTATATTGCCTTTTCGATCGCTGACAGACCTGGTATTGTCCCGGGTATGATTGGTGGTTTAATGGCCGCTAATAATGGCTCAGGCTTCTTAGGAGCTATGGTTGCCGGTTTTGCGGCAGGGTATATCGTGTTGGCGATTAAAAAGTATGTTAAACTTCCGAAATCCCTGCAAGGATTAATGCCAATTCTGATTATCCCCGTGCTTTCAACGGCCATTATGGGCCTGCTGATGGTCTACGTGATTGGTAAACCTATGACTTCATTTAACACGACTTTAGCAGCCTGGTTAACCTCCTTAAGCGGTACAAACGCTGCATTACTGGGCATAATATTAGGTGCGATGATGGCCTTTGACATGGGTGGTCCGGTCAATAAAGCTGCTTACACATTTGGAGCCGCAACGGTCGCCACTGGTAACCCATCCGCGATCATGGCTGCAGTGATGATCGCTGGAATGGTACCTCCCCTGGCCATTGCTCTTTCAACGGTTCTAACGAAGAATAAATATACCCTGGAAGAGAGAGAAGCCGGAAAGGCTAATTGGGCACTAGGTTTATCCTTTATCACGGAAGGTGCCATTCCGTTTGCGGCAGCCGATCCCTTGAGAGTTTTGCCATCCATCATGGTTGGCTCAGCAGTTGCCGGGGGAATATCTATGGCGTTTGGGAGTACCATCATCGTGCCCCATGGCGGAATATGGGTCTTAGCGATTCCTCATGTTGTAGCTAATTTGGTACCCTATATTCTAGCTCTGCTCGTAGGAACCTTTGTATCAGCTTTCATCCTTTCAGCGGTTAAAAGACCCGTTACAAAATAGACTCCTTGGGAGGTATTGGAAATGATTATCAAAGAAATTACCATTAGGAACAGCTCAGGGCTCCATGCCCGACCTGCTTCTATGTGGGTCCAGATGGCTAGTCGTTATCAAAGCAGTATCAAAATCAAATCCAACAATTCTGAGGTGGATGGTAAAAGTATTCTAGGGATTCTGTCGCTAGGGTTAGCTTCAGGCAGTCAATTTGAGTTGATCGTGGACGGTAAAGATGAACAGGAAGCGGCCGAGAGCTTAGAAACTCTCGTAAATAACTTGGAAAACCAAGGTGAGTAAAATGGATATGGATAAAAATAGTTGGCTTGGATTAGGGGTATCTGCGGGTCGAGCCGCAGGCAAAGTTTGGCTTCTTCAGACCTTTACGTCGGAGTTGGAGTATAAACAGGAGGGTGAGATCGATGCAGAACAAGAATTGGCACGATCGCAAAAGGCCGTTGAACTCACCAACCACAGACTTACCCAATACGAGCAACAAGTTCGGACTGAAAAAGGAGAAGAGTTCGCGCAGATCTTTACAGCCCATAAACTATTGCTTACCGATCCTGCCTTTATAGGAGAGGCCCAAAAGAGGATTAAATCACGAAATTTACTGGCCGAGCAAGCTTTGAAAGAAGTAGCAGCAGAAGCGGTTCAGATGCTACAGAATATCCCTGATCCGTACTTTCAGGAACGCGCTGTCGACGTGCAAGATGTGCTGGAACAACTGCTCCAGAATTTGCTCGGCGCCCAGGGGTCTGGGGCTACCTCATTTCCAAAAACAGGGGATTGGATCGTTGTGGCTGAAGAACTGACGCCGGCTCAAACCATTGCGTTGCCTAAGGATCGGGTACTGGGTTTTATCGTACGCAAAGGAGGCAAAACATCCCATGCAGCCATTCTGGCCCGGACTTACGGGATCCCGGCGGTTAGTGGGGTTGACGCTTCATGGGAGGAATTGACGGACTTAACATGGGCCGAACTAGACGGAGATGAAGGTTCTGTCAAGCGATCTCCAGAGGGCATTACCTTTATTAAAGGAAATGATTCTGACGAAGAGGAACAAGAGTGTCTGACTGGGATATTCGGAAATATGGTTCTAGCGGCCAATGTCGGAAGTCCGGAGGATTTACCGCTGGTGCAGAAATTTAAAGCGCAGGGAGTAGGGCTTTACCGGACTGAATTCTTGTTTATGGGGGATCAACTACCTTCAGAGGAAGAGCAGGTAGAGGCTTACAGCAAAGTGATTGCCGCCTGTGCACCTCATTTGACCGTTATCCGAACGTTGGATATTGGTGGGGATAAAAGAGCACCTGCTTTAGAGCTGCCGAAGGAACAAAACCCCTTCTTAGGTGTACGGGCCTTGCGCCTGTGCTTGCGCAGACCAGAGGTATTTAAGGTCCAGCTTCGGGCGATCTGGCGTGCTTCGGCTGCAGGTCCGTCGGCTGTGATGTTTCCTATGATTGCCACGCTTGAGGAATTGCTCCAAGCTAAGGAACTGCTCCAGATAGCTCGGGACGAAGTGGTACGAGAAGGATGGGCTATCGGCAAGCTTGAAGTAGGCATGATGATCGAAATTCCTGCAGCCGCTTGGAATTCTAAGCGGTTAGCCGCAGAGGTTGATTTCTTTAGTATCGGTACGAATGATCTGACTCAGTATATGTTGGCAGTGGATCGAGAAAATAATGAGCTGGCAGACTTATATCAACCGCATCACCCCGCGGTATTGGGCATGATTGCCCGAGTGAGCCAAGCCGCAGAAAAGGCTGGCATTTGGGTGGGCATTTGTGGTGAGGCCGGAGGAGACAGTATTTTGGCACCTTTCTTCGCCGCATTGGGGATCAAGGAACTAAGTATGGCCCCTGGGTCATTGCCTAAAGTCCGTCAGACCCTGAGCAAGTTGACGTTTAAGGGTGTGGACAAACAGACATTAGTGGACTCAGTTCTGGATTGTGCCACTGCAGCGGAGGTCATGGAGCAATTAAATATATTTAGTGCATGAAGCGGTACTATTTAAACAAGGGTTGAATTTTTGAGATTCAACCCTTGTATTTATTCTCGTTAGAAAGAAGGGGGAACATTGCTTACGGTACGCCAGTTAGTTGAGGAATTTAAATTTGAGGTTCAAGCCGGACATGAGGGATTAAACAAAGAAATTTCGGACTACAGCTTAAAGCGTCCGAGTGCAGAATTGGCGGGATATTTAGCGCATTTAACTCCCCAGCGCCTGCAAGTGTATGGGAGGACTGAGTTAGGACTCATCCAGCAATATGAAGAGACAGTACGGCTCGCACATCTGGCCCAAGTGATGGTGGCAGGAGTCCCCTGCGTGATCATCACCCGAGGATTGATGATCCCCAGTGAGTTTATTGAATTAGCCGAGGAGCGCAACATCCCTCTCTTAACAACTTACCGATCGACGACCCAACTTTTTTATCTGTTAATTCGCTACCTTACAAACCAGTTAGCTCCCCGTACCCTAGTCCACGGAGTGTTAGTCGACGTATACGGCGTCGGTGTTTTGATTACCGGTGAGAGTGGGATTGGCAAAAGTGAGGCGGCTTTAGAATTAATCAAAAGTGGTCATTTGTTGGTGGCTGATGATGCTGTGGAAGTTCGTCGGGTCGATGAAGAAAGTTTGCGAGGCGCTGCCCCTATTCGGATTAGGCACCTGCTTGAAGTGCGCGGTTTAGGAATTCTTGATGTAACGACCCTATTTGGGGCGGGTGCCGTACGAGATGAAAAAGATATCCAGTTTATCGTACACCTGGAAGAATGGCAGCAAGAAAAGTTATACGACCGGCTAGGAATTGATCCACCTCAGACACGGCAGATCTTAGGGATCTCAATTCCGGAGATCACCGTTCCTGTTCGTCCGGGGCGTAATCTAGCCACCATCATTGAAGTCGCAGTGATGCAAAGGCAAATACCCTCGTCAGGACACCCATTCCGTTCTTTTTAGTCTGTTTGCAAAAGCATTGTCGTATTGCACCGGAGGTTGAGAATATCATTTAGTAGCTTAAATAAAGTTTAACTCAAGCATTCGAGGTCGAGGTCGAGGTCGTTGTGCAAACGCCTCCCGATGTTTATTAAATCCAAATTTTCACTTAATAAGAAATAAGATTAAATCTCGCATTTCTCCATTAAAAAATGACAGAAAGCGAGATTTTTTCACTAATTTAAAAGGCAGTTCTCGGGTCAAAAAGTAATTAAATCAACTATTTTGACTAAATATTTGTATTAATTGTCGTAATTTCCAAAGATTATTCGATAAGAATTTGGAGGAATTACCCGATAAAATAAAGGGAAAAATCGACAATATATTGAATTAAAAGAATATTATAAAATTTTATAAGGTAAAATAACCCAACAATATCATTAGTAACTTCCTACCTTTTAAAGAGCAATATTTTTTAAAAATAGATAATCAATATATTACTGTCTAAATAAGGCCCCTAAATATGTGATTCAAGGAGGCCAAAGAAGATATGAAAAGGCAAAATTTAATTAACAATTCGTGGTTGCGACTTATCTTGGTAGTTTTGTTAATTGGAACATTATTCTTAGCTGAAGAGTCTATGATGAAAAAAACCATCCTCATTGGCTTCGCTGCTCAATTGACCGGTGTTCAAGCTGAATTGGGAGTTCAAGAACGAAACGGAGTTCAAATGGCGCTAGAGACGATTAACGCAACGGGTGGTGTTGACGGACGTAAGATCGAATTGATCATACGTGATGATCATGGTATCCCTGAAAAGGCTCAGGCTGCCGATCGTGAGCTGATTAAGGCTGGGGTACTTGCCATCATTGGTCATACAACCAGTGAGCAAACACTTGCAGGGTTGGAGGTAACAAACCCTGCTAAAGTCGTATTGCTTGGTCCAACTGTCTCAACTCCAGATCTGAGTGGTATAGATGATTATTTTTTTCGAGTTTATCCTTCATTCAAAAACAGCGCTCAAGCTTTCGCCCAATATATCTATCAACGAAGTGGAATAACCCGGCTGGCCATTATTTATGATAGTGACAATGCTGCATACTCCAAGACTTATTGCTCAACCTTTTCTAGTAAATACCAGTCTATGGGCGGTGCGATAACAAGTGAAATCAGCTTTTCTTCGGTGGCACAGTCGGACTTTTCCCCATTACTCTTGAAGTTGAGTGCGAGCAAAGCGGAAGGACTGCTTATTATCGCTTCAGATATTGATACGGCACTCATTGCTCAAAGAACCCGCCTTATGGGCTGGCAGACCCCACTATTTACCTCGTGTTGGGCTCCGACAAAAACCCTGATCAACAATGGCGGCCAAGCAGTTGAAGGGATAAAATTCGAACAAGCCTATGCATTAACCAGCCAATCACCGACTTTGTTGGATTTCCAAGCCCGTTATCAAACCAGGTTTGGACAGGCCCCTTCCTTCGGTGCCGCTCTTGCTTATGACTCCTTCCTAGTATTGGCAGCTGCTCTGGAAAAGACCGGAGGAAGGCCTGAAGGATTACGACAAGCGTTGCTAGAAACACATGATTTTCAGGGGCTGATGAATACGTTCTCTTTTGATCGCTTCGGCGATGTTGAGCGGCCCATATATTTAAGCACCATTCGTGACGGTAAATTTATTACTCTTGAGGATTTAACCTTAACCGACCCTGGAGGTGAATAATGGCAAACGGAAAAGATTTACCTTCTCTCCGTCAGGTGTTCTGGCGTTTGGTACTCTTACGTCTGTTTCTTCCTCTAATGGTCTTGGGGTTGGCAGTAGTGGTCGGAGTAAGCTATATAGGAGAACAAAATCTTGAAATTCAGCAATCCCAGATCGCACAATCTATGGCTCAGATAGTTGATCATCATCTGGACCAAGGGGGTCGAATCTTGGATACAATTGCTCGGGTAGCAGAGAACTCAGGAACGGAAAGGTTGCCGATTTTCCTGAAAAGCACCTGGGAAGCCTATGGTTACTTTGATACCTTATACTATTTGGATGAAGGTAACATAGTCAAATTATTGATGCCTTCCAATCCGCGTTATTTAGGCTTGGATATGTCCAAGTTACCGGATTTTCAGCAAACAGTAGAAAAGAAAAGCCTTGGTATTTCTCGGCCATTTATTTCACTTCGTACGGGTGAACCCACAGTTTACTTGGTTAGACCCCTTTCTAGTGGAGGTCGTGTGGTAGGAGAATTGAACCTAGGATTATTTCAGAAAGAGATCACAAACATAACTACTAGATCAGGTAAGGACTTTGTTTTCATTATGGATCAATACGGCACGCTGTTAGCTCATCCCTCTTTTGATCTGGTCAAACAGCAAACCAACCTGAGTAACTTGGAAATATTTCACGATAGCCTAGCCGGAAAGACAAACGCGTTTTATCTATACGACGGAACTAGGGTTTTGGGTAGTGCTTCCCGGTTAGAACGAACTGGTTGGATTGTTGTAGATCAAATCCCAGTGTCTGTTTTTTGGGGTTCATATGTATGGACAGTAGGGCTGATACTTCTGGTAGCATCAATCATCTGGCTGATTTTAGCATGGAACCTACGTAATCAACTCCAGAGATACGTGAGCGCACCGCTGGAGCAACTTAGCCAAGTAACCAATGATCTGATGATTGGAGATTTCAGTCAGGTCAACTTATTGTCTTCCATTCCTACTGCTTATTTTGAATTAAATAAGCTTGCGACCGACTTTCAGTTCATGAGTAACAGCCTCCAAGAACGTGAAACCTCACTGCGAACCCTTGCGCACGAGCTGAGCGAAGCAGACCAACGAAAAAATGAGTTTCTCGGGGTGCTCTCCCATGAGCTGCGAAACCCACTTGCCTCAATCTGCAGCAGCCTCGCTTTCCTTGATCGTGTGATGCCAGGTGGAAGACAGGTTAAAAAAGCAAAAGATGTTATCAATCGACAAGTGACGCAGCTCTCTCGCATGGTCGATGATTTACTTGACGTCACGCGTATTACGCAGAATAAGATTCAGCTACAATGTCAGATGTTTGAGCTTAATGAAATCGTTCGGTGTACGATTGAAGACTATCAATCGATCTTCGAGCAGAACGACGTGCTCCTAAGAGCCGAGTATGCTCCATCTGCGATAATGGTTAATGCTGATAAATCACGTTTGATCCAGGTAGTTGGAAATCTACTTCATAATGCCGCCAAATTTACAAACCGTAGTGGAACTACGCAAGTATCTATAGTAAGTGACACCTCGCGGAAACTGGCTATCGTTCGTATCGTTGATACCGGTGTCGGTATAGCACCAGAAATGCTTCCACTTTTGTTCCAGCCCTTTATGCAAGTAGGCATGGCTCTTGACCGGGGTCGTGGTGGGCTTGGTCTCGGGTTGGCGTTGGTCAAAGGGCTTGTGGAAATGCACGGTGGTGACGTGAGCGTCTTTAGCGCCGGACTTGACAAAGGATCGGAGTTTATAGTACGTATTCCTTTTGATGATACTGTGATTGAAATGCCTCAAGAAGCCGTGCAACCGGAAATTCACCATCGTTCCCAGCGGGTGCTTATCATCGATGATAACGTGGATATTGCAGAAATGTTTAGTGCTTTACTAAAGCACATTGGTTATACAGTTGAGGTTGCCTATGACGGTCCAGACGGGATCGTTAAGGCCCAAGTGTTCCGGCCGGAAATCTTACTGTGTGATATCGGGCTACCTGGCATGAACGGTTATGAGGTAGCGAGGGCTTTTCGCGCCGACCAGGAACTTAAGGATATTTTCCTTGTAGCCATAACTGGCTATGCGTTACCTGAAGATATAAAGAAAGCCTTTGAAGCTGGTTTTGATCGACACCTCGCAAAACCAGTGGAATTAACAACACTTGAACAAATGCTGGCGCAAGCACAAGTTAACTTTAACGTAATTCCCATTTTGTCGCATCTCGAGGATGTTGAGCGGCATGGTTGAGCAAAAAAACAGCCACCTGGCTGTTTTTTGTGTTGTACTGATCTGGACATTAACGCTCTAATTGCTACACTCTTTAACCCGCCTGTACAGCTGCTTAAAGAGCGTATTTTTCTCGATTTTTGTAACCCTATAATCAAATTATCAGTCTGGAAATTTACGAGGATGTCGCTTTCGGGTGTAGTTTTAAAGAAGGAAATATCTTTTGTGATGTCGAAATAATGGATAACACATAGAAGTAGGACGGTGGAAGTAAGTGAGATTAGGGACAACCTTTATGACAAGTTTGGTAATGGATTTTTCCGGGGCTATTATGCCCTTGCCAAATTTAAAGTATATAGCTAGAGTTTAGAATAAAAAGATCCGGATTCTGATAGAGATTCGGATCTTTTAGCATCTTTGACGATGTTCTTTTATGTATGCTTAGTCGCAGTCTGAAAAAATTCAACATCAAAGAAGGAGACTACTTGTGAATTTAGAGGTTTTGATCACTAACAAGGAGCTTTGTGTTGGTTGTAATAAGTGCATTGCTAAATGCCCGATTAAAGCTAACGTAGCGTTCCTTTATAATGGAGAGAATAGGGTTAAGGTGGATCACTTGAAGTGTATTCACTGCGGAGCGTGTATTGATGTGTGTGATCATCATGCGAGAGACTTTGCGGATGACACTGAAAGGTTTTTCTCTGACTTGAAGCGGGGGCATAAAATTTCGGTCATAGTTGCTCCGTCCATTCGATTTAACGTTCCTCAGTATAAACGATTATTCGGCTATCTTAAATCGTTAGAAGTAACGCGGATTTATGATGTGTCCCTTGGAGCGGATATTACAACCTGGGCTTATTTGAAAGCCATTGAAGAGCAGAAATTAGATTCGATCATTGCTCAACCTTGTCCGGTAATTGTCAACTACATTCAGAAGTATCGCCCGGAGTTAATTAAAAATTTAGCGCCGATCCATAGTCCAATGATGTGCACAGCTATCTATCTGAGAAAATACCTAAACGTTCATGATCAAATTGCGTTTTTATCCCCATGTATCGGTAAAATAGATGAGATTAGTGAAAAAAATGCAGATGGGCTCATCGAATATAATGTTACGTATAAAAAAATTAAGAATTATTTAATAAATAACCATATCGATCTATATAAGTATCAAGAAGCTGATTACGATGAAGTTGGTTGTGGGATTGGGCTTGCTTTCAGTCGTCCGGGTGGACTAAGAGAAAACGTAGAATTGCGCACACCTGATGCGTGGATTAGACAGATAGAAGGACCAGAGCGTGTTTATAAATATCTAGACGAATACTCCAAACGAATGATTGAGCATCAACCACTACCGCTGATTGTGGACATTTTGAACTGCCAGAGTGGGTGTAACAACGGCACTGGAACCTGTGGAAAAATCAGTGTTGATGATATTGATGATAAAATGAATGCACTAATAAAGGAAAAAATTCAAACGTATCATAAAAGGAATCAAGGTTCAGGGATTCTTTCGGAGTATGAGTTATTCTATAAGGACCTCCGTCTGAGTGATTTTGGCAGGCTATATGAAGATAAGTCTGGAGTCCTTGGTAATCATGAGATTTCTGACCTTGAGCAGATTTTTACACAGTTGCATAAAACGACAGAAGCATCTCGCAATGTCAATTGTTATGCCTGTGGATTCGGCAATTGCCAGGAGTTCGCTAAATCAGTTTTGCAAGGGACAAATCACATAAGCAATTGCATAGACTATAATCGGAAAGAGTTAGTCCGTGAAAAGGAGCATCTCTCCCAAAGGAACAAAGAAATCAAACAACTTCATTACTTGGCTACTCATGATTTTCTGACGGATATCCCTAATCGCTATTACTTAGAGGAATATCTCAATAAGCTAATGCTCAGTAATACTGGTAAACGCATGGAAAGTGCTCTTTTATTTATTGACCTTGATAATTTCAAAGTAGTTAACGACTCCTTTGGACACGCAAGTGGAGATCAAATACTGCTTAGTGTTATTAAACAGTTAGATATGCATTTGGGCGATACTGCTTTTTTGGCTAGGCTTGGTGGAGATGAATTTGCTGTTGTATTGAAGGACACTAGCTTAGAGAAGGCAAGTTCCGTCGCTAACCAATTACTACAAGCCTTGCGGATGGAAGACTTCAAAGTGGAAGGTCATCAGGTAACTATTAAATTGACAGCGAGTATCGGGATCATGATAATCGATGGGACACTAGATACTCAGACACTTTTTTCTTACGCGGATGTAGCTTTATACACTGCCAAGGAAGAGGGTAAAAATAGAATTAGTTCGATTCAGTCCAGTTACGATAGCGCAAGATTATTGAAGTCAAACCGAACGATCCTTCTAATCAACAATGCTTTGAAAGAAGATCGATTCACCTTATACTTTCAACCCGTTGTTAAGATGGACGGGAGTATTGTTCATTATGAGGCTTTACTCAGAATGCTTGATCAACAGGGAGATCTTATTTTTCCAAATGAGTTTTTACCGATTGCTGAACGTTTTGGCTTAATGTCCCAAATTGATCGATGGGTCGTCAATTCGGCCATTGAATTTTTAACTAAACATACGGAGCTATCTCTCTTTGTGAATCTATCGGCTTCTAGTTTTGCTGATGAAGAGCTGCTAAAATTTATTGAATTAAGAATCACAGAGAGTTCTGTGTTGCCTTCACGAATCGGATTTGAAATTACGGAAACTGCAGCTATTAAGGATTTAGATCAAGCGGAGCACTGGATTCGAAGGTTGAAATTGACTGGGTGCAAGTTCGCCCTAGATGACTTTGGAGTAGGTTTTCTTACGTTTACTCATCTCCAAAGGCTTCCGGTTGATTATCTCAAAATTGATGGCTCCTTTATTCGAAATCTCGATGTTGATCCGATTAACAAGGCATTGGTTCAAGCGATCAACGCCGTCGCCCATGCCCTCAGTAAAGCCACTATCGCAGAATACGTTGAGAACGAGGAAATATGGAGAATCTTGGGCGATTTGAAGATTGATTTTGGACAAGGTTATTTTTTGGGAAGGCCAGCAACTTTAAAGGATTTACCGATTGATGTTGTAACAAAGTACAAGGATTTAGATGTTGACGCAAGCATACCTTAATGCTATAAAAAAGAATATACTGAGTTTCCGGGAAACTCCTTTTGAAGAGTGTTAGGATGAAAGTGTCGAGAGGCAGTAACACAATTCAAAAGGGGTTTTTCTCTGTTAGAAAATCAATTTTGTTTATTGAACAAGTATACTTGTCATGTGATAAATTATAAAATATTTAAATTTGGTATAGATGTGAAAATGTTTTCATGTTAGAATGAAGCATAAATGGTTGTATATCAAGTTCCAATACAGAATACAATATGAAAATACTTTCATAAAGGAGATTTATGATTAATATAAAAGAAGTTGCCAGGCTGTCTAATACATCAATAACTACAGTTTCAAGGGCTATAAATAATAGCGGATATGTAAAACTGGAAACAAGAAAGAGAATAGAAGAAACTATTAAGACCCTTGGATATAAGCCTCTTGAAAGAAGTGGCGGAGCAAAAGCAACAACAACATTCGGACTTATTGTCCCGAACATAGAAAATCCTTTCTATGGGAAAATGGCCAATCATTTAAGTAGTGTCGCCAATTCTTTCAACTATAATTTGTTGCTCATCAATATTAAGTGTATTGAAGAGAACAAGGACGAAGTTCTAGTCGATTTATTGAATAACAGGGTAAACGGACTGATTTATGCTTCTTCATACAGGAGTCTGGAAATAGCACATATTGCCCAGGATAAAGGTATTCCTGTAGTTGTTCTGGATAGGGAAATCAAGAATGATAAAATTACATCTGTTAGTGTAAACAACGACTATGGTGCTTTTATAGCTACCGAGCATCTGATAAAGCTAGGCCATAAAAACATAGCCTATATCGGTGCAGCGAAGAATATGGAAATATCCACAAAAAGAAAGATGGGATATATAAGAGCGCTTGAAACTTATAATGTAACAGTTGATGAAAGAAATATAAGTTATGGCAATTATACAATGCAAAGCGGTTATGAATGTGCTGAAATGCTGCTAAAAGATAATCAAGAAATTACTGCAGTACTGGCAGTCAATGACTTGATGGCTATAGGAGTAATAAACTATTTGCATAAATCGGGTAGAAAGGTGCCTGAAGATGTTTCAGTACTCGGTTTTGATAATATTGAACTGGCAGGAAGCATTACTCCCTCATTAACGACAGTAGAGTATCCCATAGTAAGGATGAGTGAAGTGGTCATTGAATTGATTCTAAGACAGATCAATGACAATGGGAACAGTGTAGAAGCCTTGACACTTTTCCCCAAGCTGGTTGTCAGAGAAAGTACCGGATCTGTTAAAAGTAGAGAATAGCATGTTTTAAAATGGAGGTTGCAGGTGAAAAAAAGATTATTTTATATGCTTTTTGTTCCGAGTTTATCAATGATTTTATTTTTTCTTATATATCCACTGCTGCTAACCACGTTTCCTACTTTCTTTGAAGGTAATTCATTGACTCTGGTACGTTATTTAGACTTTTTTATGGATGACTATTTCCAGAGGATATTTGTAAGAACTCTGAAAATATCGTTGATGGCAGCTGTTGTATGTGCGATTTTGGGCATACCAGTGGCATATTTCATTTCGAAGAGTTCACAAAAAGTAAGAGGATTACTTATTGCGTGCACTGTATTCCCACTGCTTACTACCCTGGTGGGCGTAATGGAAAATATAGAGCCCGAACTTATGGAGGCAGTAGAAAGCCTTGGGGCCAACAGGATTAAAGCTTTCTTCAAAGTTATCCTAAAATCCCTTGAAAAATTATACCTACACAGGCTCATCCACATTAAATGCCTTATAGATCGCCTTTTGATC
>DOPS01000281.1:0-18995 GCA_003512645.1 Desulfosporosinus sp.
CTTTCTAACCATAAACCGATTTTCGAAGGAACTAGAATTACCGGAGTCGTCACATCCTTTCAAGACATCACCGATCTTGATGCTGTAGTCCAAGAATTAGAAGTTACTAAAGAACTTAATAAGGAATTGGAGGCCATTTTTAATTCTTCTTATGACGAAATTTTCGTTACGGACGGAGAGGGCGTCACCCTGAGGGTAAATAAAGCGGGTGAACGTTTTTACGGAATGAAAGCGGAAGAAATTATCGGCAAACATGTAACCAAATTGGAAGAATTAGGACTGTTTTCGCCCAGTATTACCCCTCAAGTTCTGAGAACAAAAAAACGATCTACGTTGATACAATCAACCAAGAGTGGGAAAAAAATCATCGTAACTGCCAATCCTGTTTTTGATGAAAAAGGCCAGATCATTCGAGTAGTTACGAATTCTAGAGACATAACCGAATTAAGTAACTTACGCCAGCGCTTGGAAGATACTGAAAAGTTGATGGATAACTATCGAACTGAAATTGTGAAGTTGCAAAAAGAGCGTTTAGATGCATCAGAAATTATCAGCAAAAGCGCAATAATGCAGCAGATCTTAATACTAGCCGGCAAGGTGGCAGGTGTAGATTCTACGGTGCTGATCGAAGGAGAGTCCGGTGTAGGTAAAGGTGTTGTTGCGTTAAAGATTCATCAATTAAGTAAGCGAAGTGAATATCCGTTCATAACCATTAACTGCGGCGCAATCCCTGAGAACTTAATGGAGTCAGAATTATTTGGGTATGAAGGGGGGTCCTTTACAGGGGCCAAAAAAGAAGGGAAGAAAGGACTCTTTGAAATGGCCGGTACTGGAACGATATTCTTGGATGAAATCAGCGAATTACCACTTAATCTTCAAGTGAAGTTATTGCAGGTTATCCAAGAAAAAAGGTTAAGGCGAGTAGGAGGAAATGACTACATTGATATTAATGCCAGGATTCTGGCTGCGACAAATCGCAACATACCTCGACTGGTTAAAGAACGAAAGTTTAGAGAAGATCTCTATTACCGATTAAATGTCGTACCCCTAGTTGTACCACCTTTGCGGCACAGAAAAGAGGATATCCCAGTCCTGGTTGAGCATTTTTTAGAAGGGCTTCGAGAAAAATATGAGATTTATAAAAAAATGGCTCCGGAGACGATGGAGCTCTTGATAAATTACAATTGGCCCGGTAACGTACGAGAATTAGAGAATTTAGTCGAGAGAGTTGTAGTGACCGTTGATGCTTTGGAAGTTTTACCGATGCATTTGCCGGATTATATATTACATGGGGATGGTACTTCAGCAAAAGTTTTCGTATTGGACATTTGTCCTTTGAAAAGTGCCACTGACGAATTAGAACGGCAATTACTAAATAAAGCATTAATCAAATTCCAAAATACTTATAAAATGGCAGATGCTTTAGAAGTTAATCAATCGACGATTGTTCGGAAAATGCACAGGTACGGTATTTTCAAAGAGAATGTTCATTTGCAATAAGATGAACTTAGATATTTAAACTAATAATCGACCATTCTTCTAGCTAACTAAGGCAGTTTTTAAGCCTTTTAATAAAATTACCTTGGTTTATATATAAGTAGTTTTGGAAAACAGGAAAGGGGTGATGTAGTAATCCATATAGGGAGGATTTAAAGCGTAATCACGCTGAGTTGCTACTATTATAGATAATAGAGGAGGAAAAAATCTATGTTCAAAAAGGTCACAATTAAGCGTGTCTTGGGATTGGCGATGATTTCTAGTTTATTGGTATCTTTGGCCGGTTGTGGTAGTACTGGTACAGCAGGTACCAGTGCGAGTACTGAGGCAAGAGACTATTACAAAGTCGGTGTCATTACATCTTTGTCGGGTGCTGAGGTCATCGGTGGAAATATCACTAAATATGGTTACGATCTTTGGGAAGATACTGTGAACAAAAAAGGTGGTATTAAGGTCGGAGATAAAAGTTATCAGGTTAAGCTTGTCTACGCGGATGACCAAAGCGATCCTGCTGCAGGAGCCAACGCTGTGGAACGAATGATTACTTCCGAAAAGGTTGATTTCATTCTCGGACCGTATACCAGTGGTGTAACCAAAGCTGTAGCCCCAATTCTCGATAAATACAAAGTCCCTATGATCACTGGGTCTGCCGAATCCCCATCTATTTGGACACAGAAATTTGCCTATACCTTTGGTTCTGTTCCGGCTGCTGACTTGACGGCAAGTTCTCCTTTGGAGACATTATCTAAATTAGCAGATCCGCCCAAAACAATCGCTATCATCGGCGTAAATGATGCCTTCTCCAAAGCAGTTGCTGAATCATTTAAAGCTGCTGCCGAGAAAAATGGTATGAAAGTTCTTAAGTATGATGTTGTGCCTGCCGGAACGGACTTTACTCCGTTAATCAGCGCAATCAAACAACTGAACCCAGACGTGCTGGCAGTAGGTGGCCATGAAGCAGAACATATGGAAATTATCAAAGGATCCAAATCTCTAGGGTTTATGCCGAAGGCATTTGTCATGCATTATGGGATTACAAACCCAGACTTCACCAAGAACCTTGGCAAAGATGCGGACTATGTATATGGCGCGGCAGTATGGACGCCTGATCTACAATTAAAAGACGACCTATACGGAACTGCTCAGGAATATGTGAAACTCTACCAAGCAAAATATAATGCCATTCCGGACTATACTGCAGCAGCATGTTCAGCGACGGGTCAATCTTTTTCAGCTGCCTTGGCTAAGATCGGAGCAAAACCACCACTTTCTGATCAGCAAAGGGAAGAGTTAACCAAAGCCCTTGAACAAGTAGAAGTTAATACCTTCTATGGGCCGATTAAATTCGCAACAGAGGGCAACTGGTTCCATAATAATATTGGCTTAAAAGCCTTAACGATCCAAATGGTTAAAGGGGAGCAAATCATAGTCGGTCCTGCAGATATGAAGGCAAAAGATGCTATCTACCCTGTTCCTGCTTTGAGCGGTCGCTAAATAAGTACAAAACTTCTAGTTTGAGGAGCCGGGATGTCCCGGCTTCCTCAAACTATAGGAGAGGAGATGTTTTATGGGATTATTTACGCAAACGTTGATCAACGGAATTCTAATCGGTGGGATTTTCATAACCATCGCTGTTGGCTTCTCAATTTCTTATGGAGTTATGCACATAGTTGACTTTGCCGTGGGCGAATGGATTATGTTAGGAGCCTTCACTGCTTTTTGGCTTAATATGTACACAAAGATCGACCCATTACTACTAATACCGTTTATTGCCCTTTTTTTCGCTTTGATTGGTTACCTATTTCAGCCAATTATTCAGAAAGTCGTCAATATTAAGCACAGAAGTGCTGCCATGATGGCCTTAGCCTTTACGTTTGGCCTTTCGACGTTATTAAGAGGATCAGCTCTGACACTATGGGGTTTTAACAACCGTAATCTAGTTTCAGTGTTATCCGAAATGAATATTAACCTGTTTGGCATTACGGTTCCCGCTATTAGAGGGGCGGCTACAGTGTTTTCAATTATTGTGACGGCGGCGTTTGCCTATTTCCTTTATCGTACTAAGACTGGGATTACCATACGGGCTGCCGCAGAGGATAAGACGGTAGCGGGTTTAATGGGAATTGACGGTCATCGCATATCCCGCTTAGTTTATGCTATTTATGTTGGCTTAACTGCTATGTCAGGTGTCTTTATCGGCTGTATTTTCTCCGTATTCCCAGATATGGGTTTGCGCTATACCGCCTTCGCCTTCTTTGTTGTGGTCGCGGGAGGAATGGGTTCTTTTTCAGGCGCAATCGTAGCGGGCTTGATGCTAGGGTTAATATCCAGTTTTGTTTCGGTCTACGTGGGGGGAGCCTACGTATTCTTGATCTTATTTTTCATCCTCTACTTAATCCTTGTATTCCTTCCTAAAGGTATTCTTGGAAAAGGCTGGTAGAAAGGAGAGGTTAACTTGTCGATATCAAAGTCTTTTAGCCCAGTTAAAGTAATCCTGCTGCTCCTTTCTATGGTCCTTTTATGCATTTTGCCATTCTTAGTTTCTTCCTTCATTTTGCGAATTGCAACCGGTATCATGATGTGGATTGGCTTAGCTTTAAGCTGGAATATGCTGGGTGGTTATATGGGTTATATAAGCTTCGGTCATGGCGCTTCCTTTGGGGTTGGCGCTTACATTGCAGGCATGTTAATGACCCAGTTGCATTTGCCTTTTTTTATAGCGTTAATCATCGCTGGAATTCTAACCTATCTTTTCGCAGCCATCGTGGGATACCCAACCTTACGTCTGAGTGGTTCATATTTTGCCATTGGCACCTGGGCCTTCGCGGAAATGATGCGTCAATTGGTTTTAGTCTTAGAGATAACAGGTGGGCCAGAGGGCTTGCGTTTGCCACCGATGCTTAATGACAATTTCTTTTATTACGTGATGTTCGGCTTAGCGTTACTTGTTTTCCTTGCAGCGTATTTCTTTTTCGAACACAGTGATTTTGGTTTAAAAGTAAAAGCAGTCCGGGAAGAAGAAACGGCAGCCCGCACTTTAGGGCTCAACACTACATGGGTTAAAAATCAGGTGTTTGCCATCAGCTCAATGTTTGCTGGAATCATTGGTGGTGCCTTTGCTTACTGGATTACCTTTATCCACCCAGACAGTGTTTTAGGACCGCTGATTGCGGATCAAATGGTTATTATGGTTCTCTTAGGGGGTATTGGTACCTTATTCGGACCAGTCATTGGCGCAATTGTACTCTATGTAGGAAACCAATATATGTTGGTTATGTGGGGGCAAAGTTCAGCCTATCTAATCATCCTTGGGGTAGCGATTTGTTTAGTTATTCTGTTCTTGCCAGAAGGACTTATGAGCTTACCCAGAATTCTCAGAGGGAATCGAAAGGGTATATTCGCACGCTTTTTTTCAAAGTCGAAACAATCAAATACCTAAGTGTTATGTAGATAAGCACTGAACAGAAGGGGGCCTGACCATGGAGTTGCTGGAAATCAAAGAGCTGAACCATATGTTTGGTGGTTTGAAAGCTATTGCCAATCTTAATATTAATGTTAAAGCGAAGATGACCTATGGAGTAATTGGAGCGAACGGAGCCGGTAAAACGACGTTGTTCAATCTAATCACTGGAATTTACCATCCTACGGCCGGTCAGATCCTCCTCGATGGATTAAGCTTGGTTGGTAAACAGTCTTTCGAAATCTCTCGCCTTGGAGTGGCTAGGACCTTTCAAAACTTACGCTTGTTCAATGACCTGACGGTTGTAGAGAACATTCATGTTGGACAAATCTACCGCAGGGGGCTAGGGAAGCTTAAAACTAAAGATTTATCTGCAAAAATTGATAGTTTGTTAAACCTCTTTGGACTTGATGTTCGCGCGGAGGAAAAGGCTGGGAATTTGCCGTATGGTATGCAGAGAAAGTTAGAAATCGCCAGGGCACTGGCTACGGAACCAAAGCTATTGTTGTTGGACGAACCTGCTGCAGGTATGAATCCGCAAGAGGTACAAGGTTTAGTGGGCCTTATTAAGGAAGTCAAGAGACAATACAGCGATATAACCATCGTCTTGATTGAGCATCAGATGAAATTAGTGGAAGGTCTCTGTGATTATGCTACAGTCATGAATTTTGGCCAGGTTATTGCTAACGGGACTGTTCAGGAAATCCAAAATAACCCGGTTGTGATTAAGGCATACTTGGGTGAAGCGGAGGTGGGTTAATGGCCAGAATTATGGAAGTCGAAAACCTGGAAGTTGTTTATGGCGTGATTAAAGCGCTGCAAGGGATTTCTTTTTATATCGATGAAGGTGAAATTGTAACTATCATTGGAGCAAACGGCGCCGGAAAATCGAGTACCTTACGGGCGGTTTCAGGGATGGTGCGCCCAAGTTCTGGCAAGGTAATGTTTAAAAATAAGGACATCACAAATTCTCCCTCTCATTTAATAGCCCGTCAAGGATTATCTCATGTTCCAGAAGGGCGAGGCATGCTAACAAAATTAACGGTTGAAGAAAATTTGATCTTAGCTACCTATAACAGAAAAGATAACGCCAAAGTTAAAGAGGATATGGCAGATGTCTATCGACAGTTTCCCCGTTTGTCCGAACGAAAGAAGCAAGCCTCAGGCAATCTGTCTGGCGGAGAACAGCAGATGTTGGCCATCGGACGAGCTTTGATGACCGGAGCGGACACCTTACTATTAGATGAACCATCCATGGGCCTCGCCCCATTAATTGTTAAAGAGATCTTCGCTGTGATCAAACGCATTAATCAGGCTGGAAAAACAATTTTACTTGTCGAACAAAATGCCATTACCGCTCTCCATACTGCTCACCGTGCTTATATACTAGAAAATGGTGCAGTCCTTAAGAGTGGTAAAGCTAGTGAATTAATAGATGATCCCCAAGTAAAAGCTGCCTATTTGGGAGGGCACTAATGATTCAATAATGAAAGAGTGGTCATAAAATGAGTAATTTTACTGAAGACAAAATAAAAATTGAAGTCTTAAACTCCCAATGTAAATTGTACCAAGCAGGGGATCAGATTATTATAGACGGGCCTTTAATCGATTTTGATAAGTCAAGTAAGGTATGTGTCACGGCACTTAATGCTATGTACCCTTTTGTATTTGCTCTCCGCAAGAAGGTCACCCCACAGGCGCTAGGGTTCGATGGTGAGGTAACTGTTCAGTGCCCCGACTTTTGTGCTCCTGTAGTGTTTAAATTAATTCCCTTTACGGACTAATCATCTCGGTTGCGATCAAACAATTCAAACACTCATGCGGAATAGTTATAGTCTGAGTTTAAAGTATATGGGGGAAAGGCAATGAAAGGTTTTTTCGGGAAGCTATTGAGGATTAATCTTACGACTAGGACTTACGTTGTTGAGGAGATTTCGGAAGATATATTGAAAACTTACCTTGGGGGAAGGGGCCTAGCTTCCTACTTACTTTTAGAGAATCTCAAGACCGGAATTGATCCGCTCTCAAGGGATAACAAGTTGATTTTTGTTACCGGTCCCGCTACAGGTACTGGAATGTGGGGTTCTAGCCGATACGGCGTCTTTAGTAAATCCCCTCAAACAGGATTATATGGGGAAGCAACTTCAGGGGGCAAGGTCGCGCCTCAGATGCGAAAAACTGGCTACGATGCGATTATTTTGGAGGGAGTTGCAGATATGCCGCTTTCTCTAGAAATATCCGATCAACAGGTTGTGTTCCGAAATGCCAGCGATCTCTGGGGTAAAGATACCTATGAGACAGAAGATAAAATTTTGGCGGAGGTTGGAGTGCCTGAAGCCCAGGCTATAGTTATTGGTCCGGCAGGGGAAAATTTAGTACGGTTCGCTTGTATCGAAAATAACTATTGGCGTTCGGCTGGTCGCACGGGTATGGGCGCAGTAATGGGCTCGAAAAAAGTCAAAGCTATTGTTTTCCACGGTCAGGCCCAAGCCGAGATCTCTGATCCGGAACTGCTCAAGGATTTAATTAAAGCCTTGACGGCCAAGGCTAAAGGAAATGTTGGTGTTAAAGCGTATCAAACTTACGGCACCACCCAGATGGTTAAAACCATGAATTGCGCAGAAACTTTCCCGACTAAATATTGGTCCGAAGGGATTTATGAGAATTGGAGAGACCTTAGTGGAGACACCTTACTCGCTGAAAATGAGGTCAAACCGAATGCCTGTCCCTCTTGTTTCCTAGCCTGTGGTAAGCTGACAACGGTCACTAAAGGCAAGTATAACGGGCTAAAAGTAGAAGGCCCTGAGTATGAGACTATATACGCTTTTGGGGGACTTTGTGGTATCGGCGATTTAGCCGAGATCCTCTATTTAAACGATCTATGTGATCGGTTAGGGATGGATACGATCACCGCAGGGAATTTAGTAGCCTTTACTCAGGAAGCTGTTCGACATGGTAAAGTCGAAGCCAACTTGAATTATGGTGACGCAAAGGGTGTAGCGGACTTACTTGAGGATATCGCCTATGCAAGAGGCCTGGGAGGGATCTTGTCCCAAGGGATTAAACATGCCGCTATAGTTTGGGATCTTGAGGATATTGCCATCCATGTCAAAGGTTTGGAACCTCCCGGCTATGACCCCCGGGTGCTTAAAGGGATGGGACTTGCTTACTCCACTTCGGCTAGGGGGGCCTGTCATCTAAGGGCAACCTTTTATAAGGCAGAGTTAAGTGGGATGATCGATCCTGCAATCACCCAAGGTAAAGCCGAAATGTTCATCGATTTTGAAAATAGGTTGACGCTTTTGAATACCCAGATACTATGTGTCTTTTATAGGGACATGATGCTCTGGCCAGAGCTTAGACAATTAGTTAAAGCGATTACCGGTTGGGATTATACCCAGTGTGAACTCGAAGAGATAGCCAACAGGATTGTCACGTTAACTAAGGTTTTTAATCTCCGCGAGGGTGCTAACAGGGAGCAGGATACTCTCCCGAAGCGGATGTTTAAGGAACCGCTGAACGAGGGCAGGGATGTTATCACAGGGGAAGAACTAGACTTGATGCTCGACGACTATTACAGATTAAGAGGGTGGGATAATCAAGGACGACCATCTGCGGAACTATAACTTCATCAATCATTAGCATTGAATTTGCTTAATGATTAAGGTATGATTTAAATAGATGTTAAACACACGGGGGGTAGATCGGATTGATCGCGTGGACTCTAAATTCATGCAGGCGGGTGAAACTCCCGTACTCCTCGCCAATAGATTCGCTCTCAAGGCAAAAATCCTTCCCTCGCTCGGGTCTGGATTAGAAGATTTTAAAAAGGTTCGGTGATATTACACCGAGCCTTTTCTTGCTATAAGCTAAAAAGTATAGCCGCTATAGTTAGTGGGAGGAAAATTTATGCTTAAGCTTCTTGATTTAGCTTCTCAAGATTTTATTGTAAGTCCAACTTCAAATAATTTATGGTCGCTTATTGATAGTATTACAACACAAAATAAAAAGTTCGTTATTACTTTTAACGATAAATGTGTTGTAGGTATATTAACGGCGAATAGTTTTTTGCGCGAAATTCTTGTAGCTAAAGAGACAAATGGATTAGATGAGAGAACTACAATAGCTGAGCTAGAGTACACTTTAACATTTAATGTAGTCACAGAAGATTTCCCAGTTGCTAAGCTGATTAATTTTAATACTGATGTTGTCGTAATAATAAATAAAGAATCTTATCCTATTGGAATCATTAATAGAATTGGCATAATAAAAAAAATGTTAGTGGATTATTGCGGCTGTCCCCCTGATATTCAACAAACCATGCAAGAATACAAAAAAATATTTGAAGATATTGAAGATGAGATATTCGTCACAGATCAATTTGGCTATGTTTTACGTCTTAATCCAGCTGCAGAAAGAGTAATTGGAGTAATAGCTGGTGATGTAGTTGGCAGACATGTCAAGGAGTTAGAAAAGGAAGGGGTTTTTTCCACAAGTATTACCATGCATGTCCTCCATCAAAAGAAAAAGATTAATATGATTCAGCTTTTGAAATCGGGTAAGACTGTCATTAGTACTGCCTTTCCCATTTTTGATGAAGAAGGAGAAATTGCTAGAGTTGTTAGTACTTCTAAAGATTACCAAGAAATCACAAAATTAAAATCTGAACTAGAAAAAAAGGAAACGGAACTTGAAAGGAAAAATCAAGAAATAAACACTTTGCGTGAGGAGATCTTTTCCAATGTTAACTTAATATATAATAGTAAAGAAATGGCCAAAGTAAGGGACACAGTTTATAAAATAGCTCCCATTGATTTAACAGTATTAATCCAAGGAGAGTCTGGCGTTGGAAAAGAAGTTATCACGAAAGCTATCCATTATGCAAGTCTAAGAAGTGATCAACCTTTTATAAAGATTAATTGTAGCGTTATCCCTGAAACCTTAATTGAATCTGAACTTTTTGGCTATGAAAGTGGGGCTTTTACTGGCGCGACTAAGGGCGGTAAAATCGGTAAAATAGAATTGGCGAATAATGGAACATTATTTTTAGACGAGATTGGTGAACTACCACTTTTGATCCAGGTAAAATTACTTGAGTTTTTGCAAGACAGGGAAATATGCAAGGTCGGTGGTACAAACAAGATTAAAATAGATACTAGGATCATTACAGCAACTAACCGCAACTTGCAAAATATGGTCAATGAGGGCCTTTTTCGCAAAGACTTATTTTACAGACTTAATGTCGTCCCAATTAACATACCGCCCCTGAGAGAGCGTAAGGAAGATATTCCTGCCTTAGTAAAGTATTTTCTAGAGATATTTAATAGCAGATATGGAATGAATAAAACTATTGCCCCAGAGGTAATGCAGGCTCTTTATACTTACAGTTGGCCAGGCAATGTAAGGGAATTAGAACATGTACTTGAAAGGGCAGTAATTATAAGTGATATGGAGGTAATTACACTAGCAGCAATGCAGAACTTTCTTGAATTAAAGACGAATAATAAAAAGGTTACATGCACGGAAATAATGCCCTTAAAACTTGCTAAAAGAGAATTGGAAGAACAATTAGTAAAAAATGCTTATGATATTTATAAATCAACGTATAAAGCTGCTAAAGCATTGGAAATTAATCAGTCAACTGTTGTTAAAATTTTAAAAAAATATCGTTTAAATTAGCGGGTTTATATGATAGCCATCCATAAGATAAGCTTTTAGGAGATAACTTTATTGGCCTAAATGCTGTTTATAGACTTATAAGCAGATAATATTGATGATAATGAAGTGGTTCGGTGATTTTGACACCGGGCCTTTTTTATTTTCTAAGCTAAAGGCTAACCTGTTTGAGAAAGATGCTTGGGGATGAATAATTTCATTATTAGCCAATGAAATTATTCATCAGCTAATAAAATAGTCTATTTGCTAAAAAATTCAGAATTTTAAAACGTTGTCATATAGAATGATGCCAAATTTCATTAATACACTGTGTTAATAGAAATGAAAAGAGTTGTGGTTCGGGTAAAACCGACAATTTATCCATTGGCATAACTTTTGCATCGCATTATAAATGTTAGTTTCTGCTAAATAAGTTTACCAAACGTTCTATTATCAAAATCATGAATAATCAACAAGGAGGAAACATGAATGAGTGAATTTTTCACACGGTATGGTGATGGTTCTCCGACGAAAGTAAGTGCAGATGAGATGCGGCGCGATCTTGAAGTGGGAACTAATGATGCGGCTGATCGTGGCAAAATCCCTGCGCTTAGTCAAAGCGAGCTAGATCATCTTTTCGATATTTGCACGAGGCCGGACAAGACCGTGAGTGTACAGCGAGGAGACGAAGTGGTTGTAACCTTTGATGCAGGAACGTTAAAGCTACCGGTTCGGGCAGGCGTTCCGATGGATCGATCTACTGCAATCCTTACCCATGAAAGGGCGTTTTGTTCCGATAGTATGGAGTTAGCTCATGTTGATTACAGTTACAAACAACTGAAAGCCATTATTCACGAAGAGACAGCGGCCATGGAACACGTTCAACTTAATACCATTATACCAATCTTTTACGGAGCTATGCCAAACCTTGGCCTCTATACAAAGCCGGATGGTCCCATTGAAAATTGGTCTGAACTGCTTCCACTAGCTAAAATTTCTGAAGCAAAAGCAGCCCAAGAAGAAGCGGTGGAACATGCGATTAAGGATATGGTTTATGTGGCTAGTCGTATGTATGAAGCTGGGGCAGACGGAATTAACTTTGACACAGTAGGGGCCTCGGGAGATGCTGATGTTCTAGCTTCTTTGAAAGCTGTCGAAATTCTTAAGAAAAAATATCCCGACATTGCCATTGAGTTCGGAATGGCGGGTGAGTTTATTCTCGGTATGCATGGAGATTTGTACTTTGACGGAAAGCGTTTAGCAGGACTCTACCCGCATCAACAAGTAAAAGTGGCGGAAAAAGCTGGCGCCACAATCTTCGGGGCAGTCATCAATACGAATAGTAGCAAGACATTTGCCTGGAATCTCGCGCGGACCGTTACCTTTGTCAAGGCTTGCACGGAAGCAGCAAACATACCTGTACATGTTAATGTTGGTATGGGAGTAGGCGCTATTCCTAATTCTAACACTCCTGCAGTCGATGCTGTTTCGAGGGCGGATAAGGCCTTAGTCGAGATTGGCAAGGCAGACGGTTTATAGATAGGTCATGGGGATCCTTATGGTATGGCAATAACTCATGAGACGTCTGCAGGCATGGGCGGAATACGTACTGCTGGAGATCTGGTAGCACGTATGCAAATGGCTAAAGGCATGAAAATTAAAGAAGCAAAAGAATATGTAGCTGGTAAACTAGGAATCTCGACCTTCGAACTATGTGACGAGGCCGTCATGCAGGAGATCAGAGAAGACCTGGATATCGGTCACGTTCAAGCTCGTGATGGGGCTTCAATCGGGATTCAAGCTAAATGTAACATCGCCAAATTATTGGGAATAGAAATTCGGTCGGTAGAAAACTTTAAACGAATGACTGGCTTAAGATAATCAGTTAATCAGATTATTGGGGAGGGTTAGCAGTTGAGTATTGAAGATATTATTTTAGAGGCTAGGGAGACCATCTTGCAGTGTGATCAAGCGAGAGCTGTAGGATTGGCAGAGCGTACTCTTGCAGAAGGGTATGATCCTGTTGAAGTTATTAGTGCGGGATTTAGCTATGGGATAAGAGAAATGGGAGAACTCTTTGGCAGAGGAGAAGTTTTCCTTCCTCAATTAATTATGTCTTCTGAAGTCATGAAGGCGGCAGTGAAAATTTTAGATGCGGCTATTGTTCAGAGTGGAGTAGCCCAATATAAAGGAATATTTGTTATAGCTACGGTTGAAGGGGATGTACACGATATAGGCAAGGGGATTGTCATATCTCTCCTAAAAACTCAAGGTATACAAGTACACGATATGGGTCGAGATGTTTCCGTTGTCAAAATAATCGAGAAAGCACTTGAAGTTAAAGCGGACATTATTGGTACCAGCGCTTTACTTACCACAACGTTAATGAGTCAGAAAAAGCTTGAGGACGAGCTTCGTAAAAACGGCTTGCGTGAGCAATTTAAGACAATGGTCGGTGGAGCCCCAGCTACCCAACGTTGGGCCGACCGCATTGGTGCGGACGCTTATGCTGAGGATGCAGCGGAAGCAGTAACCAAGGCACTTTTGCTCTTGAAAAGAACCTAATAGGTCAAGAAAATTAACGGAGTTTGTGGAGGTGAGTGGATTGAAAAGGAACTTATTTGCGGGAGCAAGTCGCCAAGAGGGAGTAGGGCTTAACCTGTTTACCGAAGACGAACTATATGCTATCCACTGTTCTACTTTAGATGTCCTGAAAAATACAGGGATTAAGGTTGAAAGTCAAGAAGCAAGGGAGATCTTCGCCAGCGGAGGAGCAATAGTTGACCACACATCACATATGGTTAAGTTTCCTGCGTATTTGGTGGAAGACGCTATCCGTTCTGCTCCAAGTTCAATTTTCCTGGCAGGTAGAAATCCTAAAAATGACATGATTTTAGAGGCCAACCGAGTAGGATTTACAAATTTCGGTGAGGGCATTCGAGTGATTGATCCATATACAAAGGAGTACAGACAAACAACCAAACAAGACGTTGCAAATACAGCGCTGGTGTGTGACGCAATGAGCGAAATCGATGTTTATGAAAGAGCGGTTGCAGCTCAAGATGAAAATGCCCTAGTTGGGTCACTTCATGAAGCTGAAGCTTACTTTACGAATACCTCTAAACATTGCTTTTCTGGCGCCAGTAATGGCAAAAACTTTAAGAAAATAGTAGAGATGGCGGCGGCTATTGTTGGAGGTATAGATAAGCTCAGAGAACGACCAATTTATAGTACGATCGTTTGTCCTACTAGTCCTTTGCAGTTGGTTACGGATTGTACAGAAGTAATTATCGAGGCTGCAAAAGCGGGTATCGCTGTCAATATTCTGTCTATGGCAATGGCGGGCGCATCATCACCTGTCACCCTGGCAGGGACACTGGTGACCCATAATGCTGAAGTCTTGAGCGGTATTGTCTTAAGCCAGCTAACGGTTAAAGGGGCTTCGGTAATTTATGGAAGCTCGACAACGATTATGGACTTGAAATATACGACAGCCCCTGTCGGATCACCGGAATGTGGAATGATTAATGCCGGTGTCGCCAAATTAGCTCAGTACTACTTATTGCCGAGCTGGGTTGCCGGTGGATAGGCAGATAGTAAAGTACCCGATGCTCAAGCCGCCCACGAAAAAACCATAACAGGATTATTGGCTGCTCTAGGCGGAGCAAACCTAATCTATGGTTTGGGTATGCTTGAACTCGGCATTACTTTCGATTTTGCGCAATTAGTCATGGACAACGAAATGGCTAAAATGATAAAAAAATCTGTCTCAGGGATTGCGGTGAACGAAGAGACTTTGGCTGTGGATGTCATCAAGCAGGTAGGAGCCGGCGGTGAATTCGTAACCAATGAGCATACGTTCCGTCATTTTAAGACAGCTCACTCTCAGACAAAATTAATCGACAGAAGAATGAGGGATACTTGGTTGGACATGGGGGGCAAGGATTTCACGGAAAGAGCCTATGAAGCAGCAATCTCTATCCTGGAAAACCATAAACCAGACCCGTTGCCAGCAGGTGTCGCAGAAAAGCTCCGCAAGATTGTGGAAGATGCAGAAATAGAATATGGAATAGTAAAATAACCGTCTCTAATGGGAACTAAGTAATGGACACGGAATTAATCAAGTTAATAGAATTGGACCCAGATTTAGGAGGTGTTAGGGATGGCAAATGAACTACTCGATAATCTCATCGAAGCAGTGGTCGAGGGGGACCCAGAACTGGTGGTTGAATTGACCGAGGAAGCGATCAGTCAAGGGATCGAGCCGTTAATTATTCTTAATGAAGCATTGACCAAAGGTATTACGATTGTTGGAGACCATTTTAGTACTGGACATTACTATTTGCCGGATCTTCTTTTAGGTGCGAAAGCTATGGATGCGGGCGTAAAAAAACTTGAGCCTTTGCTCGTGGGAACGGCCCGTGAGTTTTATGGCAAGGTATTAATGGGGACGGTTCAAGGTGACTTGCATGAGATTGGGAAAAACATTGTCGGGATGATGCTTAAAACCTCAGGCTTTGAAGTGATAGACCTGGGAATCGACGTGCCAGCCAATAAGTTTATTGAAAAGGCTAAGGAGCTTAAACCTGATATCATAGGCATTTCAGCATTGCTAACTACAACCATCGGCAGGCAAAAAGAGATTATCGAGCTTTTAATTGAAGAAGGTTTAAGGGACCAAGTTAAAGTGATGATTGGTGGGGCTCCGATCAATGGAGCTTGGGCAGAAAAGATCGGGGCTGACGGTTATGCTGAAGATGCTTTAAGCTCAGTCGTAATTGCAAAAAAACTTATAGGCAGGGCTTAAAGCGATTGGAGGAAAGACGGATGAAGTTCGAGCTTTTAGCGGACGAGGAAGTATCTCAAATTCATGAAGCGAGCTTGGAAGTCCTTGAGACAATAGGAATTCATACAACATCTGAACGCTTTAAGAAGTTACTGTTGGATAACGGGTGCAAAGAAGAAAAGGGTCGAATTCTTTTTACTCGGGAAGTGATCGACAAAGCTCTGAAAACAGTGCCCCAAGAATTCAAACTCTATGGCAGAAATAACTCACCTGTTTTGGAAATCGGACAAAAGAAGGCTTATTGTCAAACTTGTGTCGGTACTCCGTCGATGATGGATTTAGAAACAGGTGAAAAACGGGATGTTACGGTAAAAGATCTTGAAGAGTATACAAGGTTGGCAGATTCGTTGGAATTCGTAAATATTATTTCTCCCATTTTCCCGAGAGATGTCCCTCAAGAAATAATATTAACTTATGAAACGGCAACCCTGTTGCGCAACACTTCGAAGCCCTTAAGTATTTGTATAGAATCGGCACGTGAACTGCCCTATATCATTGGGCACGTGAACTGCCCTATATCATTGAACTATTAGCACTAGCAGCAGGGGGAAGAGATGCTTTAACGGAGAAACCAATCGCTATGATTCCTATATCTCCGTTAAGTCCACTCGATTATGGCTTTGACCCAGCCGAGGCCCTAATAGACGTTGTTGAAGCAGGATTACCGCTAGGCGTTGAACCTTGTCCAATGATGGGTTCAACGGCCCCAATGACGATAGCGGGTATTGCTGTTCAACATAATGCCGAGATTCTAGCGGGGGTTATTGCCAGTCAACTGATCAGAGCTGGAGCACCGGTGACGATGTCCTCCAGGGCAACCTTCATGGATATGCGTTCTGGAGTGGGTCTATGGGCTATGCCAGAAATGGGTTTGGCAGGAGCGGTAATGAATCAACTCGCCAAGCTGTATAATATTCCCTGTGCACCGGGCGGTTTCTGTGGTGCTTCGAAAATTGCCGATGCTCAGAGCGGATACGAACATTTATATAATGCTTTAATGGAAGCTTTAGTAGGAAGTGACATCATTGGCTCAGCTGGTTCTCTAGACAATGCCTTAACTTCGTGCTATGCAATGCTAGTTATTGATAACGAATTGTCATCCGTCATTCAAAGGACGATTAAGGGTGTTGAAGTCTCGGAGGAAAAGTTGGCAGTAAAGGTTATAGCCGAAGTCATCGGAACTCAGAGTAATTTTCTGGAACAGAAACATACTCGGAAACATCTTAGAGCCGGTGAGCTATGGCTTCCACCCCTCGGAGATAGGCAAACCTATGAAAAGTGGGCAGACAAAGGAGAAAAGATCGAAGATAAAGCACGCGAAATCGCCAAGGCTTTGATTTTGGCTCATCCAGGTTTAAGAATCAGCTCTGAGATTAATGCTCAATTTGGACTAGTACTGGAACGAGCCCGCAAAACGGAAATCGGAAGCTAAGGACAAAGAGGGGGTGAAGGCTAGTGAAGTTTGACTTATTTTCAGATGATCAACTCCAGCAGGTTCATGAAGCAAGCATGGATATTTTGAAGTCAATTGGCATTCATACCAAGTCAAAGAGACTCAAGGATTTACTGCTGGAGCATGGCTGTCAGGAAAAAGACGGAAGAATTGTGTTTAGTCAGGATATCCTTGACAAGGCACTGAAAACTGCGCCTTCCGAATTTAAACTATACGGACGAAATAATGACCATGTAGTGGAGATGGGAGCGAAAAAAGCCTACTCCCAAACCTGTGTGGGGACTCCTTCAGTGATTGATATTGACACCGGTAAAAAAAGGGACGTAAAACTTGTGGACCTTGAAGATTTCGTCAGATTGACGGACGCTTTGGAGTATATCAATATTATTTCGCCCATTTTCCCGAGGGATGTTCCCCAGGAGATCATTGTTTCGGTAGAGACGGCAACGATGTTGCGCAATACTACGAAACCCGTGCGAATCACAGCAGAATCTTCTCATGAAATGAAATATATTCTTGAATTATTAAGGGTAGTCGCCGGCGGGGAAGAGATGTTGAGAAAAAGGCCACTTGCCTATATTGAGGTATCTCCAATTAGCCCGTTAGAGTATGGCTTTGATCCTGCCGAAGCAATGTTGGATATAGTAGAAGCCGGGTTACCCTTAGGAGTTATACCTTGTCCCATGATGGGTTCGACAGGGCCAATGACCTTAGTGGGTACGGTAGCTCAACATAATGCGGAGATCTTAGCAGGGGTTGTTGCCAGTCAACTTTTAAAACCAGGTAGCCCAGTCATTATGTCCCCTCGAGTCACCTTCATGGATATGCGTTCTGGTGTCGGGCTATGGGCTATGCCGGAGATGGGTCTAGCCGCTGCCGCTTCAGTTCAACTGGCCCGTTTTTACGGGATACCTTCTACTGCAACGGGTTACTCTTGTGCTTCTAAAATAGCCGATGCTCAGAGTGGTTATGAACATTTGTATAATGCCCTGATGCCCGCTCTGATCGGAACGGACATTATAGCAGCTGCTGGTTCTCTGGAAAACGCTCTCACGTCATGTTTTGCCATGTTGGTGATTGATAATGAACTATCTTCAGTGATTCAGAGGACGGTCAGAGGAATTGAGGTTTCTGAAGACAAGCTGGCAGTGAATGTGATTGCTGAAGTGATCCAATCCAAGAGTAATTTTCTGGAACAAAAGCATACCAGAAAACATCTTAGGGCTGGTGAGCTTTGGAAACCCAACCTTAGCGACCGGCAAACCTATGAGAAATGGTCCATAAATAAAGATAAGGTCGAAGAAAGTGCTAGATTAAGAGCTAAAGAATTACTGGCAACCCACCGGGTTGAACCTCTCAGCGTGGAGGTCAATGCTGAAATTGATAAGATCTTGAAAAGAGCCCAAGACGATTATTTGCAGCGGACGAGCAATATGAAATAAAGAAGCATATAAGAGGGGGATTTCCAAGTGAGTAGTTTTAACGAACTAGCGGATGCGGTTCTTAACGGTAATTTCCAAAAAGTTAAAGAAATCACTTTAGAAATGATTGATAGCAAGGTCGATCCCTTACGCATTATCAACGAGGGTCTTATTGCCGGAATGAATATAGTCGGCGTCAGGTTTAAGGCAGAGGATATGTATGTTCCGGAAGTGATGATGTCAGCAAAATCCATGGCCTCTGGAATGGAGTTGATTAAGCCTCTCATCGCAGAATCAGATATGCCCACTGCAGGGACAATCGTCTTTGGGACTGTTAAAGGTGATCTTCACGACATTGGCAAGAGTCTAGTTTGTATGATCCTGGAAAGTGGTGGATTTAAAGTCATTAATCTTGGCACAGATGTTTCACCTGAAATGTTTGTGCAAGCGGTTAAAGAGCATAAACCTCAAATCGTCGGATTGTCGGCTCTTTTGACAACAACCATGCTAAATATGAAAACTACCATTGAACTATTAATAGAAGAAGGTTTACGCGACGGAATAAAGGTGATTATCGGTGGAGCACCCGTTTCCCAGAGTTTCGCGGACGATATTGGAGCGGATGGTTATGGAGCAGATGCCATGGCAGCCAAGGAGTTATGT
>DOPS01000153.1:0-14586 GCA_003512645.1 Desulfosporosinus sp.
ATGGTCACTGCAGGCTCAGCAGGAGGGAAATCTTAGCGAGGCTAGACTCCACGCCCAAATCTGGGAAGCCGTTATCCAAGTCCTTGATGAAATTGTGGCAGGATTAGGGGATGAGTCTTTGAAGCTTGAAGACTATTCTTTAATTCTCGCCTCTGGTCTGGAAGCTATTGAACTGGGCCTGATACCACCTGGACTAGACCAAGTATTAGTGGGGTCCTTAGATCGTTCCCGAAATCCTGAAGTTAGGGTTCTCTTCCTCTTAGGAGCCAATGAGGGTGTACTGCCTGCTCGGCCGGGAACAGACGGTGTTTTTGACGAGTATGAAAGGGAACAATTGAAGCTTGTTGGTATCCCACTGGCTCCCAAAGGAAAGGCTCAGACCTTTGAAGAACAATTTTTTATCTACTCTGCCCTTACCCGAGCTACTGAAAAGCTGGTGGTTTGTTACCCGCTCACGGATGAGGAGGGGAAAGGTCTCACAGTTTCACCCGTTGTGAGAAGACTGAGGCAGCTTTTCCCAAACCTTTCCGAAAGTTTCTTAGGGAACCAAGAGGATATTCAACGCCTTAGTCATCCCGATACTGCCCTTCAAGCCTATGCAGAACAACTACGCACCTTGCGTCAAGGGGAGCCACTATCCCCACTGTGGAAAGCTACTGAGAAATGGCTGACCCAGGATTCTCTTCGCAATAATCAAATGGAACGTTTTCGCGCTAGTCTTTTCAGCCAAAATCAGGAAGAAAAAATTCAACGTCCTCTCGCACGCCGCTTATACGGTAAACGTCTAAAGGCCAGTATCTCTCGTTTAGAACAATTTGCTAAGTGTCCCTTTGGTCATTATGCCCGTTATGGGCTCAAGCTTCGAGAAAGACCTACATATCAGTTATCCAGCCCCAATATGGGCGAATTTTTTCATACCCTCCTGCATGATTTCGCAATCCAACTCCAGGAACGCGGCTTAGATTGGGGCAAATTGACCAAGGAAGAATCTTGGGCACTCGTCAGTGAGCTTGCGGATGGACTAGCCCCAAATCTGCAACATAAAATCCTCCTAAGCAGCGCCCGCTACCGCTATTTAACTCATAAATTAAAGCGCACGGTTCATCACGCTGTGAAAGTCCTCGCTGAACATGCTCGCAGAGGGATTTTCATTCCGATTCAGCTGGAAGTTGGCTTTGGTCCTGATCAAACATTGCCGGGAATTGAGATCCCTTTGACGGAAGAGGATTCTCTGCTTTTATGCGGACAAATTGACCGTGTAGATGCCGCCTTTCTAGATGGACAAGTGTATTTGCGAATTCTCGATTACAAATCCCGTGAGCTAAGCTTAGCGCTGGATACGATTTATTATGGACTAAATCTTCAATTACTCGCCTATTTAAATGTCGCTTTGCAGGGGGCTGAAGTCTTACTTAATACCACATCCTCAGCTTTTGGTTTATCCGGGCAAGCTGAAAATCAGTCGCCAATCCAGTCAGATAGCTTGCTTAGTGAACTCGTTCAACTAAAGTTGAACATCGAGTCTTCGGTGGGGGACTCTACCCCCACCGAAGCAGAGCCGGGGGTAGCACTCCCACTTGTAGAAGTGGGAGTCTTACGATCAGATATAACTGCCAATCTGGATAGCGCTTTACCGCAGAAGGTCCCCGCAGGGTTTCTGTATTTTCCTGTCCTGGAACCCCAGCTGGAAGAGAAGATCCCGATTAGTTCGGAAGAATTGGAACAACGTCGTGTCCAAGCCATCAAAGTCAGTGGGTATCTATTAGCTAATCCACGGGTCTTAGAAGCCATGGATTCTTCCTTTGCCACCGGACAATCGGATTTACTCGGGCTAAACTTAAAAAAAGATGGAACCTTTAAGAAAGGCGCCAATGTCCTGACTGAGGACCAGTTTTCGATGCTTAGTGATTATCTTCATAAGTGGTTCCGACAGACAGGGGAAAGGCTATTAGATGGAGATATTTCCCTATCTCCATACCGAAGAGGAAAGAGCACGGGCTGTCAATACTGTTCTTATAAACCCGTGTGTCACTTTGATCCTTATCTTCCAGAAAACCAATATCGAGACCTACCTGCCTTGAAGCAAGAGGAGGTCTGGAAGCGTGTCGAGAATATCACGACCTCCACGCAAAATTTTGGATCCTCAGCCGATGACCGCCCACAACTAAGAGAACTCAAAAGCTCTAAAAACCTTGATCTCAACTGGTTGGAAGGAGGGGATCGAAGATGAGTGAGCCAAAATGGACAGCGGAACAATTAGCCGCCATCCAATTAAGGGGCCAGCTTTTGGTAGCTGCTGCTGCTGGTTCTGGTAAAACTGCGGTCCTCGTAAAACGCTTGATTCACAGAATCACAGACCTTGAAGAGCCAGTCGATGTGGATCGGTTTCTTGTCGTAACCTTTACTAAAGCGGCAGCTAACGAAATGAAAGAGCGTATCGGCAAAGCTTTAGATGATGCTTTGTTTCAGGAACTTGAGATGGGAGCAGTTGAGCGTCTCTTAAACCAACGCACCCTGCTGAATCGGGCCAGCATTACGACCTTACATTCCTTTTGTTTGGAATTGATCCGCAAGTATTTTTACCAACTTGAACTAGATCCAGCCTTTCGAGTTGCTGATCAAGCAGAAGCTGAACTTTTGCGTCAGGACATGGTTGAAGACCTCTTTGAAACTCACTATGAACGAGAAGACCTCGCCTTTTTAAAGCTTGTCGATGCCTTTGGTTCGGATCGTGATGACCAACCTTTGATGGATCATGTTTTGCATCTCTATAATTTTGCCTATAGTCAACCACTGCCAGCTAAATGGCTGAATGCTCTTCAGAAGGCCTATGTGTGGGATTCTATTGAATCCTTGATGCAAAGCGAATGGGGACAATCCGTCCGCCAAGGACTCCTGGATCGTGTCGGTGAAAGTTTAAATCTACTTGAACGAGCCCTCCAGATCACCTGCCATCAAGGTGGGCCAGCGCCCTATGCAGAGACAATCCAAGATGATTTAAATCAAGTTGGCTTACTAAATCGTGTCTTGAAAGAAGGAGATTGGACCCAGGTCGAAACACAATTACAATGCGCCGTCAATTTTTCTAAGTTAAAGCCAATTCGTTCGAAATCTAAGAAAATACCCACCTCTGACCTGGAACCAGAGGACCTTGACGAAGCAACCCAAAAGTCATTACAAGAAGAATGCAAGAAATTAAGAGATGAGGCTAAGAAGAAACTCAATTCTCTCAAGGATAACGTCTTTGCCTTTCCTATAAAGCTCCAACTTCCTGCCCTTCGCGAGATGGGGACGATGGTAGAAACACTCAGTGCTTTAGTCCAAGAATTCTCTCAAGTCTATAGGGCAGCCAAAGAATCTCGGAACATCTTAGACTTTACGGATTTAGAACATTTTGCGCTGCAATTACTGGAGGTAGAGGGGGATGCTTCGCCCATCGCCCAAGGATTAAAGGAGTATTTTGCGGAAGTGCTGGTGGATGAATACCAAGATATTAACCCCGTCCAAGAGCGCATCTTACAGCTTGTCTCGAGGCAAGAGGGATCTCCTAATCTTTTTATGGTCGGAGACGTGAAGCAAAGCATTTATCGCTTTCGCATGGCCGATCCCAGCTTATTTCTTACCAAATACAGCACATTGCCCCATTGGACCCCTAGTTCGCTGAGTGAACCAGCTGAAGCGAAGATTGTCATAGATCTCAACAAGAACTTTCGAAGTCGTCTTGAAGTGGTAGACGGAGTAAATTTCCTCTTTCGTCAGATCATGACCCAGGGCGCAGGAGAAATCTCCTACGATGACCAAGCAGCTCTACAATATGGTGCCTCATTTGTCTCTGGACAAGATCAACTGCGCACAGCAGAAGGACCGATTGAAGTTCACCTGATTGACTCTAGCAGTATAAAGAAACAATTAACCGACCTTTCCTGTGATGAGGGAACGGCCGACAGAGAATCTTCTTCTCTAGAAAGCAACTTAGACACGGAGGCGCAGTCCTCTTCAAGGACGGAAGAAACCTTATCTCCGGAAGATCTTGATAAGGCACGGATCGAAGCCCGATTAGTCAGTGAACGAATACAGCACATGGTGCAAGAGTCAGAATTTCAAATCTTTGATAAAGAGCTTAAACTTTTTCGTCCCGTCCGCTATTCGGATATTGTCATCTTGATGCGCTCGTATTCAGCGGTTGCCCCGATCTATGTAGAAGAATTCCAAAGCTCTAACATTCCCGTCTATGCGGAAACAACCAGTGGTTACTTCGGAGCCAGCGAAGTGGAAACAATGTTGTCCTTGCTTAAGACAATCGACAATCCACGTCTGGATATTCCCTTGGCGGCGGTCCTGCGTTCTCCCCTCGTGGGTCTAAATGGGAGTGAGTTAGGCAAAGTCCGAATGATGCTGCCTGAAGGAGACTTCTTTGAGGCCTTAACCCTAGGAGTATGGGCCGGACTACATGAAACTTTGACCAAGGAGCTAGAAAGGGATTTCAGACAAATCTTAGGTCTCTATGAAGAATCTTGGGAGCGACGACTAGAGAAGGCCCAAGTTATTTTAGGCAGTGCTCCGGCACTTAAGGATAAAATCACCAGGTTTTGGAGTAACCTACAAACCTGGAGAACCAGATCTCGTCGATCATCCTTAGCGGATCTGCTCTGGTCTCTGTATGAAGAGACCGGGTACTTGACTTATGTGGGGACCTTGCCAGCAGGCATTCAGCGTCAGGCTAACCTAAGGGTCCTCTATGACCGTGCTAGTCGCTTTGAATCCACAAGGTACCGTGGCTTGTTCCGTTTTCTCCGTTTTTTAGATCGCTTTCAAGGACAAGGCAAAGACATGGGCAATGCCCGTGCTTTAGGAGAAAATGAAAATGTTGTTCGTTTGATCACAGTTCACGCCAGCAAAGGCTTGGAGTTCCCAGTTGTTTTTGTCGTTGGTTTAGGACGAACGTTTAACACACAAAGCCTCAAGGGAAAGGTGCTCCTCCACTCAAAGCTAGGAATGGGTATGCCGATTATCGATGTGGAAAACAATGTTCGCTACCCCTCCTTAATCCAGTACGCTCTCAAACAACGTCTAGCCCAAGAATCATTGGCTGAAGAATTAAGGATCCTCTATGTAGCACTCACTCGAGCTAAGGAACGACTTTTTCTCTATGGTAATATAGATACCTTCGATAAAACACTTGCCAAATGGCAACGAACTTCGGAGTGGAACGAAATCCCCTTACCAGATGGTCAACTTCGGAGTGCCAAATGTTTTCTAGATTGGATTGGACCTGCCCTAGCCCGCCATCCCCAACCGCTCTTCGGGACAGCAGAATTCCCAGAAAACCCTCAAAGGACGTTTTCCCTGCCTGAAGCAGGTTCACGCTGGGAAATCCATCTTCATCAAAGTTTGATGCCAGTTAATGAAGAAAGTAGCGAGAGGTATCACGAAGAGAGTGACGAAGTATATCGAGAAGAGGATGATAAGGATAACGATGGTGAAATAGCGGACCTTAAAGAAAGTATTAACTTAGTAAACCAAAACAAATCAGAGTGCCCAGTTGAAGACAAAACTGTTGAGCAATGGTTTGTTGAGGTCAGCCAGCGGTTAAGCTGGCAATATCCCCACCATAAATCTGTTCGCCAAATAGCCAAAACAAGTGTGAGCGAACTAAAACGGCAGAATAATTGGCATACCCAAGACGACGTTTCCCCGATTTCGACGCTCTCTAAGCAAGCTGATGTTATGAAACGACCTAAATTTCTTCAAGTCGCGCAATCAATGACAGCTGCAGAACGAGGAACAGCCTTGCACGCGGTAATGCAGCACATTCCCTTTAAGGAACTGAGAAATCTCTGGCCAACCTTAGTTCAGACAGAACAGTTGGACTATATTCTCGAATTCTTGAATCTACTCGAGGAACGTGAAATTCTCAGTGCCGAGGAAAAGAGCATCATTCAGGCAAGTCAAATTGTTGAGTTTCTGGGATCTCCACTTGGACAGCGGCTCTTTAAGGCAGAAAAAGTACTTCGAGAAGTCCCATTTACCTTGACGATTCCAGCTGAGGATCAAACAACTGTTTTAGTCCAAGGGGTTATCGATGTTGTGATTATTTATATTGACGATCGCCAAGAGGAAAAAGCGGAAATTCTCGACTACAAGACGGATTCATTTCAGACAGATAAGGTGATGGATCCTGAGGAGGTCTTGAAAAAACGATATGCCCTTCAACTTTCACTTTACGCTCAGGCTATCGAGCAGTTAACCAAGATCAAGGTCGTAAAAAGCACCCTCTACTCCTTTAGCTTAGGACGAGAAATAGATATTTCTACCGAGCTTCACCAAGATATACTAGGGAAGGCGTTCCCCTTAATTTGTTAAATAGTGAGTACAAGAAACCCTAGAATCCCACTTCTAGGAGTGGGATTCTAGAAAAAATCATGGATTTAAGCCGTTTGGATTAAAAAAGATAAGTCTAATTTCGTAAATAACATAATTTTTAAAATTTTTGTCATATAGAGAAAGGATTTATGCTTTATATGGCGAATTAATAAACTGTTCCTTGTGATTGTTGTAACTATCTTTAATAAGGAGTAAGGAAGAAAGAGGGGTTGTAATGAGTCAAAATAAAATAGGTTCTGTTTTGATTGTTGGCGCAGGAATTGCCGGGATTCAAGCTGCACTGGATTTAGCAGAGTCGGGATACTTAGTTCATTTGGTAGAAGAATCGTCAGCAATTGGCGGAACTATGCCAATGTTGGATAAGACCTTCCCAACCAATGATTGCTCGATGTGTATTTTATCCCCAAAATTAGTGGAATGCGGACGCCATCTTAATGTAAGAACCTACACCAATTCACAAGTTGTCAAAACAGCAGGAGAAGCAGGTAATTTCAAAGTTACCATTAAGCAAAAGGCACGTTATATTGATCTCGAAAAATGTACGGGTTGCGGAGCCTGCGCTGAAGCTTGTCCAGTTAAAGTCGATGATGAATTCAACCAGGGCTTAGGAAAACGCAAAGCTGCCTTCAAACAGTATTCGCAAGCCTTCCCCAATGCCTATGGAATTGACGAAAAGAATTGTTTGTATCAAACCCGCGGTAAAGCCAAAGGTAAGGACATTTGTCTGAAATGTGTTAAGGCCTGTCAAGCTGGGGCAATAGACCATCAGATGGAAGACAAAGAATTTGAAGTTGAAGTAGGCTCGATGATTCTTAATCCTGGTTTTAAAGTATTTGATGCCTCTAGCCTCGATTACTACGGTTATGGACAAATCAAAAGCGTTATTACAAGTCTGGAGTTCGAGCGTCTGCTCAGCGCATCAGGGCCCTTTGACGGTCATTTGGTAAGGCCTTTTGACCAAAAAGAACCACAGAAGATCGCTTGGATTCAGTGTGTCGGTTCCAGAAACGTCAAAATCGATAAAAATTACTGTTCCGGTGTTTGCTGTATGTACGCAATAAAAGAAGCAGTCATCGCTAAAGAACACAGCCATATACCGGTTGATACTACCATATTCTACATGGATATGAGAACTCCTGGTAAAGACTTTGAAAAGTATTATGAAGGTGCTAAGAATCAACATGGAGTTAACTTCATTCGTTCCCGTATATATGAAGTAACCGAAGCCAAAGATGGTTCTGGAGACGCTGTCATAAGATACTCGACAGAAGACGGTCAAATCAGCACTGACCAATTTGATTTAGTCGTTCTATCTGTGGGGATTGAACCAGGAGATAGCTCTAAAGAATTAGCCAAACTGTTAGATCTTAAAGTCAATAAATTTGGCTTTGCTGAGCTTGAACCCCTCACTGGAGTAAATACCTCTAAAGCAGGGATTTTTGCGGCCGGAGCCTTTAGCGGACCCAGAGATATTCCGGAAACTGTTATGCAAGCCAGTGCAGCTGCCGGATCAGCTTCCGCTTTATTAGCGGATCAGCGGGGAACCTTAGTCAGTGAAAAAGAATATCCAGCCGAACTGGATGTTGCCGGAGATGTTATCCGAACAGGTGTCTTTATATGTCACTGTGGGGTCAATATTGGCGGCGTTGTCAATGTCCCTAGCGTCGTTGAGTACGCTAAGACTCTGCCCACCGTGGCTTATGCAACTGATAAAATCTATGCTTGTTCTCAAGATGCTCAGGCTTCGATCAAAGCTCTGATTAGCGAACAAAAGTTGAATAGAATTGTGGTCTCTTCCTGTAGTCCACGAACCCACGAGCCTTTATTCCAAGAGACGTTGAAGGAAGCCGGTTTAAATGCTCACCTGTTTGACATGGCCAATATCCGTGACCAATGTTCTTGGGTTCATATGCATGAGCCGGAAAAAGCGACGGAAAAGGCTAAAGATCTGACAAAGTTAGCGATTGTCCGCGCTTCCATGCAACAGCCTGTTCAACCGATCTTCATGGCCATGAACCATGCTGCCTTGGTCATCGGAGGCGGAGTAGCGGGTATGACCAGTGCTCTATCCATTGCAGATCAAGGTTACGAAGTTCATTTGGTTGAAAAAGACCAAGTTCTAGGCGGCGTTGCGCGAAGATTCTCCACTGGCTTCAGAGGAGAAGATATGAAAGCATTTGTTGCTGGGCTTATCGACCAAGTAAGCAACCATCCCAAGATCAAACTCCATGTAGGTGTGGGCATCAAAGAGGTTGGTGGCTTCTTAGGCAGCTTTACAACCACTTTAGAAAATGGCGAACAGATAGCACATGGTGTAGCAATCCTGACCATTGGTGGGCAAGAATACAAGCCTAAGGAATATTTATACGGCCAAGATCAGCGAATAATGACCCAAATTGAAATGGATGAGGCAATCTATAACCATGACTCAAAGATAGAAAATGCCCAGAATTTCGTCTTTATTCAATGCGTTGGCTCGCGTTGTGAAGAAAACCCTTACTGTAGCCGTACGTGCTGTACTAAATCGGTTAAATTAGCGCTTAAAGTTAAAACCAAAAATCCAGGGGCTAATGTCTTCGTTTTATACCGCGATATGAGAACCTATGGTTACTTTGAAGAGGACTATGAGCTAGCGAGACGAATTGGAATCATCTTTGTCCGTTATAGTGAGAATGAAAAGCCAGTCTTGACTAAAGAAGGGGAGACCCTGATTGTAACGGTACGAGATCACGTCTTAGATCGCCCCTTAGAAATTGAAGCAGATGTGGTTTGCTTAGCTGCTGCCATTAAAGCACCTGCCGATGGCAGACAACTCTCTAAGTGGTTCAAAATCCCCTTAAATGCTGAAGGTTTCTTCTTAGAGGCTCATATGAAATTGCGCCCAGTCGATTTTAGTACTGATGGCGTCTTTATGGCAGGTATCGCACACAGTCCCAAGAACATGGAAGAAGTCATTGCGCAAGCTAAAGCCGCTGCAGGACGCGCGGGTGTGGCCTTGTCTAAAGATCAGGTTGAATCTGCTGGTCTAAATGCCTTTGTTAACAAGCGTAAATGTACTGCTTGTGGGACTTGTGAAGCGGTTTGTTCGGCCAAAGCAGTCACGGTTGATTTGGTCAATCGCCTAGCCGTTGTTAACGATGCTCTATGTAAAGGCTGTGGAGCCTGTGCTTCAAGTTGCCGCTGCGGAGCCATTAGCCTCAGAGGGTGCACAAACGAGCAAATTGTTGAGATGTTGAATTTCCTATAAATGTTTGTGAGCCAATAATGATTGGGAAAGGTAGATGATTATGGGAGAAATTCAGGTAGAAGCTGAAAATAAAAAGTACGATCCAAAAATTGCTGCTTTCTTGTGTAACTGGTGTAGTTATGCAGGCGCGGATCTAGCGGGTGTTGGCAGAATTCAATATCCACCCACCATTAGAACAATTCGGGTCCCGTGTTCCGGCAGAATCAATCCTTTGTATATCTTAAAAGCTATGGCTAATGGCGCTGATGGAGTCTTGGTCTCCGGATGTCACCCAGGGGATTGCCATTATATAAGTGGCAACTATGTTGCACGCAGAAAATTTGCGCTCATTAAATCGTTGCTAACCCATGTGGGTTTAGAAGAAGATCGAGTTAACTTTTCTTGGGTATCAGCTGCAGAAGGTGGCCGATTTGCGGAAGTCGTAAAAGGGGTTACCGAACGGGTTAGTGCACTTGGACCTAATAAAGGGGTCTTTAAAGTAGATGACGGGGGTGCAACGGATGAATAATATCATAAACGATATCCGAGAAAAGGCCCGTCAATTACTGGCTGAAGGAAAAGTAGACGTTGTTATTGGCTACGAAAAAGGTTCCTTACCCTTAAAAGCAACTCCTTGCTTTGTGCATTCCGTTCAAGAGGTTGACTCCTTGATTTGGGATGAAACCTGCGAGAATAATTTAGCGGCCTTTGTGGCTAAGACTCCTGGCAAAAAAGCCATTGTCGCTAAAGGATGTGACAGTCGCGCTTTAGTCGTCCTGTTACAGGAAAACCAATTGCTTAGAGATGACTTGTATATCATCGGTGTTTCCTGTCAAGGGGTCATCGATCAGAGAAAGATCGAGGCCGAAGTAGGGGAAATTCTCGAAGCTAGTATAAGCGACGGAAAAGTATCCGTTAAGGGAATGGAAGGGGATAAAGAGTATCTTTTTACTGAAGTAAAAGATGCTACCTGCCAAACCTGCCGTTACCCAAATCCAGTCTTGGTGGATCTCCAAGTTGGCGAATTGATTGAAGTTTCTCAAGAGGTTACTGCCTTTGCAGACGTTACCGCTATGGAAGATAAATCTGAGAGCGAGCGCCAAGAGTACTTCAAAGCAGAAATGAGCAAGTGCATTCGCTGTTATGCTTGCCGTAATGCTTGTCCTTTGTGCTATTGTCAGGAATGTTTTGTGGATTGCAATTCCCCAAGGTGGTTGACAGGCGGAGTGGATCGTGCAGAAAATCTTCTCTTCCAAACTGGCCGTGTGCTGCACTTAGCTGGCCGTTGTGTTGATTGTGGGACTTGTAGCCGTGCCTGTCCACAAGGGGTGGATATTCGGGCCTTAAATCGCAAAATGACTAAAGATGTTTACGAAATGTATAACCATGAATCAGGGATCAACGAAGACGTTAAACCTGCTCTAAATGTCTATAGCACAAATGATCCAGAAGAACAGTTCTTGGTAAAGGAGTGAGGTGAAGATAATGAAGATAAGTAAAGAAAAATTCGGCCAAGCATTTGATGCTTTAGTGGCTGAGTACCAAATAATTGCTCCGGTTAGTGATGCTAGCGGAATTGCTTTCAAAGGAGTTAAAAGCTTCTCAGAAGTCAAGCAAGATTATCTAAATTCTAAGCTTCCTCCCAAAGCCTTCTTTTTCCCTCAACATGAAAAACTCATGTCTTATAAGAAAGAGGGTAAAGAGGTAACTGTTAAGAGCGAACTAAAAGTTGAAAATACTGTTCTTTTTGGAATTAGACCGTGTGATGCTAAAGGGATGCAACTCTTAGATATGGTCTTCAAAAATGATCAGTATACCGACCCTTATTATTTTGAACGACGTGATAAATCAGTCATAATCGGAGTTGCCTGTAACAAAATTGCCCCGACTTGTTTTTGCTCCGTTTTTGATCTTTCTCCAGCAGGCAGTGAAGGTTCCGATCTATTTTTGATCGATCTCGGAGATGCCTACGAAGTAGAAGTGATCACTGAGAAAGGGCAAGCCTTAGCTGCTCGTTTCGAAGCATTATCAGAACTGACAGTGGATGAACAAGCCTTGGTTGATAAAATTAAAAGCGCAGAAACCACGAGCAAGGTAGATGTTTCAACGATTACCAGTAAACTTGACAAAATGTTTACTAATCCGTTTTGGGATACTCTCCAAGAAAAATGCATCGGGTGTAATGTTTGTTCCTTCTCCTGTCCTACCTGCCATTGCTTTGATATTTCCGAGGAAGTGCGAAAAAATGAAGGTACCAGAGTACGAACCTGGGATGGCTGTATGGCCCCTCTCTTTACACTTCATGGTTCTGGTCATAACCCACGAGATCAGAAAAAGGCCCGTTGGCGTCAGCGGTTAATGCACAAGTTCAACTATTTTGTCCATAACAATGGATCTATGTCGTGTATAGGCTGTGGTCGCTGCATAAAAAGTTGCCCAGTTAATATGGATATTCGACAAGTCATTGATGGGGCTAACAAAGCAGAATTGGTGGTGGAATGATGCAACAGAATCCTTATATACCCATAACAATGAAGCTGGTTAAAAATTTAGTAGAAACTGAAGACAAGCTGATCAACACCTTTACTTTAGAGTATTTAAACAAACAAGATGAAGAGAACTTCAAATATATGCCAGGTCAGTTTGCAGAACTAAGCGCCTATGGTCATGGAGAAGCTCCCTTTGGAATAGCAACCTCTCCGACTGAACCTGGAATTCTCAAGTTTTCGGTAGCTAAAGTAGGCTGTGTCTCTAATGCCTTACACCTCATGGAAGAGGGTACCATGGTAGGAGTTAGAGGACCGATGGGTAATTACTATCCCATCGAAGAGTTTAAAGGGAAAAATCTTGTCATTATCGGTGGCGGTTTTGCTTTTACGACTCTGCGTTCATTAGCTAAATACATGCTCGATCCTAAGCATCGTGGTGACTATGGTGATATTACGGTTATTTACGGTGCCAGAAACCCTGGCTTATTGCTCTACAAGGAAGAATTAGCTGAGTGGGAGAATAACCCCAACATTAATTTGGTCACCACCATCGACAGGCCAGCAGAAGGCTGGAATAAACATGTTGGCTTTATTCCAACCATTACTGAACAAATTGCTCCTTCTTCGGTTAACTCTTATGCTGTCGTTTGCGGACCCCCAGCCATGATCAAGTATACTTTACCTGTCTTAGAAAAACTCAACTTCCCACCTGAGCGAATTTACACGTCCTTAGAAATGCGTATGAAGTGCGGCTTGGGAATCTGTGGTCGTTGCAATATCGGAACAGAGTATGTCTGTAAAGATGGACCAGTCTTTTCCATGGCTCAATTAAAAGAGCTCCCTAATGAATATTAATCAAGTCGGAGGTGATAGTAAGAATGGCTGAACCCATTAGAGTTAAAAGCTTAGATCCTACCTTGAGAGATGAAGTGGCTGGATTATTAAAAGGTTATGATTTTTCCAATTGCCTTTCTTGTGGTATGTGTACGGCTGGTTGTGTGTATAGTAATTTAATTGAGGATCAGGATCCTCGTAAATTCATTCGCAAAGTAGCACTTGGAATGCGGGAAGAATTAACTAGCGATCCATTCGTCTGGAATTGCAATATGTGTGAACGATGTACGGTGGAATGCCCCATGGGTGTTAACATCGCCGCGATAACAAGGGCTTTCCGAGGAAAGACGCCAATGCCACCCGGTCATTTACAAATCATTGCTGATGACCATATGCGCACAGGTAACCAGATGGCTGTCGAGCAACTCGATTTTGATGAGACTCTAGAGTGGCTTGAGGAGGAACTTCAGGCAGAACTGAATGATCCTACTTATAAAGTGCCTTTAGACAAGCCTGATGCTGATTTTATCTTTGGTTTTAATGCCAGAGAGGTTAAACACTATCCCCATGAACTGCAGACGATTTTACACGTCTTTCATGCTGCCAAAGCTAATTATACGATTAGCAGTAAGCGGTGGGATGCTACCAATATCTGTCTCTTCACAGGGAAAAATGATGAATTCCAGGAAATCTCACGACCGCTCTTTGAAGAAGCTGAGAGATTAAATGCTAAAGAGATTGTCGTTACAGAATGTGGTCATGCCTTCCGATCGACACGAATGTTTGCCCGTACTTTCTGGAAAGGTAAACCGATCCCAGTACGCCACATCGTCGAGAAGTATGCTGAATGGATAAAAGATGGCAGCCTTAAACTCGATAAGACTAAAAATCCACTCCCAGTGACCCTTCACGATCCCTGTAATACGGTTCGTAAGGAAGGAGTCATGGAACCACAGCGCTATGTCTTGAGAAATACTGTTATGGATTTCCGTGATATGAATCCTGAAGGAAAGTATAACATTTGTTGTGGGGCCGGTGGCGGAGCCTTAGCAGTAGCGGCAACCAAAGGGCAGCGTATGATTAAAGCTAAACCTAAAGTTGATCAATTAGTGGCTACTGGTGCAAAAATAGGTTGCATCCCTTGTCATAACTGCATTGACCAGTTTAACGACATGAATAAATTCTATAAGCTTGGCATGAAGATGCATCATTTAAGTACTCTCATTGAAAATGCATTGGTAACGGATGAAGATCTTGAGAATGAAGCCGGAACAGAAGAGACTGTCTAAATCTTAATACTTGTAAGTACCTGAAAAAGCCCCGTCGGCGGAAAATAAACCGCCGTTCGGGGCATTTTCTTTATTTATCTATCTATCGATTTATTTGTCTATCAATCTATCTATTTAGGGCTTGCTAATTTATCGAAAAGTCTAGACTCCGCAAGGGTTTAAGGGTAGTGTCTTAATAAATATGTGCATGGAAAAACAGCCTTTGGCGTCAAAAACCATGCACATAGAGTTAAAATCAAATGTTGCATCGATGCACCATTTGGCCTCTTTGTTCCTTGATAAAGTTAACCTCGGACGTGATTTGCTCAGGCGTCCTGTTGGTAATTTCCATCCTCATACCGGCTGCTCATGAGGGCTATAGCGC
>DOPS01000156.1:0-1486 GCA_003512645.1 Desulfosporosinus sp.
AATTTCTTGGCGGATTTGGCCGCCCCAACGACAAAAACGGCCCAGGCAAGCCTGAGTAACCTGCCTTATCTGATGATAAAAACAGGAGTACAAACGCTTTAAAACAGAGGACAGAGATCAGAAAGCCTGAAGTCGGAGTCTATTGCTTTTAAATGCGGGCTTTGACAGGACAATAGTCTCTTATCTTAGTTGGGGACATACCTATCCAGAAGAACAGCTTTTGCTTCGCAGGTATGTCCCCTTTCAGCACAAGAAGCAAGAGTTTAGGAAGTGGATAAAAAGAGAAGGAGTCTGAATGCTGTAATGTTAGATATGCATGTTCATCTTGTCGGACACAACGATCGGGAGGCAAACCGAGAAAACATTCGAGCGTTTTTAGATGTAGCGTCGCGCAAGGGATTGAAAGAAATTGGTTTTGCCGATCATGACTATTATTTTGAGCAAATGAGTTTTCCCCTGATCAGGGAAGTAGCGAAAGACTATCCTCATTTAGCGGTAAGAGTTGGTTTTGAGGCGGAATATCGAGTGGAAGATGAAGGACGAATCAAAGATTTAATAGATCAATATCCGTTTGATTTTGTGATTGGGTCAGTTCATGAGATGAATGGCTGGATCTTTGATATTCCAGAAGAGGAGCCTATGCATCATAAGAAAGATGCGGATGAGATTTATCGTGAATATTTTGAGCTTGTAAAACATGCAGCTAGTTCTGGGCTATTTACGACAATTGGTCATCTTGATCTCATTAAACTATTTGGGATTCGACCGAAAACGGATATCTTGAAGCTGGCTGATGAGGCCTTAACGATCATAGCAGAACGAGGGTTAGCCTTGGAAGTGAACACAAATGGTCGGTATAAGCCCGTTCAAGAATTCTACCCAGAAAGACGTTTAATGGAGGAAATTCAGCGGCGGGGAATTGAGTTTACCTTGGGGTCTGATGCTCATTGTGCCGAAGTAGTAGGGCGAGATCTAGAGGAAGCGAGTCAGGTCTTGCGGCAGATCGGGGTTCACTCTGTGGTTGGGTTTTCAAGTTTTAACAAAGTGCGTTATTCATTGGATTAGATGTTTGCATAACTTTACACGACGGTGAAACACTAAACAATATGTGTGTGACGGAGTGTAAAGGAGAGACGCAAATGCCTTGGATAGAAATTGAGCTTTCCCCTCGATCAGAATGGAACGAAGATGGCCTTGAAGATTGGGCGCAAGCCCTAGGGGCCTTCTTGACAGATAGAGGAACCGGATTAAATCCGCAGATTCATGTGTTACCAGGCTTAAATGTGCTTGAGTTGGGGGAGGCGGGAATTGGAGAACTCACTTTAAGCAGTGCCGAGCGGTTAGTTATTTTAGAAGGATTATCCTTAAAAGGAACTATTGAATGTGATTTTGCTCGTTTTGTGGTGAATTTTGCCCGTCAAATGGGGGCAGTGGGAGTTTGCGTTTCCATCAATAGTGCCGATGACAAGAACTTCTGGCGGAAATT
>DOPS01000156.1:1507-9677 GCA_003512645.1 Desulfosporosinus sp.
GTTAGTCTTTCTCAACGTCGCTTAGAAAAACTATATGGGGGAAGTCCTTTGGGATTTGCTAGTCGTGTGGCAGTTCATTGTCCATGGAAACTTAACCGAGAGCAATGGGATAATTTGCTGTCGTTTAGTCGTTTGCAGGCCTTTGATTTGTTGGAGAAACTTGTAAGTACCTGTCAGGATATTTGAGGTTAGGCTGAGTCATTCACATTGATGTGATTTGTCTCAGCCACTAAAATTTTATATAATAAGACAATTATAGAGATAGTGGGACAGAGGAGAGGAAAAGGATATGGCTGCAAACGATTTAGCTTATGAACTGGCGCGTACGCTTAAGGAATCTAATGAGTTCAAGCAATTTCTTAAATCTAAGGAAAAAGTAATGAGTGATGCCAGTAATCACAAGATGGTTCGCGAATTTCAATTGAAACAATGGGAGATTCGCGAGGCCCAAATGTTAGAACAAGAGATCAGCGAGGAGAAGCAGCAAGAGCTGGAACGCTTATATAGTTTAGTGAGTTTAAACCCTGCGGCAAGGGAGTATTTAGAAGCTGAATTTGAAGTTTCGTGCATCGTCAATGACATTCAAAAGATTATTGGAGAGGCAATTCAAGACGCCATGCCAATAGGTTATGAGGAGATGGCCCCCTGAAAGGGAATGATATGCTAGATTGAAGAAGGTTTGAATGGATGAAAATTGGAATGGTTTGTTACCCCAGTTATGGGGGGAGTGGAGTCGTGGCGACGGAACTGGGGTATGCATTGGGGGAGCAAGGGCATGAAGTTCACTTTATTTCTTCCGCTCGACCCTTTCGGTTACATCGATTTCATGAGAAACTTTTTTTCCATGAGGTAACTGATGTAAACTATCCCTTGTTTAAATTTCCTCCCTATACGTTGTTGCTTGCCAATAAAATCGTCGAAGTCGCGAACTATGTAGGGTTAGACGTAATCCATGCCCATTATGCTATTCCTCACAGTATTAGTGCATTATTGGCCAAACAAATGATGACTAGGCCACTGCCATTGGTGACGACCTTACATGGTACGGATGTTACTTTGGTGGGTGCTTTTGAAGAATTTTATAATTTAACCCGCTTAGGCCTTAAATCAAGCGACCAGATAACCGCTGTTTCTCGATCACTGGCAAGGGATACTGTAGAGATCTTTGGGCCTATTAATCAAGATATTAAGGTGATTCCGAACTTTATTGACCCCAATGTCTATCTACCGATGAAGGGATTGATGGACCGGTGCAGGAGATACTTTGCTCCACAGGGAGAGAAAATCTTAGCCCACATCTCAAACTTTAGAGAAGTGAAACGGGTCGTGGATGTGGTTAGAATCTTTTCCCTGGTTGAGAAAGTCACACCCTGTCGACTTTTACTGGTCGGTGATGGACCGGAAATGGTCCGGGTTGAACGGGAGGCCGTAAAACTAGGACTTGAGAAAAAAGTCATGTTTCTGGGAAAACAAGAAAGTGTAAAAGAAATTTTGCAGATGGTTGATGTTTTTATTCTCCCATCGGAACAGGAAAGTTTTGGGCTTGTCGCCCTAGAAGCCATGGCTTGTGGGGTTCCGGTCATTGCCAGTCGGGTTGGTGGATTACCCGAAGTCGTTATCCATGGCAAGACCGGCTATCTTGCAGAAGTCGGGGACGTCGTAGGGATGAGTGAGGCAGTACTTAGCCTATTGACCGACGATTTACGCTATAAGTCCTTTTCTGAACAGGCTGTAACTTGGGCACGAGAGATGTTTCCGGTGGAACGGGCTGTGAAAGAATATGAATCGGTTTACGAAGATGCGATCCAAGGTCCAAGGTCATAGTTCGTAGTTCGTGGTTTATTAAGCATTCGAACCACGAATATCGAACATCGAACATCGATTAGGGGGGTGGGTTTAGATGCCAAACCGGATGACGCTAGATCAGTTTGAAAATGAGTTGGAATCCGTCGGTTATATTACCGAACGGGATGATCGAATCGCGCTGACGGCGTTTTTAGCGACGCAATTAGGTAAACCACTTTTGGTCTCAGGGCCAGCAGGGGTAGGCAAGACGGAAATTGCTAAAGTGTTGAGTCAGGTCTTTGGGGCTCCGCTGATCCGCTTGCAGTGTTATGAAGGGCTCGATGAAACTAAAGCCCTTTACGAATGGAATTATCAGCGTCAACTTTTAAAGATTCAAATGGGTCGAGAGCATCTCTCAGAAGCTGACCTCTTTTCAACAGATTATTTACTGCCCAGACCCTTGCTTCAGGCACTATTGAGTGAGAAGCGAACTGTGTTGCTCATTGACGAGATTGATAAGACGGATTCGGAATTTGAGGCATTTCTCTTTGAACTTTTGGGTGAGTTTCAAGTGACTATTCCTGAGATGGGGACAATTGTCGCCAAAGAACGTCCCATCGTGGTTTTAACTTCTAATGGAGAACGGGAGCTTTCCGACGGATTAAAACGACGCTGTATTTTCCTGCACGTGGAACCACCTTCTGTGAACAAAGAAGTCCGTATTCTTCGGGCCAAAATTCCCGATTTGCCAGAACGATTAGCTTTAGAAGTTGCCAGGGCTGTTAATATACTTAGAGAGCGGCTTGTTCTTAATAAGATTCCTTCGGTATCCGAAACCATGGACTGGGCTAAGGCGTTGCTCGTGATGGGTAAGACTGGCCTCGATCCTGCTTGGGTTGATGCGACACTGACCCTGCTGCTTAAGAGCCAGGACGATGTGGAACTTTTCTATCGGGAGATGGGAGCTGAACAACTCCTTTTTGAGTCTAGTAAGTTAGCACAGGGAGAAAGACGTGCTCATGGACAATCATAATAGAGCCAGTGAGTTGGATCGACATTTAGTGGAGTTTGCTCAATTGTTAAGGTCAGTGGGACTTAAGGTTAGCCCTTCTGAAATTTCAGATGCCGCAGACGGATTAGCTGTGATTGGTTTAGCGGATCGTGAAAGGGTAGAGGCCGTGCTCCAGGCAACTCTCGTAAAAAATATCCAACATATTTCTGCCTTTAAAGAAGCCTTTCGGGCGTACTTCGCGTCTTTAGAACAGAAAGAAGCATGGCAGAAGGACGTAGCAGAGAAGGCTACTCAGTGGAACGAGCAGATCGAGAATACCCGAAAAGACCTGCGTTTTCAGGAAAATGAGTTGGATATTAATGAGGAACAGCGAGCTATTTATGCTAGCCTTCCAGAGAAAGACAAACAACGCCTGCGTGATTTCTTGGAAAGATCGTCCAATGGCACGAGAAGTGGAATACCAGTCGATCATTCTTATCAACCTATGGTTGAACGGGTTCTGCGGGGATCCTTGGAGTATTGGCGTAAGAAGTTAAACGAAGAAGAGCCAATTTCCTTACCAGGGTCCACGGATGGGGTGCTCTCTGAAGTGGAACGTGCACTTCGCGATCGGGAAGCGGAGGTTTTAAGCCGAGATTTAAAGAAGATTTCTCCCGAAGAGTGGCCAGAGGTCATCCGCCTAATTCGCCGCCTTAGTCAACGCCTTGCCAGCCAGGTAACTCGTCGCTACCGGGCAGCTCGAAGACGTGGTGGACTAGACATGCGCGCGACCTTACGGAGAAATTTACGCTATGGCGGGGTGCTTGTGGAGCGAAGCTATCGCAGCCGTCGGATGGGTCGTCCGAGAATTATTTTACTTTGTGATATTTCGGGTTCAATGCTTAAGTATACTGAATTTATTTGGCAATTTGTTTATGGCTTATCTACGGTGGTTAGTGGGATTAAAACCTTCGCCTTTGGGGAAACTTTGATTCCTTTAACCGATAAGTTTAGAAAAGGTCAGAGATTCGAGGTAATGGTTAAAGAAGCCCTCTCCGTATCTGGAAAGGAATGGGGAGGAGGGACGAATTTAGCAAATGCCTTGGAAAGCCTGCAGGGTAGGTTCCCTGATACACTTTCTAGGCAAACATTGCTGCTGATTGTAAGTGATGCACAGACCCTTGAAGGGGAAAAAGCAGCGGCTTTACTGGGGAAAATTCGTCGTCAGGTCCGTCAGGTGCTTTGGCTCAATACACTCCCTGAGCGTCGCTGGGTGGAGACACCCCATGTTAAAGCGTTTCTGCCCTCCTGTTTGATGTATGAATGTTTTACCCTAGATCATTTAACACAGATTCTAAACAAGCAATTCTAAGCGAATTGCTTGTTTATTTTATGGACAAAAGGAGCATACTATAGATAGATTATTTGTACAGAAACGCACAAAGCGTGGGGGGTATACTTATGTTAGAAAAATGTCGGGCTTGCGGTTTTGAACATGAAGATTTAGGTCACATCTTATTCCGAAGGAATCACGTGAGTAATCGTGTTTTACCCTATTGCTCACATTGTCTGCGCCGGCTTTATCAAGTACCATATCGACCAGAAAAAGATCTGTAAATTGTTGTATATCTGAAGTGTCAATGGGAAATACTATCTGCTTTTATAGCTTGCCTTTTCTCTGAAGCTTTGGTATATTTGTTTTTGAAGTGAGAGAAAAGGGGATGTAGTAACATGGCATACGTTATTAACTCAGAATGCATTAGTTGCGGCGCTTGCGAAGGCGAGTGCACAGTTTCCGCAATTAGTGAAGGTGATGGCTTGTACGTTATTGATGCGGAACTTTGCATCGATTGTGGGTCATGTGCCACGGTTTGTCCAGTTGAAGCACCAAATCCAGCGTAATACTCATAAACAATATTACTAAAAAGGAGAGTTTAATAAACTCTCCTTTTTGATACTAGTCAGACCCCTTTGACTGAGAAATGCAAATAAGCTATTGCTAACCTCGAACATCCCTGTTTAGATTCATATGATTTTCAGGTTGAGAAATAATGTTGACAAATTTATTAGATTAATTTATTATCTAAATAACAATAATTTTAAATTATAATGATAAAAGGAGATATGGGTATGGATGCCATCGAAATTCTCAAACAACTTAAAAATAAAGGTGTCCGTTTTACACCACAGAGACAGGCGATTTTAGAATTCCTACTGGAAACTGTATCCCATCCCACGGCAGATGAAATTTATCACCACGTTAAGGCGAAATTTCCGGGAGTAAGTTTAGGTACAATTTATAATACACTCAACATGCTGAAAGAGCATGGGCACCTCTTGGAGTTGTCCTATGGTGATATGTCAAGTCGCTTTGACGGCAATCCCGAGAATCATTATCATATTGTTTGCTCAAGATGTGGTAAGGTGGCGGATCTCCATCGCCCTCTAATCGACATGGATCAAGAAGTCGGGGAGCAATCAGGGTTTCAAGTTTTAGGGCATCGCATGGAGTTTCATGGAGTTTGTCCAGAGTGTCTCAAAGGTGTGCAGCTGAATTAAACTAGGAATAGATTTAAACATAACTCATGGGTAAGCGTGCTTCGCTGGAAGCTGGTTACCTATGGGTTTATTTTTATTAGGTGCAAGGGTTTTGAAGATCTTTCACGAATAAGTCAACTAATCGCAATTTGCGTGTAGATATAAAGAGGGGATTTTATGTTCAATCGTCGCTTAATGATTTTTATTGCTTTATGGGCATTAACTTTAGGAGCATTATGGTGGTACTGGCAAAGTCCTCAAGGGAAATCTCTTCAACATGGGCAAATTGGTATAAGTGCATCACGTTTTACGCAGAATTTAAACGGGAGTTGGGATCAGTTCTCTTCATTGCGCCAAGCTTGGACAACAGAATCCGAACGTGCTAAAGGAATAAACAATCAATCCTTTTTAACGGGAGGGAAGCCCTTAACCCTACCTTCGAGTGAGCGATTTACGGTCGTGGCAAAACGATTGCGAATCCCAGGAGAATGGAGTTCCCGAACTATGTTGCTCACGTTGAATGGTGTTCAAGGGCAGGCGAACATATACTTAAATGGGATCACAAACAGCCAAAAAATTGGCGAATTTGAAGGAAGCGGCGGGGCGGACGAATTAGAGATTCCTGCCAAGGCATTTCGCTATGGAGAGGATAATATTCTCTTAGTTGAGCTTGCCGGAAGCGCTGAACAACGAGCTTCGTTTTTGGGCTCCCGTTGGCCAAAAGCAGGGCGCATTACGGGTGGTATTCGCCTGGATGCGGTGGTTGAAACGACGATAATGCCTCCGCAGGTGCAAGTAGTGTGGAATGGAACTACCGCACAAATAACTGTAGAATCTAATCTACTGCATCGAGGTTTTTCTCAAGAAGGTCCTTGGACTGTTTACGGGGTACTCTCCGATGGCTCAGCTGGTGTGGCGGAACAGATGCTAACTGTGTCCCCTCAAGAAAAGGTGGATATTTCGCCAGTGATATTGACTTTTTCTGTGCCAGATGCTAGACGTTGGACCTTAGAGGAGCCCTTTCTCTATCAGTTGCATTTAACGGTTACGAACAGTAAAGGGGATAAAGATGATTTGGCGTTACCCATAGGGCTGCGTACGATCGCTTTTTTGGCTGGGAACTGGATATTGAATGACCAGGTGATCCCCATTGTGGGGAAGGCCTTAATTCCAGAGGAAGAGTATCAGCTTAGGCATGTCGAAGAGGTGGAAGCTTGGCTGAGATCCGAGCGCCAAAATGGAGTGAACCTAATCTATTTTATCGGTCAGTCTCCTGACGAGCTCTGGTTACAAGCGGCAGACCGTGTTGGTATGGGATTATGGGCAGAATTGCCCGTTGAACTGATGCCCTCCAAACGACTCCCGCAACCCATTGTCTTTCGAAAAATGATTAAGGAAAAAATGCTACATCCCTCTCTATGGGCATGGACCGTTGGAAAAGGGTTGGATTCCGACGGCTTGACCAAGTCTTATCTCCTCCGAGCAGGGCAAGAGGTTCAACCTAATATAGCCTTTGCCCTCGAAACGATGCATAATGGTGTTGCAGACCTCTCTGCGGAGCAGTCGCTCGTTATTCAGGGAAATAAAATTCAAGGAGACTGGGGACAGGTAACGGTCGAGACCTCATTAACCTCAAGTCCCCTTTGGGTCAAAGAACCAATTGCTAGTAAGGTATGGGCTTTATTAATGGTTTTCTTGGCTTGGATGAATATCCGGTCAGTAACCTGGCGCTATAAGGAAATTGGAGCAAGAAAGCCGAGACGTCGCTTGCGTAGTGCTTGGCGCTGGGATGGATTGTTCGTATTTGCGCGTGAGGCCATGTTGGCAGGATTAGTGACTTCGGGAGTATTCCGTATCCCGATTCATAGTAGTCCATGGTTTTCACACTTGTGGCCTGGGATTGAATTGATACAAGCGCAATCCCCCTGGTTGACCTGGGCAATGTTGAGCGTGTTCTTTATGCTGATGCGATTACTTCAAGTCGGAGTGGTAGCTCCCCATATGCCAGACGCTCCGCATGCTGTAGGACTTGTTTATTGGCTGGAACGTCGCTATCGTTGGGCTGTTTTTATTGCCATCGGATGGGCATCAATACCCTGGGGAGTTCCGTTCTACTATCCAATTCTAGGCTATATGGCGTTTGTTTTCTTGTTTCTGCCTATTCGTGTGCGTGATATCCACCGAACAGGAGGGAATTACTTACCGTTTTTGTGGGTACCCGGGATCATAGTTGGTTCAGTCTTGGTTTGGGCCGTTTTTTACGTTGCAGATTGGATTTACCTGTGGCATATGCTGTCTGAAACAATAATTTACTGGATAGGAAGAGGTTAATATGCAAACTAATAGTTTTAAACCCTACTTTTTGGCTTCCGGTGTAGGAAGTGTACCTCAAAAGAAGAGTGAAGATGCCTTGGAATTGATTTGGAAAAGTGTACCGCTTGCACCGCATTGGCCTCAACTTCCCGGCCTTGGTGCAGAAAGCTCTTTTGTTGGGCAATACCTCAATGCTCTGCTGGAAGCTGGAGTCATTGCGGATGTTAAAGTTCCAAAGTTTCAAGTTGAGGCTGAGGATTGGGCCGAACGGATGACGGTCTTCTATACTCAATATTTGGAGGCTGTTGAGGGACATGAACAAGCTCTGGAGAGCTTTGGATTTAGTGCGCAAGGTGGCGAGGGGTTTGAAGCTTTCTGCCGAGATCTTGAACGTTTCGGAACACGGGATGCTGTGCTTTTAAAGGGACAAGTTAGTGGTTCATTGACACTAGGGATGCAGATTACAGATAAAAATAGACGCTCAAGTTATTATGATGACACTCTGCGGGATATGCTAGTTAAAACCCTTGCCATGCACGCTGA
>DOPS01000156.1:9743-18228 GCA_003512645.1 Desulfosporosinus sp.
GGAATTCTTCGTCAAGGTGGGATTCCTGGTGTGCATGTCTGCGCAGGGATGGATTGGACCCTTCTTTTTGACTCCAAGGTGCAGGTTGTAAATTTCGATGCTTATGATTATATGCAAAGTATGATGGTCTTAGCTGAGCCCATCAACCGGTACTTAGCTCGGGGAGGGGTTCTTTCTTGGGGGATTGTTCCCACAAATCCGATAGCCTGGCAAGAAACTGCTCAAAGCCTTATCCTTCGATTGGAACAGAACATCGAAGAGCTTGTGAAACGAGGGGTCGACGAAGCACTTCTTCGCCAACAAAGTATGTTAACCCCGAGTTGTGGGACGGGAACACTTCAAACAGACTTGGCAGAACATGTCTATAAACTTTTAGCGGAAATGAGGGGACTTGTGTGAGGACTTGTATCACACAGCCTCGGTGCTTACGAAGCAGAGCAAACTAACCGTTCAACCTCCTACTATGGGGAGCGATATACCCTCCAGACTCGCCAACCGACGACCATGACTCGAACAGGACGTTCGAGGTTAGAGTTCCGCCATGGATGGCGATAAGGGACCTTGTGCGCTGCCCCTTATCTGGGGTCTATTATACGGAAGTTTGCTATACTGCATACATAAAGACGTCGCTGATGTATCACTCTGCGTCCCGGGCTTGGAACGGGTTATGGATGCAGATGCAAGTCGGGGAAGGTTCGTGACTTCACGTGACTTGCACTCGAGCTTCGATGAGGTTGCATATCCGACAAATATGCTTTATAATAAAACCAAGTGTTTTACTAGGAATCCAAAGGAGGAACATTTATATGTTAACTAAAGAGATGACTGTAGGTCAAGTGTTACGATCATATCCCCAAACTGTTCAGGTTTTCCTAGAACTTGGGATGCACTGTTTAGGATGTCCGTCTTCCACAATGGAAAGCATTGAAGGAGCGGCGTTAACCCATGGACAGAATGCAGATGAGCTTGTTGCAAAATTGAATAAGGCTATTGCAGAAGTCTAACATATGCATTGCATAAAGTATCAAGAGAGCTAACCGATTAGGGTAGCTCTCTTTTTTGACGATTTAGAATGAAGCTGTGATAGGCAGAATGCCTATGATACTTATAAGACGAGGCTCACTCCTCCCAACAGGAAGCTAAGATACCCAATGACTGGGCTTATCTTTAAACAACAATATTGTCCAACGTACGTGCATAAAGTTCACATTATAAATATCAAGGGAACGTGATTGTTGCGTTTTTTTGTACAAGTCACTGTATAGGATATTAATTTATTTACTGACTGCAAATAAGGGCCGTATTCGCATGCTCTAATGTAAAATATTTTTAAAAAAATAAAATAAATTAAAGGTACATACACACTATACCATAATTGCCATATATTGTTATTAATTAAAGGCAAGAAAACAAAGATAAACACTAGATTGTCTTGCAACAGTTAAAAGGAGGAAATTAATATGGAATTACGTTCCGTTGCTTATAATCCAACTCTCGCACCTGGTATGGGTGGTATGCAAGGTATGCAAGGGATGGAAAGCATGCAAGGTATGCCTGGAATGCAGGGTATGCAAGGTATGATGGGTCATGGTATGTACCCACAAGGTGGTTTTGTTAATTTGGACGTTGACATGGATCCTGGTTTCGCAACACTTGATCTCGACAGCCAGATGGGTTGTGCACCGTGCGGCCCACACATGATGCATCATCAGCAACATTGTCCAATGCCGACTCCGATGCCAATCCCTATCCCTACCCCTACCCCTGAACCGGAAGTCTATGTAGTAAAAACAGGGGATACAATTTATAAAATTGCAAAACGTTATGGTACAACAATGCAAGCCATAATTCTTGCGAATAACCTTCGTAACCCAGATCTGATTTACCCAGGACAAATCTTATTTATTCCAGGAGCATCAAGATTAACAGGAGTATTAGGAGTATCAGAATTCAGAGGGTAGATCACACGTACCATTCAGGTGTCATGATTAAAACCTTCAAGATGAGAGCTTATAATATAACTAAACCTAAGCCCTGAGTGAAACTCAGGGTTTAGGTCTTTGTAAGGAGTTTACCTGCACGTTGAAATTAGGCATGTGCATAGGGAGTGATTGTCTTGGACATAGTTGATAAAACAGGCAGGGAAAATGACTATGTGAGTAGAATACTGGAGAATGGTATGGAAGGAGAGAGTTAACGTGGATTATCAAGTTGGTATTCTTGGCGGAGGGCCTGGAGGATATGTCTGCGCACTAAGAGCTGCTCAATTGGGTTTATCAGTTGTGCTGATTGAGGGAGAACGATTAGGTGGTACGTGTTTAAACCGAGGGTGTATACCTACCAAAGCTTTGGTGAAAAGCGCAGATTTATGGCGTGAGATGGGACGAGCTGAGGAATTTGGCTTGTTTGTGAGCGAAAAGCGTGTAGACTTTGCGGCTGTGAACGCCCGTAAGGATCAAATTGTTAATGCGCTCGTGAGTGGTGTTGAGAAATTGATGAAAGCGGGAAACATCCGTGTAATCAAGGGTTGGGGAGAATTTAATCAAGTTGGTCAAATCTCTGTGACGACGGATAACGGAGTTGAACATATCCAGGTTGAGAAGGTTGTTATAGCAACAGGCTCAGTACCCATGCGTATTCCGATTGCTGGCGCAGATCTTCCCGGGGTGGTAACAAGTGAGGAAATTCTGGAAGGAAAAGAGTTGCCTAAACGCCTTGTGGTCATCGGAGGAGGTGTGATTGGCTTAGAATTTGCGTCGATTTATGAAGCCTTTGGAGTCAAGGTAAGTGTCGTAGAAATGCTGCCAACTTTGCTGCCAACCTTAGACGAGGAAATTCCCAAGCGCTTAACTCCGCTGTTAAAGCGATCTGGAATCGATGTTTTTACTAAGACAGCAGTTAAACAGATTTCTCAAGATGGAGAAAGTCTTGTAGTCCAGGTTGAAGATGCCAAAGGATTAAAAGATATTCCTGCTGATCGGGTACTACTATCCACCGGTCGTAAACCCAATCTCCAAGGAATTGACGTTCATAAATTGGGTCTGGAGCTTGAAAAAGGCGCTATCAAAGTAAATGCTCAGATGCAGACGAACCTTCTTAATGTTTATGCCATTGGTGATGTAGTCGGTGGGATTATGTTGGCTCATGTGGCTTCTGCTGAAGGAATTATAGCAATAGAACATATTGCAGGTCATTCTGTAGAGATGAAATATAGCGCTATACCAAGCGCCATTTTTACGCATCCCGAGATTGCCACAGTAGGGTATACCGAGCAGGAACTTAAAGCTTCTAGTAAGGATTACCGTGTAAGCAAGTTCCCATTCTCCGCGAATGGCAAGGCCTTAGCCTTAGGAGAAAGCATTGGACTTGTTAAGATTTTAGCTGATGCTGAAGGAGTGATTGTGGGGGCTAGTATCATGGGACCGCAGGCCAGCACCTTGATTTCAGAATTAGTCATTGCGGTAGAAAAAGGACTGCGGGCAGAGGATATTGCTCGGACGGTCCATGCCCATCCAACGTTGCCAGAAACCATTATGGAGGCAGCACACGGGATCGACGGTAAACCACTTCATTTAGCATAGAATAGTACTAAGCAATGCAATGTGATTGCAGAGAGCAGACACCAGAGGCTGTAACAAACTCATTCCGAGTTTGTTACAGCCTCTTTGTGTGCGAGAAAGTGTCATAGGCTAATGGGCAGATACGGTAGGACTTTATTCCTGTCTTTGGACTTTTATTAAAAAAAGTGAATAAGGAAGCAGGATTATCATCATGCATGGAGAATAGTGGGAAGAAGTGGGGTAAAGTGGGGCGGATATCCACTACAGTGGGGTGAGCACTATGTTTATGGGGGAACACATTCATACGATTGACGGAAAAGGCCGGTTAATAATTCCGGTGAAATTCCGAGAAGGCTTGGGGGAACAATTCATTGTGACCAAAGGCTTAGATCACTGTTTGTTTGTTTACCCTCGTTCAGAATGGAGTATTTTAGAAGAGAAGCTCCGTGCGTTACCGTTTACCCAACCAGATGTTCGTGCCTTTGTCCGTTTCTTTTTCTCTGGGGCGACAGAATGTGAACTGGACAAGCAGGGAAGAATTCTATTGCCGGCAAATTTGCGTGATTATGCGCAGTTGGAAAAGGATCTAGTTCTGGTAGGAGTGTCAAGTCGTGTCGAGATTTGGAGTCAGGCACTTTGGACAGACTACAGTCGGCAAGCAGAAAGTGCTTATGCCAGCGCTGCTGAATCCTTAGTTCAGCTCGGTATATAGAAAGGAACGGATTTGCTTGGATTTTCATCATGTTACAGTGTTATTGAATGAGACTGTGAATGCAGTCGTTTCGAATCTAACGGGTCGATATGTCGATTGCACATTAGGTGGAGCCGGACATAGCCAAAGGATTCTTTCGAAGCTGGGAGCTTCTGGAAAACTGATCTGCTTTGACCAGGATAGACAAGCTATCCAACATGCTGAAGAGATTTTAGGCCAGGATGAGCGGGTCACTTTGATTAATCGCAACTTTGAAGCGTTAGAAGTTTCTCTTCAAGAATTAGACCTGCTGCCTGTCGATGGAATCATATTCGATTTAGGGGTCTCATCCCCTCAACTAGATGAAGCCGAACGGGGTTTTAGTTACATGCAGGATGCCCCCTTGGATATGCGTATGGATCCTTCAGGTAGTTTAAATGCACGGGAAATCGTCAATACGTGGAGCGAAGAGGCGTTAGCGCAGCTAATTTGGAAGTATGGGGAAGAAAAATGGTCGAAACGAATTGCCCAATTTATTGTTCAAGCACGCCATGAGCGATCGCTTGAAACCACAGGCGATTTAGTTCAAGCGATCAAAGCAGCGGTTCCGGCAGCAGTGCGACGTAGTGGACCTCATCCGGCCAAACGGACATTTCAAGCGATCCGGATTGCTGTAAACGATGAATTAGGGGTATTAGATCGCGTACTCGATCAAGCCATGCGTTGCTTAGATCATGGTGGACGAATGGGCGTAATTACGTTTCACTCACTTGAGGACCGGATCGTCAAAGAGCGAATGAGATCTTGGCTTGGGCGCTGCACTTGTCCACCAGAACTGCCCATTTGCCGATGTGAGGCAAAGGCTATAGCTAAGGTATTGACACGTAAACCTATTCTCCCCTCAGAAGAGGAAGTTGAGCAGAATCCGCGCTCAAGAAGTGCAAAATTACGGGTTGCCGAAAAAATATAAAGTCTAAAGCTTAAGGAGGAAGAATACCCATGGTAGTGGCGCAAGAAACGATAGATTGGCAAGAACCATTAACCCAAACCCAGGCCCAGAGAAATCCTCGAACCACAAAAAAGGGGAAAGAATACCACAAAATCAAGTGCATCATGGCCTTGGCTTGCATTGTTGGGCTGACTGGTGCAATTGGTGCGGAAACAATCCAGCTCACTGTCGTCAAGGGGGCGCAGGTACGGAGTCTGGAAAAGGAGATTTCTGCCATCAAAATGAAGAATGATCTGCTTCAGATGGAGGCTGACAAACTTCGGGCAGTGGGGAGAATTGAAAGTGTAGCATTATCTATGGGTATGGAAAAACCAACCGGAAAAGTGTATATGGCAGGTGCAGTACCTGCGGTCAAAAGTCAAAAAGGGGATCCTACGACCCAAGCCTTAGATCAACCGACTGAAGCTAACCCCACGACACTTCAGCAATTTTCACATATTTTTACGAGCTTCTTTGCTTCAACACAACGTTAAGAGAATGGCGCTTTGGGTACGCGGAGACCCCAGAAAGGTGGGGGTGAGGACTAATGAGTCCTTTTGTCGTCATGCGTAAACGAATCGCTTTTCTTTTTTTGTGTGTGAGTATTTTTTTGATCGTCTTAATCGTTCGATTGGGGTTCGTGCAACTGAGTCAGGGAGCTGATTTGCGCAAAAAAGCGGATGATTCTCACTTCCGTGGTGTACCTGTGGCGCCTAAACGTGGAAATATTGAGGATCGTCAAGGAAATATCTTAGCGATGAGTGTCAGTAGTGAAACGGTCTATGCTGTTCCCGCAGAAGTTCGGCAGTCCGGTAGAGCCAAAGAGATGGCGGTTATCTTAGCCCCACTGCTGGGGAAAACTGCACAAGAGATTGAAGCGCGGATCACTAAACGTTCGGCTTTAGAATATGTTCAGAAGCGTGTTAAGCCAGAAGTGGCAGCCCAAGTACGGGCGTTAAATTTACCAGGAATAGGGACTACGGAGGATAGCCAAAGGTATTATCCGAACGGAACCTTAGCTGCCCATATTATCGGATATGCAGGAATTGACAGTCAGGGCCTTGAAGGGATAGAGTTGACCCGGGAAACAGAGCTGAAAGGGATTCCCGGCAGTATTCTCCAAGAATTTGCGGCCAATGGGATTCCACTTCCTCAGGCGGAACATCAGTATTTGGCTCCTAAACAAGGCGACACTGTACGATTAACCATCGATAAAAATATTCAGGCTTTTGCGGAGCGAGAGTTACAAAAGCTGATGACCGGTCAAGGAATCAATATGAACGGCAAGGTCCCTAAAAACGCTTCTATTTTGGTGATGGATCCCAATACGGGGGAAATGCTGGCCTTAGCTTCAGCACCGACCTTTGATCCGAATCACTATCAAGAAGCAGATCCTAGTACGCGACGAAATATTGCGATTCAGAATGGCTATGAACCAGGGTCGACCTTTAAAATTATCACGCTAGCAGCAGCCCTTGAGGAAAAGAAAATTAAGCTTACAGAGCATTTTTTTGATAAAGGGGCTTATACGGTACTAGGGAAAAATGTGCGTTGCTGGAAAGCGGGAGGGCATGGCGACCAAACCTATTTGCAAGTAGCTGAAAATTCATGTAATCCAGGTTTTATCGAAATGGGACAGCGTCTGGGGATGGATAATTTTTATAAGTATTTGCGTGATTTCGGGTTTGGCAAGAAAACAGGAATTGAAATGTCCGGTGAAGCGCTAGGGATTCTGGCCAATAAGAAAAAAGCAACGGCGCTGGACTTAGCGACGATGTCCATCGGGCAAACGAATAATGTTACCCCTATCCAGTTATTGGCCGCGGTTTCAGCGGTGGCTAACGGTGGGACCTTAATGAAACCCCAACTGGTAGCAGAGATTGTAGGCCCCAGCGGAAGGGTGATTACCCCCTTTGAAAAGGAAGAAATTCGCCGAGTCATCAGTGAAGAATCCTCTAAATTAGAACGTGAAGTCTTAGAATCTGTCGTGACTAATGGAACCGGACGGAGATCGTTCCTCCCTGGCTATCGAGTGGCAGGCAAGACTGGGACAGCTCAGAAGGTAGCCAACGGGGGATATATTCAAGGGGAGTATGTCGCTTCCTTTGTGGCGTTTGCCCCTGCAGACAAACCAAAACTGGCTATACTTTGTGTCATCGATGGTGTTCCGTTTTACGGCGGGGTCGTAGCCTCCCCCGTTGTCCAGACTGTCCTGCTAGATTCTTTAAGATACCTGGGTGTTAAACCAGATCCTCAGGCACCATTGACACCTGGTAAACCTTTGCCTGGCCTTGAATTCCCACCTATTAAAAAGGCGGCTATCGTTCCTTCAGTCTTAGGCCAGCCTTTAGCTGAAGCGGAAAAGATTTTAGCTCAAGCAGGGTTTAAGACTATAACGGAGGGTAAGGGCGAGATGGTTCTCGATCAAATTCCTCATGGGGATGCGCAAGTAGAAGCTGAGTCCAATGTACTCCTCTACCTTGGAGCGGATGCATCCACTCCAACCCTGGCGAGATGGTGGGAAGATGAGGATGAAGATATCGAAGCAATTCGTAGTCTGACGGGGCGTATTCCAATCTCCGCCAGTTCACTAGGGCATTAGAAACTCATTCAGGTCTGTCGAAGGGGTATTTTGTCTATAATAAATTAGTTGGATTAATTATAAGATGGGTCGTTCGGAAAACGTTGGAAAGGAAGATGAGGCATGCCCACAGTATGCAAACCATTATCAGATATAACGAACGGAATTGAGGTGCTTGAGGCATCTGGGGATAGCCAAGTCATTATTCAGGGGATAACGATGGATTCTCGGCACGTTCAGCCGGGCGATCTTTATGCTTGCGTACCTGGCTTTACAGTGGACGGTCATGACTTCGCAGCAAGTGCCATCTCTTCCGGGGCTGTGGCGTTAATCGTTGAGCGGTTTTTACCCCTCGATGTTCCTCAAGTCAAGGTTTCAAACGTCCGCCAGGTCTTGGGACTCTTAGCGGCTAATGTTTATGGTCAACCCAGTGAACAACTAGAGTTGGTGGGTGTGACGGGGACCAATGGAAAAACGACCATAACCTACCTTATTGAGAAAATCGGGACAAAGCAAGACAAGAAAGTCGGTATTATCGGAACCCTGGGTTCACGGATTGATGGCCGGGATATTCCGGGAGAGCGAACGACACCAGAAGCTCTTGAGGTTCAAAAACTCTTAGGAGAAATGGTTGCTGAAGGTGTAGACCTAGCAGTGATGGAAGT
>DOPS01000053.1:0-7413 GCA_003512645.1 Desulfosporosinus sp.
CACCGGTTTATTAAGCGCTTACGGTGCTTTATACTTAAAGACTTAACTTAACTTAAAGCAAAGAAAGGATGGGATACTAGGTGCAAATCGGCAGGGAAGAGTATGTACAAAGAATGAAGAAGGTACAAAAACTGATTGCAGATAATAGTTTAGATAGTTTTATTGTGTCTTCAAAAGAGAGCATATATTATCTGACAGGCGTAACATTCAAACCATTAGAGCGCCCCTTTTTTATACTTCTCAGAAATACTGGACCCTCAGTTTTGCTTGTTCCAGCACTTGAAAGGGAACACATGACAGAGGCGCCTAACGTGGGTGAGGTTCATAGCTACTGGGATTATCCTGCACCCAACGGTTCAGGGTGGTTCGAGAAACTGCAAGGTCTATTAAAGGGATTTAATAACGTAGGAGTTGAACCTACACTTACTCAAGAAATTGCTGCTAAGCTCTCGCCTTATAACGTAAAAGTCTTTCCATTTGTAGAAACAGTCAGGTTGATAAAATCTGAGTATGAAGTCAATATGCTTAGGCAGTCGGCTTACTATGCTGATATAGCACTAGCATCCGTTATTAAGGCCGCCTATTTTGGAGTTTCTGAGTTAGAGCTGTTTTCTCAAGGTCGTAATGTTCAAATGCAGATTATAAAGGACATAGAATATGACGTATTAAATACGAATATTCTGGCTGGAGCGTGGCCGGCACCTATGAGTGCCCAGCCCCATAGTGTACCGTCTGTGGATGATCGTTTGAAAGAAGGTCCGCATATAGCGTTAACTTTAATGAGGGTTAACGGATATTCTACGGAATGTGAAAGGACATTTTTCCTTGAAAAACCTACTAAACAGGTAATGGAAGCCTTTGAAGTTATGAACAAAGCAAGGGAATTGGCCTTTAGAATGGTAAGGCCTGGTATGAACTGCGGAGAAATTGATGTGAGCGTTAAAGATTTTTTAACCAAAGAGGGATACGGTGAAAACCTTCTTCATAGAACAGGGCATGGCTTCGGTCTGAGTGCTCATGAAGGGCCATGGATAGCCGAGGGTAGTATAAACACCCTTGAGAAGAATATGTTTATAAGCATTGAGCCTGGTATATACATAGAAGGAGTAGGTGGTATTCGCCATTCCGACACCGTATTAGTCACAGATAATGGGTATGAGCTACTAACAAAAAATCCAACCGACATGGAGAGTCTCATAATTAGGTCCCTAAAACCGTTGAAGAGGTTAAAGGGACGTGTAATGAGGAAGGTCATGGGCATTTAATGAAAGTCTGCGGTACGCTCGTTCGAAATACATGGCATTTCCAACTCTAGCCAAGATGAAAGCGGTTAGGTAGATATCACGTCAAGGATTGAATCTATTGATGTTCGCAGAGTCATCGTCTCCACATAATTGTCATCGTTTTGCGTGGAAGGTCTTAGGTAAACTGCCAAAATAAAAATATGACAATATTTAAGGTAAAGGCAGTTGCTTTAATAAATCAAGAAAAGGGTGAATTAAATTGACCAATAAACGTTCCATTAATCCCGCAAGTAGTCATGTTACGAGAGGCTATTCCCAAGCTATTCAGGTGGGCAACACGGTCTATATTTCCGGTCAGGTAGGTCTGGATCGTGACGGAAAACTTGTCGGCAAGGATGACCCTATTGCCCAGGCAAGGCAGGCCGTCGAGAACATTAAGGCCATTCTGGATGAAATAGGGGCAGGTGCCCAGAATATTGTGAAAATGAGAACGTACGTTACCGACAGGGAAAACTGGGGAGCAATTCTCAAGGAGATTGGTCGTCTCACCGCCAAACATTCTCCCGCTTATACGACGGTGCTGGTAGCTGGATTGCTCTTGCCGGGCACATTAGTAGAGATTGAAGCCATAGTAGTTTTAGAAAAAACAGAAGCATAAAGTTTGCTAAGTTTCTGTAATCATATTTCACCCCGTTCCCATTAACAGCGACACGGAAAGTCCTGCGCAATTAATTAAACGGTCGCACAAAACCACATCCTGCGGCGGCATACGTTTGCTCGGAATCTGCTAAAAACTGGGGAATAGCTACACATGGCTCTTTAACAACTCCAGCGGAAGTGTGCTCATCGTTACTATCTTCCATGCTGTCAAATACGGTCGGCCCCAACGCTGGGGTTAAGCAAAGGTCGGTGGTTCTCATTCTTACAGCCATATTGTGATTGCATTATATTATTATTCAAATTGAAAAAGGGGTGCTGGAAATGTTTACTGTTCTAATGTACGTTGTGGCTTTCGGCCTTCTTATCCTTTCCTATATAAAGGATAAGAAAAAGACGTTCATGGCCGTGAAGAAGTCGTGGAAGTCTTTTGAAAATATTCTTCCGCAATTCTTGTCAATCTTAGTGATTATAGGTATTATGCTGGCAGTTTTGAGCCCTGAAGTGATCTCTGGATTAATCGGAGAAAAATCTGGGTGGTGGGGAATGCTTATGGCCTCTATTGTCGGTTCAGTTACCTTAATACCCGGATTTGTGGCCTTTCCTTTAGCTTCGGCCTTGTTGAACAACGGTGCGGGGTTTATGCAAATCGCCGTATTTATCTCAACGTTAATGATGGTTGGAATCGTGACAATCCCTCTGGAGATAAAGTATTTTGGCAGAAAGGCCACAATACTCAGGAATAGCTTAGCCTTCGTATTTTCGTTTATCGTCGCAATTGCAATCGGGGTGGTGTTGGGATGAAAACGTTACTTAAACGATACAAGTATTTCTTGGGATTGATCATCCTTAATATCATCGTCTATGCTTTGTATCCATCAACGGGTCAAACGTCAATTGACATCACATGGAGTAATGCTATAGAGATGCTTTCGATTCTTCCACCCATATTTATTCTATTGGGGCTTTTGGATGTATGGGTAAAACGAGAAACAATGATCAAATTGATGGGCGAGAAATCAGGAATCCTTGGGGTTCTAATCGCATTTTTCTTAGGTTCGGCTGCAGCTGGGCCGTTATATGCAGCGTTTCCTATAGCGGGAGTTCTCCTTCAGAAGGAGAGCAAGCTTTCTAATGTCTTAATCTTTCTCGGTGCCTGGTCAACGACTAAAATACCGATGCTTTTATTTGAGGCTTCTGCGATGGGGTGGAAGTTCATGATGACGCGGTTTGTGATAAATATTCCTGTAATTATTCTAATTGCGTATATCACCGGAAAGCTATTAAATGAAAGAGAGAAGAAGTATATATATAATAGTGCTGGTAGTATTTAATAATGAAACTAAATTACAGGGCTTTTTATACTTTAGCGTCTTGATAGATTACAAGGTAGTGCAACCCTCCCATTTTTTCATTGTTTTAATGTATATTTGTTAAAATAAATTCAATCGATTATAAGAGTAAATAGCCCAAGGCATTAAAGGTATATCCAATAATAAGGATTCCCACGGTAACGATTCCAGCAAATATGACAAGGAGCTTTGTTTTCACCACCTTATTAAGCATAATCATGGACGGAAGTGATAGTGCGGTTACCGCCATCATCAAGGATAGAGCAGTTCCTATGCCAACACCTTTTAAGACTAAGGCTTCTGCGATGGGTAAAGTTCCGAAAATATCAGCATACATCGGTATGCCAACCATGGTTGCAACTAGGACAGAGTACCATTTGTCCTGCCCAAGTACCGTAGAAATTATGGATTCTGGGATCCAGTTATGAATGGCTGCGCCGATACCGACACCGATCAGGATATACAGCCATACTTTTTTGATGATATCAAGAACTTGATCTTTTGAGATTTCAAGTCTGTCCTTGACAGTCAGTTCTTCCTGTTCTAACTCCATCATCTTATTGCTGTAAACAAAAGGCTCCACATAGTTTTCAAGCTTTAATATACTGATGATTGTTCCACCAATGACAGCGAGAATAAGACCTACCACGACATAGGCAATGGCGATTTTCCAATTAAAGATACTGGCAAGTAATATGACGGATGCCAGATCAACCAGAGGGGATGAAATGAGGAACGAAAACGTAACGCCCAGCGGTAGCCCGGCACTTGTAAAGCCTATGAATAATGGAATTGAAGAGCAGGAACAAAACGGCGTAACGGTTCCAAGTAAAGCTCCTAATATATTTGCAGTAATGCCCTTAAAGTTGCCGAGTATTTTGCGGGTTCTTTCCGGTGGGAAAAAGCTTTGGATATAGGAGATGATAAAGATCAGGACGGATAACAAGATAAATATCTTAATAACATCGTAGATAAAAAAATGAAGACTTCCACCCAGGCGATCAGATACATTCAGTCCGAATACATTTTCTACTAATAGTTTAACTAAGTTGGAAATCCAATCCATTCTTAGAACTTGGTTATTCAACCATTCAAAGATAAACATTAGATCAGCTCCTAAATTTAGGTTATTAATCGCAGTTCACACAACATTGATTCAAATACTTTTCTTTATCAGCAAGTCTGCCCTGATCGATGACAAGCTGAGGGTACGACTCAAGCTCTTCTAAAATGTATTTCAAGGTATTAAGTAAGACAGCATTTTCAGTTTTTAAAGAATAGAAGACAAATTTTTCTTTTCGTTCATCAAGGACTAAATTCATATCCCTTAATTTAGATAGATTCTTAGATATCTTAGGCTGTGGAACCTCTAAGATACCACCAAGTTCACAAACGCAAAGATCTTGCTGATAGAGAAGTACGATGATCCGTAGTCTGGTTTCATCGGATAAAAGTTTATAGATATTCGTCAATTGATTCATTTTACGCTCCTTAAAATTAATATTAGCAACTTGTATTATTAACCTATGCACATATGGGTATATGTATATAGTATTCCTTTCTAAGTTTGTTTGTCAAGAAGTTAATGTTTTCAAACGCGATATAACATGGTTGATCCATGAGGAGAATGCTACAGAAAACATTGGAGATAAACGTACGGCTACTCTCAAACTTGCCTCCTGTGCTAGATGGTTTTCTTATCGCAGGAGGATCTTTAATATAAATGAAGAAATTTAAAGAAGCTGGGAAAATTTGAAAGGAAGTGGATGCATGAAAACATGTCAGAGCTGCGGCTTGGGTATTGAAGACAACAACGACCTCGTAAGCTGTTTTAAGTATAAAACTTTGAACAACTCACAAGAGGATAAAGCCAACTGCCTATATTACATAGAAAGAATTATAGAGGATGACGAAAGCTTGCCTCCCCTACAACACCTTCTTTTAGTAGAGCAAGAATTAGGGAAGCGAAAAATGAAGATTAGTATTAATGATGGACTTCGGGTTTAGTTAGTTTCTATGTACGTCTTTAGGTCAAATCATTCTTCTGTCTCTACTTGCAAAAAGCCACTACATATAATAATATAAACATATAAGCAATCAATTATATAAAAACAAATATAAGGGGGTAAGCACTTGAGTGCAGAACAGCGTCTTGAAGCAATGGTAGAAGAATTCAAAGTATTGGGAGATAAAACACGGTTAAGAATTTTATCCTTGCTAAAGGGGCGGGAGTTGTGTGTCTGTGATTTGACGGAAGTCCTAGGAATTAGTCAACCAGGGGTGTCCCAACAGATGAGACGCCTGCGTCAAGCCGGATTTGTGCTTGAACGCAGGGGAGGACAATGGACTTATTATTCATTGAACATGGAAAACGTGCTGATGATCTTGCTTTTGCCCACGTTTCCTAAGGTCAAGGAAGATGAAGAACGGCTTGTTAATGCTAAAGGATGTTAAACTATAGATAAGATTGGAGGACGTATTATGGGTTTTTTTGAAAGATATCTAACGGTTTGGGTGGCTCTATGCATGGTTGTTGGCGTATTTATCGGAAAGTTCTTACCGTTTATTCCTGATTTTTTAGGACAGTTTGAATATGCGAACGTATCAATACCCATCGCCATTCTGATTTGGGTTATGATCTATCCAATGATGATGAAAGTTGATTTTCAAAGCGTAAAAAATGTGGGGAAAAATCCAAAAGGCTTATATTTGACATGGGTGATCAATTGGCTTATTAAGCCCTTTACAATGTATGGAATTGCAGCGTTCTTCTTTTACGTGGTTTTTAAGGCCTTTATTCCGGTAGATCTAGCACGAGATTATTTGGTAGGAGCTATTTTGCTCGGGGCTGCACCCTGCACAGCGATGGTCTTTGTATGGAGTCATTTAACAAAAGGCAATCCAGCTTATACCGTCGTACAAGTAGCAACGAATGACCTAATCATCCTTGTTGCGTTCACACCAATCGTGGCCTTTTTATTAGGCATCAGCGGAGTACACATACCCTGGGAGACTCTTATTTTATCCGTTGTACTCTTTGTCGTGATACCTCTTACGGCAGGAATATTGACTCGTATATCCGTGATTAAAAATAAAGGAGAAGACTACTTTCTTAACTCGTTTCTCCCGAAATTCAACAACATTACAGTCGCTGGGTTGTTGCTGACGCTGGTCATTATTTTCTCATTCCAAGGCAATGTTATCCTAGAAAACCCCTTACACATCTTTTTAATCGCCATCCCACTTACAATTCAGACGGTCCTGATCTTCTTTATATATTACTTTACAGCAAGAGGTTTAAAGTTGGCCCATTGCATTGCGGCTCCTGCCGGAATGATTGGAGCCTCTAATTTCTTCGAGTTATCTGTTGCTGTTGCCATCGCTCTCTTCGGTGCGACATCGCCGGTTGCTTTAGCGACTATAGTAGGGGTGCTCGTAGAAGTGCCCGTTATGTTGATGTTGGTTAAATTTGCAAATAACACAACCCACTGGTTTCCCAAGGAAGACTTGATGAATTAGAGTTTAAACGGTGTTAATGGATCACAGAAAAAGTAGATTCTTTAATGAGGGGAGTTTATCGCTTATGGTTCAAGTAGATGTGTTCGGAATCCGTGAAGAGGCACCTGCTGGTGCGTGTAGTTGCGGTGGGTCGTGTGCTTCAACAGCGGAAAAAACCATGGGAGAAATGTATGAGGATTTGGTTCAGTTTTTCCAGGAAAGTGATCTGGCGACTGACGTACGCTTACAGTTTATTGATCTCTTTGAGGATGATCTAAAGGGCTACGATTCCGCTCATACAATGTTTAAGAACGGCTTTGCCTTACCACTGGTAGGCGGTTAATGGGGCTGTCCTTTTTTATGGCGGGATCAACCACAGCAGGATCTATGAGGAAGTTTGGAAGGCTTGCTAAGCGTATAGCAACAAGGGCCCTCATCCATGAGTTAACGGCAAGCACTGTTTTATAAAAAAGAATATGCCGGATAATTTTTAAAAAGATACTGTAAATACAATATTGAAGTATAGCAATATGAAAAATATCATTGAGCATCTCGAAAATTTATGATGGATTTAAGATTAGAAACAGCCTCATTTAAGTATTTCAGGCTCTTACTCAAATGAGATGAAGGAAGTGCTGAACATCCACGGGTTTTCACATTAT
>DOPS01000323.1:0-5827 GCA_003512645.1 Desulfosporosinus sp.
TCTTTTAGACGAAGCGTATCCACGCTGTTTTCATAATCTGCGCATCTTGAACAATCCAGTCCACAAACAGATAATTTACCGATGACTTCGCTTTTTTCCATCCTAATCCCTCTCTTCACAATTATTAAACTAAATTGCAGGTAAGTTATCCAACACGCCCCTCTTGCCCATATCCTCATGCCTAGAACTTTACCCCGTGGGGTTCGCCCAGATAGAAGAGCCGTGGCTTCGAGTACGGTTCGGAGGCGAAGAGCTGGGAGGGGCTTAGGGTTACGATGTAGCGCCGTTTAGTTCACTATTCGTTACTCCGAGAATTCGTTTTCCTCCAAATGCATGGATAGTTCTTGTTCCAGCAATACACTTTCCCCATTGCTCAGTACCCTTTGGAATGACGATTTCATCACCCGGATTCAGAACATACTCTATATCATTCATAATTACCGTATATTGGCCGAAAATACAAACCATGTATTCATCAAATTCATGAGTATGTTTCTCCTTTAGCCTTATTAGTTCCATGGTAGGGATAGCAATCACCGACACATATACATACGAACTAGTTACATCAGACAGCTACCCCGGCGGGATTTAGCCGGGGGTAGAATGTGACCACTTGACAGGGAAGGCGTAGGGATATGTTGCAAAGACAAAACAAAGTGCTCTAAAAACTATCTAAACACTACGTACTGTCCTTCAAATTTTGATAATAGCTTATTTTCATCTTTGCAATACACATTTAACTTTATTCGAGCCCGGCTGAACTTGTTGAAGGTCAGTAGAAACTTTTCTATGTCTTCTTTCCTTTCTATCTTACACTCTGCTACGAAGTCCTTTTCTATAGGAAATAAGTATTCAATATTGCTCTTTTGAATTACAATATGTGGATTTGGATCAAATTCCTTTACATTTGCAAAAACTACTCCCCAGCCACACAGCGTCATCAAACTATTAATACTACCCGCAAACGCAGTATGCTTGTGATTATAATTTGGTTCTAGCCTAGCCAGCATTTTTACACTGGAAGGTTTGAACTTAATGACCTCTAACCTCATTTTCTCAGTTATGGGTATTTGTTCATACAAAAATTGTTGAAATGCAAATTCGTCCATAACTTCCCTCCAACTTGAAAATACCCTATACTACTTATCAACATTCTACATCTTCCTTAATATTCCTTCCAAATAACAGTGGCCATCCTATTTTTCATCCGCAAAATAAACGGCCAGACCGTCAAAAAAAGAACGATCTGGCTCAATATATTTCCCCGTACACTACGACGCGATAATAATAACATTCTACCTCGACGACCCGCTATACCGAGGCTTTCACTCAGCCCCGATATAGCACTATCAAGCACTCCACGTGCATCGTCCATGGAAACATATTAGTTATTTAACAACCTACTTCAACCGAGTCCTAATAAATACACAGTCCTGTTTTATCAATGGCCGAATCAGTGTTAATGCCTTAGAGACAGCTTCTCCAACGCGTTCGCCTTATCCTGCTCAGATGACTGCGTATAAATTGTTATAGGCTTTAATATCATCTGGGGCCAGCGTCAAGACTTTATCATACGCTTCTAGTGCGAGCTTATAGCTCATCTTTGCTGCCTGCTGCTGTAATAACCTGTTCTGTATATCTCCTAAACTTTGCAGTGAACAAGTCGCCAACACCGAAGTACCAATACTAAGCAAAATTAGAGTAGAACTAACAAAGCAGAACGTTATGACAATAGCACCAGTGTTCTAATCACAAAACGCTGGTGCTATTAAAATCTTACTGGCTGTATAAGAATAATGGGAAGTAATTAGATTAATACCCCATGATTTTTATAAAAGGACATTTCGGACTATAACCACAGACGCCAATAAGATGTAATAGTTCATTAATATATCTTTGCAGAAGTTTATCATTAACAGTATCCGCTATAAAGTTCAGTTCTTCAATCAATCCCTGAACCTGAATACTTTCAAGCACATAATCCTCGTATGGGCTAAACAAAGAAGTATAGTGAAGGTTATAGGCATTTCCTATGCAGGTCATTCTGTTAAATAGGGTTTCAGGTATACAAACAGGCTCACCGATTTCTTTAACCCCATCGTATTTATAAAAATGTACATTTTCCTCATCCTGATAGCTCTCATATTTAAAAAGATGTTCAAATATACCCATAAAACCCTACCCACCTTTAATTACATGTACATAACCTACCAATAACTCATAGTATGATAATTAGCGGAAGTGGGATAATTACAGTCACAAAGACGACAAACTATTTTGTTAATAAATGGTTTATATTTCTATAGAATTCGAACCATTTTGATTAACCCTACTCAAATTTATATTTTACTAGGTATAAGTAATTTCTTCAGTTCCTCTTTTGATTCTGTAGGCAATATTTCCAATAAATGCTTAAGTCCTGCGCTAAATAGTAAACCGAGCATTACTCTATCTCGTTCATGCCTGTTCATAAAAGGAGTTCCATCATATTCCCATTTGTGTTCAGCGCTTGTGTGGGTATCCCATTCCTCGATGCTCATTGTTTGAGGTTCTGCCGTGGGAACTAAATAACTTTCAGGTAAACCGCAATTCTCTAACGCTTCATAAGAAAATGCGTTAAGTTCAAGTATATATTTTACTGTATGTCCTTTAGCCTTCAAATCTTCTATCTGTTCGATTTCTTTTTTAATATATTCTTTATAGCAATTTGTTAAATTTGAATTGTTAACCAATTAAATCCCTCCATAACCTTGTAGGGAACATTATGGGCGAATATCGAGCAGTCTAAGTTTGCGCCTACCACAATGTGTCCCTTGGCCTCTTCGTATGTCCCAAAGACGATTCTCAATAATTCTCTCTTAAGATGCTGTTTTCCTTTAATATTACTTGATGATTTTGTAAAAGTATTATTATTATTTAGATTCAATGCTTTCATACAACCCTACGAATGTATTAGCTATCACGTTTCAACGTTAGGGTTATTCTCGGTTTACATTATTCTATGAATTGCCCCAGTATAAGAATAACTGGAAGTCAAAAGTTTTAAAGATACGTTCAAAATTTGGGTCTTTAGCGAAGATCAAACAAATGTTACCAGAAGTTATTTCTTTTGGTATGGGCTTTACTTAGACCGAACAATTGGATTTATTTCAATACGTTAACCAATAGTCAGGTGAACATCTTATAGTTTAACGGTTGTTTCTGAACCCATATATTAACAAGGCACGGTATTCATAAATATAATCAAGCTAATCGGTAACTGTAAATTGTATCGGATCAGTTTTAAGGATTCCGCGAGAAATCGTATCTGCATAAATCATAACATTATACTGATGTCCTCTAATTAAATGGTCGGTTGTCAAAAGAAAGCTATTCACACTCGGTAATAAATCTATTTCATAACCATTAGTGAGAGTCAAATAATTTTCTAAGTCTGTAACAATAATCATATATTCAACAGCTTCCGGGGCATAAGTCCAAGTTATTTTAACATCACCAAAGGGCAGAATTGATCCATCATTTGGGGATGTGATACGAAAAGAAGGATCAGTAGTATTCAGTAACTTGGATGTAAGAGTGAGCTTAATTGTTTGCCCAATCATCAGCTTATTAGGGTTAAGTCCTGGATTTAAAGAGGTGAGCTCTATTAGGGAGATATTATGAGCAAGGGCTAATTTGTAAAATGTGTCACCGGGTTTAATAATGTAAATATTGTGTGCATCAATCAATTCCTGCAGATATCCCCAGGTTACCGGTCCAACAATACCATCAGGAACAAAGCCGTAGTCATTTTGGAATTTGATTACTGCGGATGCTGTTTTTAATCCGAAAATCCCATCGATTTTTCCTGGTTGATATTTGAAGATAGTTAAAGCGGACTGTAGTTTGACTACATCTTCTCCCGTTGATCCTATACGTAAAATACGCATCTCTTTCACCTCTGTCACATTTTATACGATAATACTATATGTATTGTCTAGGTATGGTGTGTGATTGAAAAACTTTGTCACTATCAGAAAGAACAAATAGTTAAACTTTCACCAGTACACCTTCATTAAACTCCCATTTAGTGAACTTCCAGTTATCCTACAAATGCCGTCCAACTACATAGAGGTTGGACGGCATTTGTAATACTGGATTTAAGAATAATGCGAACTGACGATAATCCATTCACATTACGTCCCGAGGGTTTGCGACGTCGGGTGACTACTAATAAAAGCCTTACCATTTCTCGTTGAGTTGTGAAATGGTTTCTCAGTCGCCTTACCAAGTATAGCTGCATGATATTCGATGCAATAAAGATCAAATAGAGCACTGCTTCTACGGCATTCCCACCGTGCACAAAACAATGCTCTAAGCCACATTCACGTTTTAAGTTATTGAAAATTGAGTTCTCAATATCCCAGCGTGCCCTGATTATTTTGAACAAGGCCTTCAGTGTCATTTCCATACAAGTTGTTACGATCATGATCTGTGTGCGTAACTTGTTCTTATGTTTTATAGCAAATTTTACAAACCGCAACGGTTGCTCCACGTTGTCCATCTTGAAGGTTGACTGGTATACTTGAACTTTCTCAAATCCTTGTTCATCTTCCCAAACCTCAACCGCCTCCGTCTTATTTGCCGCCTTTTTTGCGAATCGCAAACTCTTATTATTATTGTTTTTTGCTCGGACAATTGCATCAATACCCAGACTTTTACAGTGGTTAATCCAGATGGAATTACAGGCCAGGGCATCATAAACTACAACATCCATTAATCCTTTATGGCTCTTCATGGTGCCTGAAAGCAGCCTTTTTCCTACGTTCAGCTCCCCTTCATCCTTTGATACAGCGTCTTGTCCGGGCTTGTACATCCCAAAGTCAATCACCAATTTTGGACCCATACCTACCGTTGACATGACAGCGCCACTATGGAAATAATGAGTCTTTTCTGTTTTGGTGCTTGTCAAGCATTCCGAACAGCTTTTCTTATTGCTCCCAAAGAATTTTGTTCCATCGATCGCGGCAACCATATAACCATCAATGGTACCGTTTTCAAAAACCTTATTCTCGACTGCTTTTTTTACAATGTCCTGATTGATTTGTTTTAGCCCGTTAATATTCAAGACTTTAAGCGTATCTCTGATCGCATCCACCTGCGGCAGCTTTGTCCCTCGGAGAAATAGTTACCGGAACTCATGATTCTTTATCATCAAATTTAGTTCGTTAAAGCTTTTTATCCTCAGCAGAAAACCAAAAAGTACCGGTAGAATAACTTGGCCTGTGCCAAAAGTTGGGTTAACTCTTCCGTCAGACAGTTTATTCAAACCACGTTCGATGTGGTAAACATTCTTCATATATTTTAAATGCCGTAAGCAACCATCCCTTCAGCTGGAAAAGGCGTTAGCAGGCCTTTGACTTCACGGCTTGGGATATCCGCACTCAGCCAAAGTGGCTCTGTGTCCTGTTGTAATATCACAGGCATTCGGTTGTGTATCGGCTCCATCAATTCATTCGGCGTAGTTGTAATGATCGTACATGTGTTTATAGTTTGACCTGTAGGTGATAACCACGAGTCCCATAGACCTGCGAAAGCAAATGGTCCGCCATCTTTCAGGGTGATTCTGAAGGGTTTCTTGACACGACCTTCTTTTCTCGACTCGTAGAATCCATCTGCCAAGACTAGACAACGCTTTTGCTCAAAAGACTTTCGAAAACTAGGCCTTTCCTCCAATGTCTCAGCCCGAGCGTTAATCAATTTGTTTCCAAGGTATTCATCTTTAGCCCAATAGGGTATTAACCCCCACCGAAGCCCTAGTAGACGGTTGCCTCCATCTTTATGGATC
>DOPS01000323.1:5834-7158 GCA_003512645.1 Desulfosporosinus sp.
TCGCCCTTTCTAAACACGTTTGATTGAGTATATTTGTCCATACTATCTCGAATCCCTTTAACACAATTATACAAGAGTTATATAGTTCCTGCTAATGTTTACAGCTCTCAAGAGAAAAAGAGAGTTTATGTAAGCGTCAGGGAGTTTTGCAAACGGTTTGTCGGGGTTTTACTTTATATAGCCTTGGACGTATGTTGATGTTATTGAAAAACTGATTGGTCAACACCAGTCAGGTATTATTTTTACTTAAAATCCGTATTTGTACAAACATTTAATGGATTGTTATTTCCTGGAGACCATGCTCTGTCGTAAAGAGATATTGGAGGAAATTCAATACCATTATTGGTAATATATGATACAATTGATTATGGATTTAACGAAACAATTAACTTTTTTCGTACTTGTTAAAATACGCACAGGTTAGATGAAATGTAGGCTGTTTTTAGGTAACCTGTGACTGGAGGTGAAACTCATGTATGGTCTTGGACCGAAGTTTTGGCAGGAGTTATTCCTCTTGCTAACCATTGTATTATTATCGCTAGTTTCATTTAATGCGGTAATGAGAAAACTGCTAAAAGTTGAGAAGAAGAAACTTTTTTCATATAACTATGTTAATGAGAAACATAAAAAAATTGATCGGACGATCAGGATTACATCTATAGTCGTCCTGCTAATCGGCTCTTTTGTTAATATGACGAGAGACCCTATGGATTGGATTTGGTTTTTTGAACCATGGTTTTTAATGATGGTATTTGTCCTTGCGACTGAAGTAGCTAGAGCTATTATAGAGTATAAATATGCAGAAAATCGAAATGATTACAAATTCACAATTAGTCAATTAGTATTTATTGTTATTATATTTTTCACATTATATTGGAGTGATTTTTTAGGAATGGCAAATTTATAATTTTGCCAACATAAGACCTACAGCATACCGGAAGCGGGTTAATGGCTGTGGTTATGTTCAGACTAGATATTTACCCATCCCATAGGATTCTGGTCCGGGGGATATAGTCCTCCAAATAAGGCTCCTCTATTGCTAACGCCAGCAAGCGCCGGTCAACCCGGATTATCAGCTGTTCAAAATAGCTCTTGAAATTAGCCTTTTCCCTACGTTCAGCTCACCTTCATCCTTTGATAAGGCATCTTTGTCCGGGCTTATACATCTCAAAGCCAATAACCAGTTTGGGCCCATTCCTGCCTCAAATTTCTGAAACTCTCTCGCCCCATCTTCAGAAGATTAATATCGAATTAGCGAGACCCTGAATCTCCGTGTCTCGGATTTACCACCTTTCATGAGTGGCATACGTTTCAACCGTCCTCA
>DOPS01000323.1:7171-7511 GCA_003512645.1 Desulfosporosinus sp.
TTCTCCTTCACCGCCAGATCAAGGCTGGCCAGTTTGCCGAGGGCTTCCAGTAGCTCCTGGAATGTATCGGCGATAGTTTGACAGCTAGCGGTGCATCTTTCTTCATACTTCGTAGTAAAGGCTGGGGAGGCCGCAGTTTTTGGCCTGCTTCTTGGTTTGTCGGTTTTTTTGACGGTTTGATATTCTATCTTGATTTCCTCGGGATTATTGGACAGGGGTGTGACTAGGGCCTGCTCTTTCTCCGGAGGGGTTTGCTTCCGTTCTTTGAGAGCCCGATCCAGCTCCCCGGTGGTCATATTCTTAACATCATGCTGCAGGATAAATTTCTCCCGCTCATCTT
>DOPS01000206.1:0-6691 GCA_003512645.1 Desulfosporosinus sp.
CTGATCAGCATGACCAGAAACGGTAGCACCTATTATTATCACTACAACGGTCATGGTGACGTCATAGCCCTCACCGATACCAGCGGCAATACAGTCGCCACCTACCAGTACGATGCCTTTGGCAACGTGTTAAACAGTACAGGGACAGTAGACAACCCCTATCGCTATGCCGGCTACCGCTATGACGAAGCAACAGGCCTCTATTATCTCAATGCCCGTTACTATGATCCGGAAACAGGGAGATTCACCACTGCGGATACCTTCCATGGCTATGCCGGCGATCCCCAGAGCCTAAACCTGTACGCTTACTGCTACAACAACCCGTTAGCATACGTAGATCCTGACGGACATGATCCCTGCTATTGTCCCAGAGACCCTGTGCAAGATGATATAAAGGCAATCTATGATTTCCTGATCGGAGATGATATCAATACCCTTCTTAGCCCTGAGGCCAGTACGGGTGCGAAAATCATAGCTGGATTAAGTATTGGGAGCTACGTTGTTGGCGGAGAGGTTATAACTAAAGGGCTCAAGCTGGCTGGTAAAGGTGTGAAGCTGGCACTGAAGGCAAAGAAGGGGATGAAGGTTTTAGAGGAGGCGGGTGAAGCTGCCGATAACATTGTCATAGGAAGCTTTGGCAAGAATACCGTTGGCGCAGCAGAGAACTACATTCCTAAAAACATTGAAATGGTCAAAGATAAATTTTTGAAGAAAAATGGTATTAATGCACATGCTTTAAAAGAGGATTTTATTGGTAAGAAAAATATTGCACATCATGATATTTATGTGGATAAAGATTCAGGAATGTTATGGATTTATAAAAAAGGTGGGAAAGGGGAGCCTATACCAACTTATGAGTATATTAAGTGATAGGAGGTTCTATGAGTACAACTGTAAACGTGGAACTTGTAATTTCAGGTGACGAATTTGATCCATCTACGATATCAAGAATATTAAACTTGATGCCAACACAAAAATGGAAAAAAGGAGATTTGGTTAAGAATAGATATGTGCGAAGAAATGACTCTACTTGGAGTATAGGAATAGGACATCAAGAATCAAGTGATATTCGTGAGCAAATAACAAACCTTTTAAAAGTAATTGGTGGAAAAGAAAATGAGCTTTTTCGGCTACAGAAACAATATGAGGTAGAAATCCTTATTCTTGTAACTATTAATGTTTACGATTCATTAAAACCAGTAATATCATTCAATCATGATATTTTGACATTTGCAAATGCAATAAATGCAACCATTGATGTAGATATGTATAATTTTTGATTTTTTCCCGCTAGCATTCTTCCATCTGTAGTGCTCCCCGTGTCAAGAATTTTTCTAAAAATAAAGCTACACTTATACTCCTCTCTTCATTAAAAGTGCTGCTTATTGTCCTTATCATCGCTTTCGTCATTGTACATCCTTTGGACCTTAGAATTTCAAGGGTTCGCTGACGCCGGGCTATCGCTCACCCTTGAAATTCAGGCCTCAGGCTGGTATCCAGTAATCAAACGGTAATTATGGGCTTTTCTGGAGTTAACTGATCAAAATATATTTCTGCCGACTTCCTGTAGCCAATACTTTGATGTGACCGTACATAATTATTTTCATCTAGGCCGATGGAAAACCCGATGACTGGACGGTATGTGACCCTTGTGCAATATTTCATCAGAACGTTTTTTCCGGGAATTCCAGTGTTCGAGTATTAAATGACGGAACATTTTCGGATGTTTACCTATCCCAGCACGTTAACCTATCCCTGCCGGCCAACAGCGATCTCACCTTATCAGGCTGGTCCCAGGCATTTTTAGCGGATCCCAATGGCGGTTTTTACGGGCTCAGAGTAGAAGTAGAATATGCCGACAGCACCGCTGAAACCTTTGATTTTGACTCTAATAAAGGGGTTCATACCTGGGAACAAATAGTAGGAAATATCCACCTAGCCAAAGCAGCCTCAGGAATAACAATCAAATGTAAATATGATAACCAGAACGGTTTCGTATGGTTTGACAGCCTCCGTTTACAGGAAGGCAAAAGCAGCACAGAGATTCAATATGATCCCTCAGGTAATTACCCCCTTGCCGTAACCAATGCCTTAGGTGACTCAGTGGGTATGCAGTATGATAACGATGGCAACTTAACGCATGTCACCGATCCTGCGGAAAAAACCACTACTTTCGCTTATGATAATTTAGGGCGCATGAAAAACGTCAACGGAGTATTAGGAAATAATGCCCAATACACCTATGACGGAAACGGCAATTTAACGACCGCTACCGATCCCGGAAACCAGACCTTTACCTATGGCTATAACGAAATAGATGCAGTAGCCAGCATAACCGACCCCTTGAATCATACTACCAACTTTTCCTATGATAAAACAGGAAATCTCCAGGGAATGTCCTATCCGTCAGGAAACACCATAAACTTTGCCTACAATACCGCAGACCGCCTTGAAGAAGTAAAATACAACGGGAACCCCAGATACAGCTATGAATATGATCCTAACGGCAACTGTACCAAAATGACCGATAAAGAAACCAGCCAAAGCACAACCTATGAATATAACGAACTAGATGCCCTGAAAAAGGTGATCAAACCCGGGATCCAGCAGATAGATTATGCCTATGACAATGAAACCGGCGGCAGGTTTAGCGGCCTAAGCGGACAAATCGGCAGTGTCAATTACAATGCCAATTACAGCTATGACGAATTGGGACGAGTGCGGAAAGTCACAGGAAACGGCATAAGCGCCGAATATCTCTACGATGAAAACAACAAAGTCGCTTCCATCAAACTGGGAGACGGCAGTAATAGCCTTTACAGCTATAATGATGTCGGCCTGCTCAAAGAACTGGTTAATTACCGACCGGACGGAACAATTCTCAGTAAATACAGTTACATCTATGACAGCAGAGGCAACATCACCGACATCACCAGCCCGGAAGGAAGCATAAACTATCAATATGATGACCTAAGCCGCTTAACCAAGGAAACCCTGCCGAACTCAATCAGCATAGAATACAGCTATGACGCAGCCGGAAACCGTCTCGCCAAAACGCTAACCGAAGGTGGGACCAGCCAAATTGTCATCGCTGATAACGAGCAAAGCTATGCATATGATGCGGTCAATCGACTACAAGAAGTAAAAAATTCCGACGGAACAACCCAGGCAACCTTCACCTATGATGCCTTAGGCCGAAGAAGCAGCCTGACAAGCGGGGGCAACACCGTCAACTACCAGTACAGCGGCAACAAAGTAATCTGTGAAACCGATGTCAACAACAACGTCCTGGCATGCTATAATTATGACGGATACGGCAACCTGATCAGCATGACCAGAAACGGCAGCACCTATTACTATCACTACAACGGTCATGGTGATGTCATAGCCCTTACCGATACCAACGGCAATACAGTCGCCACCTACCAATACGATGCCTTTGGCAACCTACTAAACAGTACCGGAACAGTAAACAATCCCTATCGCTATGCCGGATACCGCTATGACGAAGCAACAGGCCTCTATTATCTCAATGCCCGTTACTATGATCCAGCAACAGGCAGATTCACCACTGCGGATACCTTCCAAGGCTTTGCCGGCAATCCCCAGAGTTTAAACCTGTATGCCTACTGCTACAACAACCCCGTGGTATACGTAGACCCGAACGGACATTCCCCCTCTCCCTGCTATTGTCCCAGAGACCCTGTGCAAGATTGTTTGATTGCAGTCTATAATGCCCTGATAGGAGATGATATCAATACCCTTCTTAGCCCTGATGCCAGTACGGGTGCGAAAATCATAGCTACATTAAGTATCGGGAGCTACGTTGTTGGCGGAGAGGTTATAATTAAAGGGCTCATGCTGGCTGGTAAAGGTGTGAAGCTGGCACTGAAGTCAAAGAAGGGGATGAAGTTATTAGAGGGAGCGGCAAAGATTGGAGAAGGCGGTATTTGCTTTACCGATGAGACTTTAGTCAAAACAGAAGACGGATATAAGCAAATACAGGACATTAAAGTAGGAGATAAAGTCTATTCGGAAAACGCTGAGACAGGCGAAATAGGATTGAAGAAAGTTAAAAACATTTTTGTCAATGAAACTGATAGGCTTATACACGTTACTATTAAGGGTGCAGAAATAAGAGCTACACCTACTCATCCATTCTGGGTTGAAGGAAAAGGCTGGACACCCGCAGGAGAACTAAAAGTTGGAGATAAAGTACAGTTATATTCTGGTGTAACCGAGGTTACAGCAGTAGAACTTGAGTCACTCAAAGAACGAATAAAGGTATATAATTTTGAGGTAGAGGACTGGCATACTTACTTTGTTTCGAAAAATGATGTTCTTGTTCACAATACTTGCTTCCAGGGGGTAAGTAAAGCTGAGGGTAAAATAGTTGTTGATCCTGCTGGTAATGCAATGCCCCTAAAACCAGGTCAGAAGATTGAAGGAAGACCGGATGGTAAGATGTGGCAAGTTAAAGATGAGAATGGTATCCCAACAGGTGATAGATATGATGGTTTAGGACATCCAAAACAGGCTGATCCTAAAGCTCAGGTGCCTCATGGACATAGGGTTGATGAATTTGGAAATCCATTACTTGATGAAACAGGTAACCCACATTTGCCAGCATATCCGCCTAAATAATACAAGACAAGGAGAAAAATAATGGAGTGCTTTGTTTGTTCTAAAAATTCTGGCGAAGGATATTTATGTGAAGAGCATGCAAAAATATTAAAAAAAATGCTTGATGAAAAAAAAGGTATAGTTGAATCACCAGAATGGATGCATCATTGTGTGATTTGCAGCGAATACCAGAACAGAGTATTAGTAGAGTATACACAGGCAGGCTACTTTTGTGATCGGGATATAAATGAAGAATGGAATAGATATTCAAGTATCTCACTGAAAAATTCAGATTAAATTAACTGCAATATTACAGAAATGAGCAGTTGAAGAATGAAAATGTATAAATAATTACTTCCGGCCATATTGTTCACAACAATACTGACTGCATAATGATAATTCTGCATAGAGTTTCACATTACAACTATTCCAACAAACTTAGAAATAGCAAGGGTCCGGCATAAAGTTAGCCGGGCCTGCTTCTTTATGTAGTGAGTTTACCACCAACATTAGCAGTAAGTAAACTGAAGAGATAGTATGATGATATATTGTAGTAGATGGAAAAATAGCTGCCACCCTAATAAGTGACTACAGTTTCACATTTAAGGGGGCGGGTAAAGCTGTTCATAATAATTCGTTAAAAACTACTAATCCTGCTTTTGGTTATACTTTAAGAGATAGGAATGCTGGTAATATATTGAAATATGGAGAGACCACAAACTCATCTCACAGATATACTAAAAAATATTTACAAAATAATAACGCTGAAATGCAAATAGAAATACAAGGAACGAAGAGAGAGATGCACCAATGGCAGCATGAACAGATATTGGATTACAAGAATATTAATAATGAATTAAGGCCGCCATTGAACAAAAGTGATTATTAAATACAGGAGGTACTATCCTATGGATATTTTTATGAGCGGTGAAGTAGACAAACAAGTAGGCGATATCTATCGAGAGATAAGAAAGGATATTGAAGAAAACCTCAAGGTTTTGAAAGATAATTATTATGGTAGTGAAGTAACAATAATAGGAATTATTCCTATTATTGTCAAGCTTACTCTGGAATTAGAAGCTGCAGGATTTTTTAAGGAAAGACAGCAATTTAACGCAAAGAAAAAGGAAGCAGACTTTAGACTGAGAATAGACCTTGATAAGTTTGTTAATAGTAGCTCCCAAATAAGAAAAATGATGGTGGTCAAGAATATAATTGAGTCAATCAGGTTACTAAAAAGAAAGGCAAAAAAAGATTTTCATGGAGAAAAGTTAGAAAATGATATTCTTAACTTACTAGGGATTAGTGCATGTGAAATAGATAATTTAGTTATTTAAGGAATGGAATGAAGTTTTTTGAAAACATTCCCACCCTTATATTGGGGTGAAAAAAACTAATATTGTTAAAAACCATTCAATAAAAGTACCTCTAAATCCTTGTCAATCTACATTTTTGGGTAGCTTTAGCAAGCCCTAATCTAGTTTCTGTTAAGTTAGATAACAGACCAGAGGGGGGCTGTCCTGAGACTTTAGTTTCTGTGCAGCCCCTGCTCTATTTAGTTAATCTTACCACGATCACTCAAATTGACGGTACGAAAATCACTTTTAATTCTTCAGGGAAAATAATCAGCATTACAGATAAAAACAATAATATTACAACCTATAACTACAACACCGGTACAGGAAAACTGGAAAGTATTACGGATCCATCCGGGCGGGCTATTAGCTTTTCCTATAATGCCAACGGAAACATAGAACAGGCAACTGATCCTGCCGGTAAGACTGTGCACTACACTTATGACGGGAATAACCGTTTAGTCTCGTGTCTTGATCAGGAGAACAAGACTCTTGTCTATCAATATAATACTGATGATAATTTAACCAGGATTACTTATCCCAGGGGCAATTACATTAGCTACGGTTATGACGACCAGGACAGAGTAACTGCGGTAACCAGGACAATTACCGTTAACGGTACACCAACCACAGCTGTCTCAGTGATAGCCTACGATCCGGCCAATAAGCGGACAACGGTTACTGATGCCAATGGTGTGGGCGCTCACTTTAAC
>DOPS01000204.1:0-14346 GCA_003512645.1 Desulfosporosinus sp.
GAGCTTTTTGGTTATGAAGATGGGGCGTTTACTGGCGCACGTCGAGGTGGGCGTCCGGGTAAGTTTGAGTTGGCTAGTGGTGGAACCATTTTCCTGGATGAAATTGGTGACATGCCTCTTGAAATTCAGGCTAGCTTATTAAGGGTTTTGCAAGAAAGACAAATCAGCAGAATTGGAAGTGAACGAGCTATCCCTGTCAATACTAGAGTCATTGCAGCTACCCATAGAAACCTAGCCCAAGAGGTAGAAAAAGGAAACTTTAGGTTGGATCTCTTTTATCGACTAAACGTAATTTCCCTAACAATACCAAGTTTACGGCAACGCAGCTGTGATATCAGTATTTTGGCAAAGTATTTAATGCAAAAAATAGGTAAAAAACTCGAGCTAGATGGTACGGAAATTTCTCGAGAATTTTACGAGGCGTTACAAAGCTATTCTTGGCCTGGTAATGTAAGGGAACTTGAAAATGTGATCGAACAGTCCCTTTTTCTTGCTGATGGTGGTCTCTTGCTGCCCCAGCATCTACCAGCCCGAATAACCGGACAACAAGTAACAACTCTTCATCCTGCTAATGGGCTGCTTTTACGTCAATACGAAGCCGACATGATTCGCAAAACCTTAACCATGTGCAATGATAATGTTAGCCAAGCTTCTAAGATCTTGGGTATTGGGCGTAACACTTTGTACCGTAAATTACGCCAGAATGCCAGCATTAATTGAATCGAATTTATCTTCGCACTAATGCACCTCGGTAAAAAACAGTATGGAAATTCTATTAGTTCAAAAGACATTGGGGTTGATGATTAATAGACAGGGGGCGTGCATGTGAAACCTAATCAAGAGTTTTCAAATATATTTGTTCGTTATGACTTAAATGCTTTACATAAGGATTCAAGATCAAAGGAAAGTAAAACTAAGTTACCACGTAGCAGCTTACAAGCAGTTATGTACACGGTAATAGCTGGTGAAAACGAAACTATTTCAGAAGTTGTCAAAGAAGCGCTAAAGCAGCACACGCCACTTGAAGTGATTAGGGAGGGATTGATCAGGGGTATGGAAGAGGTTGGCCATCTCTGGGGAGAACGGATTTACTATCTTCCCCAAACCTTAGCCGCTTCTGATACCATGCAAATTGGTATAGAAATTTGCGAAGCGATGATGGGTCATTCTTATAAGAAAAAGGCGGTGGTTGTTACCCATACAGCAGATGGAGATTTGCATGATTTAGGTCAGAAAATTGTTAATGCCTTGCTTCGGGCCAATGGCTTCGAAGTAATAGATCTTGGCAAAGATGTACCAGTTGAAGAGGTTTTGGTAGCTGTGGAAAAATATCATCCGGTCATGTTAACGGGAACGGCTGGATTAACTTTAACCATGAGCGCGTTTGAACGAATTTCGCAGGAGTTAAGCCATCGGGGTTTAGAATTGCCTTTTGTCTGTGGTGGTGGTGGTGGAGTCACAGCAGACTTTGTAACGAGTTTTCAATTCGGGATTTACGGAGCGGATGCAGCCCAGGCCCCACAAATGGCAGAAGACGCTCTTGCGGGTAAGAGTTGGTTGGAGTTAAGGAGAAAGTATAATGGGTAATTTAGCCCATAGGCCGTGAAGCGGTTATGGAGCAGGGATGAAAAAGCCTTCGATATTATTCCAATTCGTATTAGCTCCTATAAAAAATAATCAGAATATTCATACTATAGTGGTGCATAAGTACCACTTGAATATTTGGCAAGCTAAAGACGCAGTGGAGTCGGCAAGACAGACGATTGCTTCACTAACCTATTCAGAAAACGAAAGGAAGTGAATACACCTGGTTTATGGTTAGTGGGTAGGAAAGAACTACTAGGGATTGCTTAGCGATGAACTTAGAATTAACCACTGCACAAGTACCCTCAGTTGAAAGGCTTGTGCGGAGTTGTTTTTAGGGGCGACTAACCGTCGCACGTCTGTTGTACTTAGTTGGTGAACTCAATTAAGGCGTTATGGGCGTTTAATACGAGAGTATTGACTTTAGTAGCAGAATCCTGTGATGCTACCACTTTGTTTAGTCGGCGAAGTGAAAATGCTGGATGTATAGGTTTGTCCAGTATTTAGAAACCAGGAAATAACTGTTGACGAAGGTTAAGGTCTTCGCAGGTGCCTGTGGTTTCACAAGTGTAATACAAGTTCAGTCTGGGGGACAAACCACCGTTAAGGTTAGGATTATTTCTGCCTGTACGATGTTGAGGAGTATGAACAAGGATATCGCTGAACTGGACTGGAAAAAGGGCATATTTGATAAGATTACTGAATCGGTAATTTACCGATCGGCAGGGGAACATATAAAACATACTGATTGCCCTGTCCCATGTGCTATCATCAAGGCTATCCAAGTGGAGATTGGCGCCGCAGTTCCCAAAGACGTTAAAATCCGAATCCAGAAGTTTGATAATAAACTAGTTTAAAAACTTATTGAACTGGCCTATTCTATCCGTTTAGCCTTAAGAGGGAAGGTGTCTGTTCATGAGCTACGGAAGTAAAATCAGGGAATTCCGTAAGGAGCGAGGTTTAACGCTAACTGAACTTGCAAAAAAGGCTAGCATATCTCCTTCGTTTTTGAGCAGTATCGAACGTGGTGTAAAAAAGGCATCCATTAACGTTCTAAATAGGTTAAGCGTGGCTGTTAACGTACCAGTTTCCTACTTGGTAGAGGAAAATTTGCCTAGATCCCAAGACGAGGGCAACCGTATTCACCAGATACGTATCGCCCGCGGCCTGACTATCGAAGAATTGGCAGAAATCAGCGATTTGCCAATTAATGCCATAACTGAATGCGAGGAAGGCAACAGGAGATTGAGCTTATCAGATATAGAAAAGCTCTGCGACGCTCTTAATGTTAATATTAGTTACTTACTTAGTAAAGGAAAAAAAGTATATAAGCTTAGTGATCGTCTTCGCTCTATTCGCGAAGCTCAGGGATTGACAGTTACCGCCTTAGCAGATAAAGCCGGAGTTTCACCAGGCTTGATAAGTCAAATTGAAAACGACCTTACGACACCTTCCTTTGAAACTCTGGAAGCAATAGCAGGAGCTATAGGGATTGCTCTTTCATACATATGGATAGAGAAGGAAGATCTGGAGGAACTTCTTTCCTCTTTGAGTCCCGGTGTTCTGGACTTGCTCAGTGATTCTACCGTTCAGGCAGTGCTGCGAATCATCAGCGATTTTGACAGCGGTGAGGTAAAATATCTCTTTAACTACATAGAGTTTTTCAAGCGCCACCGTAACCTATTACGATGATATCCCGGTGGGTAATATATTCTAGTCTATGGCGTGTGAAACGGCCATAGCTATATCGTATGGGAAAGGAGAATTTCCTTGACTCAAAAACCGAAAGAAAATGAAATCCTTGCCTGTCTACATCAAGCTGTAATCAGTTTTGATATTCAGGAAGTAGAGAAAACTTGTCATTATGCAATAGAAGGGCAGTACGACGTCTCTCGCTGTATTTTCGAAGGGCTAGTGGCAGGGATGGAAGAAGTAGGTCGTCTTTACGAGGAAGGGGAATACTTCGTGCCGGAAATGCTTCTGTGTGCAGACACCTTGTACGCAGGCTTGGAATTGTTGCGACCTCATCTAAAGGTGCAACAACTGGAAGTCCTACATAAAGAGAAGGGACAAGTTATTATTGGTGTAGTGTCTGGAGACATTCACGACATTGGTAAAAATATTGTACGTATGATGTTTGACATTTCGGGCTTTACTGTCTGGGATTTGGGCCGAGATGTCCCGTTAGAACATTTCATCGAGGAACAAGAAAAGCGTAATGCGGATATCATTTGTCTTTCATCCATGATGTCTACGACGGCATTCGAAATTAAACATGCAATCCGCAAACTGAAAGAACGCTTTCCCAATATTAAGATTTTGGTCGGAGGTGCTCCTCTTAATGAGACATTAGCATCTCGATGGGGAGCGGACAGTTTTGGCAGGGATGCATCTCATGCAGTTCAAGAGGCTATTAATATAATTCGTTGCTTAAATCAAAAAAAGTAAGGGTAACTTCGCCACTGAAACAAGGAGTCTTCTTAATGCAGTTACCGGGCTGAATTAAGAAGAATAAATCTCCAACGAAAAGAGGGAAAGGGAGAATCCTGATATTACAGAGGAATTTAAAATTCTGTGTTTAGAGGGGAGTTCTGACTATGATTACGGTCTATACTGGTGATGGCAAAGGTAAAACTACCTCTGCGCTAGGAGAGGCTTTATTATCTTTAGCACCTGATAAGAAGATCCTGATGATTCAATTCCTTAAAGGTAGCACCTATAGTGGCGAACTAACAGGTCTATATCGTTTGGGAATTCCACTAATCCAATTTGGAGTTGGGTGCCGTTGGGCTGGTATGATACGTAGTGGTTTGAAACACTGTATGAATTGTGGCGAATGTTTTCAGGTCAACCGAGACCCAGAAGTTGCTATTGAACTGGTTCAAGAAGCCTTGAACTATATCTCTCAAGTCCTTCAAGAAAAGAAATATCAGGTTATTATTCTGGACGAGATAAGCCACGCTCTTAATCATGGTTTTTTAGATTTGCAAATACTTCTTGGATTAATTAAAAATAGTTATCCTCATTGGATTTTAACCGGACGTCGAATGCCACAGGAAATTCACGAGTGTGCCGATTCTTGGTGGGAGTTAAAAACACATAAACATCCCTATCAACAAGGGGTACCAAGCCGTAGAGGGATTGAATATTAATAGAAGGGCATCTGGCGAGTGAAGGGCATCAGGGTGAAATCATCGAAAAATTCTTGGGATATGAGATTTCAGAGTGAGTACGGGTGTTCCAATATGGATAATTGCTACATATTAGAACACTTCTTACGAAGATGGGATAATAAGGCACTTTCGGCGTTAACTTACAAAGGTTGTTCCATTGCGGAACAACCCTTGTTTTTTAGGATTAGACGAAGCTAGGAGTTACCAATGGTTTAATAATTCAGAATATTGGCATAAACATTGCATGTATAAAGAGTCGAAGGGACCGAGTCATAAACCAAATGGAGGTGAAGCAGCTAAAGACGTTACGTTACGTTTGAATCCTAAAGTTTAGTCGAAATTAAATGTTGAGGAGATGAAACAATGGCAAGGTATGACAAAATGGCTTATGGCAGTGCAGCCGAAATGATTTTCGGTTCAGCCAAAAATCCAATAACCTATGGCCGGGGTTTTTCGGTTGGCGCAGGTTATGTTTATCCCGAGTTAGTACCCCATCCACGTCCAGGTAGTGAAAAGTCACAAAAGTCACTGGTTAAGGAATATGAGAAAATGGTGATCGATGTTCTTGACCGTTGTGTCGCCATAGGAATTCCCGGTATCCAAATTGAGCTTGAACATGTGTATCAGATGACTAGGAACCCGACGTGGGGAGGGGAAATTGCCGCCCAAACAAAGCGGCTAATGGAGGATTATCACCGTAAATATGGCCTAAAAAGCGCCATTCGGGCGACTATTGCTGATTATCGCAAGCCTGATGAAGAAAAAATATGGGATAGCGAGGCTTTGAGGGTAATGTTACAAAGCTTCGAAGCTAGTGCAGCTGGTGGAGCTGATAATTTGTCCTTAGAAAGTGTGGGTGGCAAAGAAGTTACCGATTACACAATCGTTCGTCAAGATATTCGTGGTGTTTTGTTTGGCATTGGGGTCTTAGGCAGCTTGGATATGGAACATGTATGGTCAAAAATTGTAGGGATTGCAAAAAAACATGGGGCAACTCCTGGTGGAGATACAAACTGTGCGCAGGCTAATGTGGCTATGTTCATGGCTGGTGGATATCAAGATCGATCCGTACCGCATACGTTTGCTGCGTTGACCCGGTCAATTGCCGCAGCACGCTCACTAGTTGCTTACGAGCAGGGTGCAAAAGGACCGAGCAAAGACTGTGGTTATGAGGATCCCATTATTAAGGCCATTAGTGGTGTGCCAATTGCTATGGAAGGAAAAGCTTCTGCCTGCGCGCATAGTGACTTAGTGGGTAACTTAGCAGCAGCCTGCTGTGACCTGTGGAGTAACGAGGCGGTTGAATACCACGATATGTTCGGCGGGACAACAGTCGCTGTCTTTACTGAAATCCTTGGCTATGATGTAGCCATGATGAACTCGGCGATTGATTTGGGCAAGGCCAAAGATTTACAAGATATCTTGGTCGCCTCCGATAAATACCGTGGTATGCACGGGTTTATTCTGGCTCCTGATAACGCTTATAAAATTGGTCAGGCTATCGTCGCTAATTCGCAATCCTATTATGCACGTGCAAGGGCTGCAGCTATTAAAGCTGGTGAATTAATGCAGCAAGACAGCAAGCTGATCATGTCTTCCTTCGAGCGGGAAGCGCTTGATTCCTCAATGCGGACATTAGAAAGTTTGCCAGATAAAGAGGCTGATTTCATTTCCGAGTGTGTGGAACTATACAAAAAGCAAGTTAAGGGTTTCGAACCCAAGAATTACGGCCTATAAGGTTCGAGATAAGGAGGGAAGAATAAGATGACATTAGCAAGCTATGCCAACATATTAACACGTTATGATTTGATCGGAGCCAGTGAGGTCAAGGAAATTAAGGTAACTTCAAAAGATACAGTGATACAGGAAATAATGCAGTGTGTTATTGAAGGGGATACCGATGCGATTGGTGGTTTAGTAGAAAAGGCTTTGATTAATATGGATCCTTTGAAGGTAATTGATGAAGGCTTGATCAAAGGAATGGGAGAGGTTAGCCGTCTGTGGGCCGATGGGACGTACTATCTGCCTCAGGTCATTATAGCTTCTGATGCAATGTTGGAGGGAATTGACCTTTGCGAAGCCAAACTAGGCAAAAAAATGGAGAAAAAGGGTGTCGTTGTAACCCATACAGCCGAGGGAGATATCCATGATTTGGGGCAAAAGATCGTCAATGCTCTCTTTAGAGCCAATGGTTATGAGGTTATAGACCTTGGCAAGGATGTGCCGGTGGATGACGTAGTGGCGGCGGTCAAGAAATATAAGCCGTTGATGGTAACCGGGACAGCCCTAATGACCACCACAATGACTGCTTTTGAGAAAATATCGAACCAATTGACTCATGCGGGTATCGATATACCGTTTGTTTGCGGCGGTGGCGCGGTATCTAACGAGTACGTTACTGCTTACAAGTTAGGGGTCTATGGCAAAGATGCTCAGCAAGCTCCTAAAATGATATCTGATGTATCAAATGGCTTTAGTTGGCAGGAACTGAGAGAGAAATATAACTAAGAGTATGGTATCAGGGTGAGGGTTGAAAAAGTCATGTCTTTCCAGCCCTCATACCTTGACCAAATTGTGGAGGTTAAGCTGTGAAAGTTGAACTTATCGGCGGTTTCCTTGGGGCCGGTAAAACAACATTGATCAAAGGCTTGATTGATGGCTGGTCTGGTAAGGAAAAATTGGCGGTGTTAGTTAATGAATTTGGTGAAGTCGGGATTGATGGAACCCTTTTAGCTGGGCGGGGAACGGAAGTAGTGGAATTGTCCAGCGGTTGTATTTGTTGTACTCTAAATGCCGATCTTAAAGCACAGGTTACTAACCTTGCCAGGACTTATCAGCCTGAGCGCCTGTTGATTGAGCCAACTGGGATAGCCACCACTAAAAGTATTTTAAATATTTTGAGGAGTTTAAGTCTTGAAAAGTTTATTACAACCATCCGGGTTACCTTGCTTTTAGATTGCCTTTCTTTTGACTCAAAATTGAAAATGTTATCATTCATCGATAGTCAGATTGCTTTAGCTGATCTAGTTGTTTTAAGTAAAAGTGACTTGGTTTTGCCACAGGTTATCAGCGAAATAAGCAGTAGAGTGGTAAGAATTAATCCCCAAGTGCAGCTTATTCAAGCTAGATACGGTCGAGAAGCTATCGAAGCTCTAGTAAATGATTACCGGGAAGGCAGTATTAAAACTATGTCGGACGATAACGCAGACGATGCAGCCCTTTTTGATGACTATCAATCCATAGGAATAACTTGGCAAGGCTTTGTGTCAAAGGGAAAATTACTGAAGTTGTTTGGCAATTTCAAAGAGAGTAGTTTCGGCCAAATTGTCCGTGCTAAAGGTTTCTTTTTTACAGAGGAGGACAGGTGGCTAGTTCTGGATTTTGTCCAGGGACACATTAATCAAGAGTGGTCAGAGGGGAAAAATTATAGTGAAAATAAATTGACAGTTATCGGTAAGGAATTGAATCAAGATCTCATGAATACAGCTATCGTTGCATGTCAGGTAAGAGAGGGTGATTGAATAACTGATGAAAAACCTTGGAGTAGCCCTTGACTTGGGAACGAGTGGCCTTCGCGGTCAGGCAATTGATCTTGATACAGGGCAGATTATTAAAACAGTAATTACTGCCCGACATCCTTTACCTGGAGCCAACGTCATGGATCACCTGACTTACGCGATTGAGGTTGGACTTGACTCCGCTCATCATATCCTGATTGATGCCGTAAACCAGGTTTTGACTGCCTTGGGTGACATCAGTCCCAATGTGGTACGTCTAGCCGTCTGTGGTAATCCGATCCAGCTTTCCCTGTTCGAAGGGATTGAGGTAAGGGATTTGGCCTATGCTGGTAAAAGGAAAAAACAGGCAATGGGGATTATTGAACCCAACCGGGACGGTAAATTGCTATTGGCGAGAGATATCGAGGGGCTTAATCTTCCCGCAACAGCGGAAGTAGTGATTCCCCCGGCGGTTGAACATGAAATTGGTGCCGATGCCTTAGCAATGATGCTTAAATCGGGGATGTTGGAGCGGAAGGAAATTGCCTTAGTAACCGATTATGGTACCAATGCCGAGATGGCCTTGAGAGTGCGTGGTCAAATCATTACTGGTTCCTGCGCAGCCGGGCCTGCATTGGAAGGACAACATATCCGGTCTGGAATGCTTGCAGGGCCGGGTGCGATCTCTGACCTTAACCCAAAAGGCGAACATTATGCTGTATCCGTTTTAAACTCCGCTATGCTAACTGAAACAGTCGTTGAAACTGATCTTTTAACAGGAATAACTCGAAGGTTGACCAAGGGAAGTATCAAAGGGATTACTGGTACTGGGGTTATTTCCCTTATCGATCTGGCTCTAAACAATGGTTATGTTCAGTTACCGGGAATTAAAACAAAGGATCACCTTATACATCTGACAGACAATGTGAGGTTTAGTGAACAGGACCTGGGCGAGGCTGGCAAAGCTATTGGTGCCATCAGAGCGGGTTACATTGCCTTGTGTAAGGCTGCTGGTATCGAGGTGGATCAAATAGAGGTAGCCTATATGGCCGGCGCATCAGGAACCTATGTTGATGCACTTAAAGCTCAACGTATTGGGTTGGTCCCACCCACAGTGAAAAAAATCTACCAGATTGGGAATACTTCTTTAGCTTTAGCCCGGGATTTGGTCTTTCAGCCACAAGAACTTGAAGAGTTGAAAAAACTAGCAGTGAACTTACGCGCAACCCACTGCATGTTTGGTGATTACGAACCTTTCTCTCAGGCTTATTTATTGGAACTCTCCTATTGGGATGAAGGGATGCCGCGAGATTTATATCTGCGTTTTTGCCGAAATTACGGCTTGTCTCCTCTACCGAAGTTTACTAAGGAGGCCGAGGTCTTAAAATGGCACGAACGGGATATTCCTGATTTGGGAGCGGAGGGGCTTATGGTGATCGAAAAGGTTGGTTTAGAGCGGCACCAGGCCTTCCCAGGATGTACTGGTTGTGGAACTTGCACAAGTCAGTGCTTAGAAGAAGCATTATCACTGGAGTCAGATAAAGGAGAGAACGTCCTTGTCTTAAGACTAGATCTGTGCAATGGTACTGCTTGTCTGAAGTGTGTAAGGGCTTGTCCTGAAAAAGTATATAACTTTGCAGCGATAGGTTTAAATAAGATCTAATCATCCCACTTTAGAATTTTATGTAAAAAGCTTTTTTAATGGTTATTGATAAAAATTTCATTAAGATAATGGAGGAACAAGAGTTATGAAGACAATGACCAGTCGTGAAAGGGTTATGGCAGCCCTAAACATTCAACCTGTAGACCGCTTGCCAGTGATCAGCGTTTGCCAACACGCAACTTATGACCAAATGGAACAACTCAAAAGTTCTTGGCCTGAGGCCTTTCATGATGCTAGTCTAATGGCTAAATTAGCTAGTGGTGCCCACTCAATGCTGGGTTTTGATGCTGTAAGAGTGCCGTTTTGTCAGACTCATGAAGCTGAAGCTTTTGGGGCTGTCTTGAAATATGGTGGTAAAGCAGGGTTACCAAGCGTAGATATACATCCCTATCATATAGGGGACAAGGTTGATTTTCCTAATGATTTTCTAAGCCGGGGACGTATACCAGCGTTGCTGGAAGCTATTCGGATTTTAAAACGTGATTATGGTGACAAGGTTATTATCATGGGAGGTATTATCGGTCCATTTAGTATTGCCAGTTTGTTTTTTGACGTCGCGCTTTTTCTAAAGGCAACTTTCAAAAAACCAAATGACCTAATTCCCTATATTGAGTTAGGTGAGCGTGCAGGGACAATGCTTGCTAAGGCAATGGTAGAAGCCGGAGCAGATGTTATTTGTGTGGAGGACATGATGGCCTCAATGGATATGATTAGTCCAAAGATCTATCGAAACTTGGCGTGGGAATACGAAAAGAGACAGGTTGAAGGGTTGAGTGTACCTGTGATAATCCATATCTGTGGTAAGGTGGATCCAATAATAGTGGATATCGCCAAAACAGGTTGCGGTGCTATCAGTGTTGAGTCCAATGTTAATGTTCCTGAAGCGTTGGATAAGTTCAAGTTAGAGGGGATTAAAACTCCGATAGTAGGGGGTGTTGATCCTGTTAAAACCCTGTTTACCGGTCAACCAGAAGATATCAAACGAGAGGTCAGAGATGCAATTTCTATAGGATTCTCTATGATTTCACCTGGATGTGCCATACCGCCAGCCACTTTAACAGCAAATTTGAGAGCTATGGTGGATACCGTTAACGAGTAGCAAGTTTAGATTTATACTTCAAACCGGCGAATATAAATGCAGGCCGCTTCAAATAAAAGCTGACCCGGTAACGGGGTTAATTTTTGCCTATATATTTAGCCACAGAAAAAACAGTTTACACTAAAGGTCCTTTAGATTAATTTGTTTTTTAAATAATTAATGAAGGAGTTGTTTAAACAATGTCCCAAGAAATTTTGGATCGGCTAAAACAAGGGGTTATCGATTACGACGAGGATGCAGTCAGTAATGCTGCCAATGAAGCTTTGGCCCAAAACGTCAATCCACATTCAGCGGTCTTTGACGGACTGGTACTTGGCATGGTTGAAGTCGGTCGTCTGTACGAGGAACAAGAGTATTTCGTACCGGAAATGTTAATGTGCGCTGACGCTATGTACGTTGGACTGAACATTCTCAAACCCCATATGTCTAAAAAAGAAGGTGCCTCAAAAGGGGTTGTCGTTATGGGCGTTGTCCAGGGCGATGTGCATGACATAGGCAAGAACATCGTTCGCATGATGTTTGATGCCTCCGGCTTCGAAGTTCATGACCTTGGAAGGGACGTACCTCTAGACAAGTTTGTCGAGGAGCAACTGAAAACGGATTCAGATATGGTTTGTCTCTCGGCCATGATGACCACGACGATGGTGGGGATGAAAGAAATTATTGAAAAGATCAAGGAAAAGAATCCCAAGTGTAAGATTATGATTGGCGGGGCGCCGGTAACCAGTGATATAGCTTCGCGTTGGGGTGCTGACGGCTATGCCCGGGATGCCAACAATGCGCTCAAAGATGCCATTAATATGATTGCCTCGTTGAAAAGTATTTCTTAGGAAAGTATCTCGATGAATATTTTTGAAGACATTTAAGACTGAGGTGTTCAAATAGTAACCTAAAAGTTTATGGAGAGGAGGACAAACATTGGAATTCAACGTAATATTTCAACCATCAGGCCGGCGCGGCAAAGTTGAAGCTGGAAAAACTATTCTTACGGCGTCCCACGAACTCGGAGTTGATATAGAATCAGTTTGTGGTTCTTCAAAAGTTTGCGGTAAATGCAAAGTTAAAATTGAGGAAGGCTATTTCGAAAAATTCGGCATTGAGTCTCGCGTCAGCCATCTCAGCCCACTGACCCAACAAGAGCAAAAGTACATGAAATCTAAAGAGATCGAGGAGAATTACCGCTTTGCCTGTGCTACGGAAGTTCATGGTGATATCTTGGTTTTTGTCCCTGAAGAAAGCCGAGGAGCTCAGCAAATCGTTCTAGAGACGGGCAAAGAGCGGGTGTTCACCTTAGACCCTGCCGTTCGCAAATACTATGTCGAGTTAGAACCCGCCACCTTAGAAGATCACAGAGGAGATTTTGAACGTCTGCGTGAGGCTCTCTCTGCTAAATATTCAAAGCTAGGCGAGAATCTGGCGATGGATTATTTTGTTTTGAGGAAATTACCTCTGGTTTTGCGTAAAGGCGAATGGAAGGTCACCGTTACGATCTGGCAAGGTCGAGAGATCATTGATATCGAACCAGGTTTTAACGAAAAGATCGTCGGAGTCGGCATAGACATCGGAACGACAACCGTAGCAGCCTATTTATGCGACTTGCATACAGGCAAAGTACTGACTAAGAAGTCTATGATGAACCCTCAGGTGCGTTACGGAGAAGACGTACTCTCTCGTATCAGCTATTCAATGATGGAAGATAATGGCCTGGAAAAAATGCACAACACGATGGTCGAAAGCATTAACATTCTGATCCGGAAAATGACAGAAGAAGTAGGTCTGTTAGCGATTGATGTACAGGAAATCGTACTGGTGTTCAATACTGTGATGCATCATATAGCCCTGAACATCGATCCCAAATTCATGGGCCGTTCCCCATTTGCCCCCGCCATCAAACAGTCCATGGATATTAAAGCACGTGATTTAAAAATCGAGATCAATCCCTGCGGGAATATTCACGTACTTCCGATTGAAGCAGGCTTTGTGGGAGCCGACAATATGGCGGTTCTGATTGCCGAAGAACCCTATAAACATGATGAGATGCGCCTAGTCATTGACATCGGAACCAACGGTGAAATTGACGTTGGCAACAAACATAATATGCTCTCAACCTCCTGTGCCACAGGGCCGGCTCTAGAGGGCGCGCAGATCAAGTTTGGTATGCGGGCGGCACCAGGAGCTATCGAAAATCTTCGTATCAATCCAGAGACGCTCGAACCTCGCTACAAAGTCATCGGGAACGAAGTGTGGTATCCAGAGGACAAAAAACTCGGAGCGAAAGGAGTCTGTGGTTCTGGAATCATTGACGCCATAGCAGAGCTGTTCAAAGCGGGCATCATCGGCCCCAGCGGCCGTTTTAACAAAGGCCTTGAAGAGTTCCCTCGTGTTCGTAAAGGTTCGGACGGCAGGATGGAATATGTTATTTGTTGGTCTGATGAAACATCCATAGGCCAGGACATTTCTATCACCATCGGTGATGTACGCGCCGTTCAACTGGCTAAATCTGCTCTTTATGTAGGAGCAAAATACCTGATGGAGAAGTTGGGCGTTGAACATATCGATAGCGTCACCTTGGCTGGAGCGTTTGGTTCCTTTATCGATGTCGAGAGTGCGATGGTCATTGGTATGTTTCCGAACTGTAATCTTGAGAAAGTTAAAGCAGTGGGGAACGCAGCGGGCGATGGAGCGCAGATTGCCCTTCTGAACAAAGAAAAACGTGTAGAAGCTGATCGAGTGGCAAAAGAAGTCTTCTTTGTGGAGACAGCCATTGAATCAGATTTCCAACAACGTTTTTCAGACGCTATGGCTTTCCCTCATAGCCACGATGCTTTCCCAAGCATTCAGCATATCCTTGACCGGATTCCTAAGCGAGGTAAAAGGCAGACCGCTCGCTAACTCGAAATAGGCTAAGTATTAAGAATCAATATACACTTGACTGTCCTAATCCAATATACAAGGTTATCGTAAGGCGGAAATATTGGCTATTAAAGTAGAAACTTGGGTGATTATTGATGCGAATAAAAGGTAAGGGAGAGATGGAATAATGTTGACACTAACACCGCGGGAAAGAGTGCTCAATCTCTTTGCCGGTAAAGAAGTGGATCGTCCTGCCTGTTACAGTGGAATGGGGAACGTAACGACTGTCGCCTTGGAGGAAATAGGTTGTAAGTTCCAGGATCTGCACGGAGACGCCCAAAAAATGGCTAAAGCAGGAGCCAGTTCCTACCACCTGTTTGGCTACGAGAGCGCCGTGATTCCATTTGACCTATGCGTGGAAGCAGAGGCCTTAGGATGTGCTATGAATCCCTATGACAATGTCGAACAACTTCTCTA
>DOPS01000098.1:0-13117 GCA_003512645.1 Desulfosporosinus sp.
CTTCGCCACGAAGTATTCCTTTGAGGTGGGTGGCTCGGCGATACTCTCCACAGGAGACTATCGTGCCTTTCGTTCCAAGGGCAATGATACTTGAGGCATAGGCCTTGAGAAAGTAGTGCATCTAGGAAATAGTAAGAGACTATCTCTAACTTTAGAGGCAGTCTCTTACTGTTCTTGAACAGAGGGTTTTCGAGCATCAAGCTTTAAGCAAAACAACGCGCCTGTTCCCCGGTTTCCCCATATAAAAGCTTTTCAATAAGATGATTCCTCAAAAAAATGGAAATCTTTTCGAATAGATTGGATTGATTAAAAATAAGAAGGAGAGTCTGTCCCGGCGTATGCATGTCTATGCCTATCGTCAAAGCTCGTAACTCCTCTGTAGTTGTGGATATGGCCGCCACCGGGTAGGAAGATGGCAGGTCCGGTTACACCTCCAAAGTAATGGACATGACCATCTTCTAGGGTGGTGTACCCACGGTAGTAATGGACGTGGGTATTTCCTTTTAAAACTCCGAGACTGGTTACACCAAATACTCTATGGGTGTGACCGTTATCAAAAGTAGTGGGAATGCTATAGTTATGAACGTGAAATATCTCTGCAGCCTGATACAACAAAATCACCTCTCTTCTCAAAAATCTATAATACCATTATATGGATATAGACGAGCAGAGGAGATTAAATATGTTTGCTCTTGCTAGAACATAAGAGTTTGTCATTTTTTGTGGTAGTTTCCGCGTTGGTTACAGGTGCATTCGATGTGATACAATATAGACTAAGGGACAAGATATAATATAGATTCTTGGTCCGGCCATCAGACAATTGTGGTATAATGTGGTATAGAATCAGCTTAAAAGGAGAGATGAATAATGGTCTCTAAGTTGAGTGAGGATGTTGCGAATAAAATTGTTAATTTTATTCATGATCAATGTGGATATTCTGTGATAGTTTGTGATGAAACGGGGATAATCATTGCTGATTCAGCCAAAACTAGGATAGGTGTGCAACATAAAGGGAGTCGGAAAATATTAACAAACAACATTGACTTTACTGTAGTCACAATTCAAGAAGCAGAAGCTTCTGAGGGAAAGCTTAAAGAGGGTTATAATGAGGCAATCAAGGTAGATGGAGTTAAAATCGGTACCTTTGGAATTGCCGGACCATTGGATATAGTTACGCCTGTTGCTAAAATTGCAACTGGGATGGTTGTGATGTTGTTAAGGGATGAGGAACTGAAAGTTATCATTCGTAATCAAGTGCAGGTTCTAACCACAGCGATCGAACAAGCCGCGAGTGCAGTCCAACAAACTGCTGCTTCTGCCCAAGAAGTTGCGGCGATAAGCCATGTCATTGCTGAAGAAGCGGAACAAGGTAAAAATCAGCTACATTCTACCTCAAGTATTTTAGAACTTATTAGGAAAGTGGCCAAGCAAACTAATCTATTAGGCTTGAATGCAGCTATTGAGGCTGCACGGGCTGGCGAACAAGGTCGAGGTTTTTCGGTAGTTGCTGGAGAAGTGCGGAAATTGGCAGAAGAAAGTAATCGTTCTGCTAGTGAAATCAGTGGAATATTACTTGAATTTCAATTAATAATCCAAAAAATCACCGAAAGCTCTTTGCGTAACCGTGAAATTACACAAGAACAGGCACGGGCCAATCAGGAAATTGCTAAATTAATTGATGGAGTCCAACTAGTAAGTAGTGAGTTGAAAACATTAGCTACTAGTTTATGAAAAAGGGTTGAATCAGAGAATAGGAGGATGTTTTTGTGAATGTAATGTTAGCTTATGGAAAAAGTGGACTAAGTGTGAACGTTCCTGAGGATACGAGGATTGTAGAACCCACCTTTTTGGAGTTGCCTGAGGACGATCATGAACTTGTCCTAAATGCTCTGCGCAATCCTATCGGGACTAAACCCCTCCGCGAAATGGTTAAGTCTAAGGATAAGGTCGTCATTGTAATCAGTGATATTACTCGGCCAACCCCTAACCATAAGTTAATACCTTGGATATTAGAGGAGCTACCTCATGTTCCGCTTGAGAATGTTACGATTATTAATGGTCTTGGGACGCACCGTGACCAAACAAGACCAGAGTTCGTGGAAATGTTAGGAGAGACAATTGTTGATTCGGTACGAATTATCAATCACCATTGTCACGAAAAATCTGAATTGACACATCTAGGAACAAGTAGCTACGGTTGTGAGGTATACCTTAACAAAGAATACGTTGAGGCTGACTTTAGAATTGTGACAGGGTTCATCGAACCTCATTTTTTTGCAGGCTTTTCGGGAGGGCCCAAGGGAATTATGCCTGGCATAGCGGGCATTGAAACTATTTTGACGTTCCATAATGCTCGAATGATAGGGGACCCGATGGCTACATGGGGTATCTTAGACAAAAATCCTCTTCAACAAATGACAAGGGAAGTCAATAATTTTTGTAAGCCGGATTTTCTTCTCAATGTCGCTTTGAACGGTAAGAAGGAGATTACGAATGTTTTTGCCGGAGAACTGACTGCGGCCCATGCTGTTGGGTGTACATATGTCAAAGAGCATGCCATGATTAAATGTGAGGAACGCTATGATGTGGTCATTACAACAAACGCAGGTTACCCTCTTGACCAGAATCTATATCAAGCAGTGAAGGGCATGGATGCTGCCCGTATGATCGTCAAACAAGGTGGTACAATCATTTGCGCAGCTGAATGTAGTGAAGGTATGCCCGAACACGGTAACTTCGTTAAAATATTGCAGATGCGAGAATCTCCAAAGGAACTCTTAGAAATGATTAATGTCCCTTCATTTCAAATGTTCGATCAGTGGGAAGCACAAAGACTTGCCATGATTCAGGAGTGGGCAGATGTATATGTATATTCGTTACTACCCGAGGAATCAATCAAAACTGCCATGCTTAAGCAGACAAAAGATATTGAACAAACTTTGCAGGAACTGATGGACAAGTATGGCAAGAAAATGAGTATTGCAGTATTGCCACTTGGTCCCTTGACTATTCCGTACGTAGAGGAATAGACGGCTTTATATATATCCGATCCCCATACCTTAAAGCCACATTACTGATGAGTGAAATGTATTCTTTTTTTCAGAGTAGAAAGATAAAGGAAAGGGACGATGTTTCATGATCGATCGCCCTTTCCTTTTTGTTCAAGAACCATAATACTAGCTTACCAGGTTTTTGTGATCACTCCTCAACTAATTCAGCGGTATCTTCGTTAATCCATAATATCTGCACCTTGTTCTGCCATTTCCTTTTCAGCATAGGTAATCATCTTTTTAACCATGTTTCCACCGATTTGACCAACTTCGCGGGTAGTCATATTGGCATATCCTTTTTCTTGAATATCATCGTCTAAATCTAATTCTTCAGCGACTTCCCATTTAAGTTGATCCAACTGTCTTTCGGATTCAGGAACCTCAGGTTTATTACGACTCATTTTACCGTCCTCCTTTATTTCAGTTGCCTTCGAAACTCATTTATTATCCTCTCCATCATAGACAACCCTATACCATTTTATCAAAGTCAAATACTCTTCTGTTATGATAAGATTTAGTTCTTCAGCCAATCGTGAGACGTCTACTTCTACAAGTATGCAGGTACCCGAGAGCAAGAATTCAGCCTATTAGGGTTTCGCTATACTGATAATTCGGAATTATTACAGCGACTGTAAAGGATATCCAAACCTCCCGTCGAATAATGTTGATAAGATGAAGAAGATACAATACTATACAAGGAGTGATAATCTTTGCATGAAATGTCTTTGATGGGAGGGGTATTTGAGGTTATTGAACAGACCATATCCCAGCATGATATAAAGCGTGTGTTGCAAGTTAAGCTTAAGGTCGGAGAGTTGACCAATGCAGAACCTGAAGCCTTGAATATGGCCTTTGAGGCGTATAGCAAGGGTACACTATGTGAAGGAGCAGAGTTGATAGTAGAACGCGTCTCGGTGCGGGGGCGTTGTCAAACATGCCATGAAGAATTCGCGGTAGCAACTATGTTGTTTCTCTGTCCTAAATGTCAAAATTCTGGTATAGATGTGATACAGGGTGAGGAACTATTACTTGAAAGTCTGGAGGTTGAATAAATGGAATCAAACCGTCGTGAAATCGAGGTCATGGCTAACATACTTAGTTCAAATGATAGGCAAGCCGATCTGAATCGCGCTCATTTCAGAAAAAGTAATTGTTTAGCTATTAACGTGATCGGCTCACCTGGAGCAGGGAAAACGACCCTCTTAGAAAAGACGTTACCGCTGTTAATGCTGAACATGCAGGTGGGAGTTATTGAGGGGGATATCTTTACCAGTAAAGACGCAGATCGCATTGCTGCTTACAAGGTTCCGGTAATTCAGATTAATACTGGCGGAGGATGCCATCTAGACAGTAAAATGGTCAACAAAGTACTACCAGAATTTGAGGGGAAGGGAATAGACCTTTTAATTATCGAAAACGTTGGAAACCTCGTTTGTCCAGCGGATTTTGATTTAGGAGAGGCGTTTAAAGTTATTGTTTTGAGTATTGTAGAGGGGGATGATAAGCCCGCAAAATATCCTGTGATCTTCCGCAATGCTAAAGTCGTTGTACTTAATAAGATGGATCTTGAGGCGCTGACAGACGTAAATATGGATAATATGAGACAGGATATCCTGGCAATTAATCCGGACATCAGAATTTTTGAGGTTTCTTGCCGAAACGGAAACGGGCTTGAAGAATGGACAAGTTGGCTAAAACAAGAGGTAGGTAATTATCAGAATAATTAAATGAAAATTACTTCAGGTTTGTTCTACTCCCATGAATGGCAAGGTGTCGTGATAGCAAGGCACGTGATGCCAAGCAGCGACCATTTAAGAAAGAAAAAAACACACTACTTAAGTACGTCTACATAAGCAGTGTGTTTTTTATATCGGCTTTAATCCAGCGTTGAAGTGAATTTCCCTTCGCTTTGAATGGAATCGACTTCTTTGAGAACAAACTCTACTAGACGAGGAAAGAGCGCTTCGATTTCAGGACTGATATCCAATCCCCATTCTAAACTCTTAGGTTGAACACCGAAAATTAGGGTTTGTGGAGCCTGGCCTAATACCTTAGCCATAGCAAGGACCTCTATTATGCCTATTTGATGAAATGAAACTTCGTATTGTTCAGGGATGATTTGAAGATCTCCTGGCTGAAAGCGGAACAATGCCCCAGGTTCAGCTTTTGCATTAAAGGCATCGACGATAATCAGAAAGTCGATATCTTGTATCAAATGGACGAGTTCAAGCCCAGCCGTACCCCCTTCAAGTAGTTCTACATTGTCGGGAAGTGTAGTTTTAGCTAGTTCGTCCAAAAAGCGAACTCCTAAACCTTCGTCAGATAAGAGGATGTTTCCTACTCCCATCACCATAATTTTTGGTGACTGCATGTTTATACGCTCTTCTCCTTTCTAATCTTGCCAAAGAACATGAATAAGAATTGTTCATAGGCTGCGGTAAAGACTAGATAAACATGAATGGCGATCACTGCGATAAATAACCACATTAAGAGGTAATGGAAGCCGCGTACAGCAGCTATACCTCCAAAATAACCGGCTGCGCCAGCCAATTGTTCCCCCTTGTAGAGTATGATTCCTGTTACAGCTTGAAGCACAGCCATAATAGGTAAGGCAATATAGGCCATTTTTTGAAGAGGATTGTATTTTCCTGTTTTTGGATGCTTGCCCATAAATAAATAATACTTTATTTGTGGCCAAGTTGTTTTGACATCCTGTGAGTTAAAAAAGAAGGATTTATAGTCTTTATGCTTTCCAAAAAAGGAGAAATAGAACCGTACTATACCATTAATGATTAAAAGGTACATGAAAATGAAATGTAAATTTCTGATTAGATTCATAGGCATTCCAGGATAAGGGGAATGAATGAACCAACCTGTAATGATTAAAATCAAAAAGTTAATCAAATTGATCCAGTGGCTAACGCGCTGAAACAATGGGTGGTCTAAGTCTAATTGGCTAGACATGTCCTTCCCTCCTTTATTACCAGCCGATCTGGAATTTTTGGATGTTGTTAGTTACTGGATTGATGAGGTGAATTGCACAGGCAAGGCATGGATCATAGGACCGGACTACCCGTACAATATTTACAGGATTGTCAAGGTCGGGAACTGGCACGCCGATTAAGGCTTGTTCCAGTGGACCACGGACACTCTTGTCATCTCTCGGAGAGAAGTTCCAGGTCGTTGGAACGACCATTTGATAGTTCTCAATTTTGTGATCGGCAACTTTGACAAAGTGACCAAGGGCACCTCTTGGAGCTTCAACCATACCAGCACCTTGCCCAGTAGCCGGAGCTTCCCAATGTGCAGTATCATGGATACGAAATTCCTTAGATCCCATTTCTTTCTCTAAAGCATCTAACCAAGAGAACATTTCCTTGGCGAGCAGGAGAGTTTCATAAGCTCGGGCAGCATGACGTGCCACAGCACCCGGCTTGATATTATACTTGCCAATGATGTCCATAAGCCCTTTTGGTTGCATAACAAGCATACGAGCGAGAGGTCCAACTTCCATCGGTTTATCAGCATAGCGAGGAGCTTTAACAAAGGTGTAGGCACCCTTCTTATCCAGATCGGGGACAGTATCCTCAGTGAATGGGGTTTTACCATTAGCGCTAGCTTTATACCAGGAATATTGAACATCCTCCGTGATTTTCTTCTCATCGACCGGTAAGATATTGCTTAAATTGCCATCCATGATGACACCAGCTTTAAGGAATAAATCTTTACCAGCATTGTCACGAGCAAATGCACCAAACGAAAGATAGTGAGGACTTCCTCCACCGACACCTGCTTGGGCTAAGGGTAAAAGTGGACCAGTACCGAACGTTAACACATCTTGCAAATAAACTTTTTCAATAAAATCGAGCTGCTCAAAGAGCATCGACCGGAATTGCTCAACTGTTTGAATGTTAGGAAGCATTGTTACGCCACCAACGACAATCGAAGATTGGTGGGGCTGTTTCCCTGCAAAAAGTGCGGACATTTTCTTGGCCTTCGCTTGCATCTCCAGGGCTTGAAGGTAGTGGGCGACAGCCATCGTTACTAATTCCGGATCGTTAACACTGAAGGCATCCGGTTTGTAGCGAGGGGTCAATGGAGCGGTATCTCCAGCCGTAACGAGCTTTACGACTTTATCTTTAACAGCTAGAAGTCCTGGATCTTTACCTTGATATTGCGCGACAGCCATGACATCTAGGTAATCAAGGGCACTGAGATGATAAAAATGCAGTGGATGGTCATGTAGCCACATGGCACCAAGGATTAGGTTGCGGATAATCCGACCACCAGCTGGAACATTTGCCCCAAAGGCTTTGTCTAGGGCTAAAGAGGACGCCCAACCATGGGAACCAGCACAAACTCCACATACCCGTTCTGTAACATACGTAGCATCCCGAGGATCACGACCGCGGAGCATAGGTTCAATCCCCCGATACATGGTCCCAATGACATGTGCATCAGTAACTTTACCATTCTCGACTTCTACTTCAATCCTTAAGTGTCCTTCAATGCGTGTTAAAGGATCGATAACAACTTTCGCCATCTCTACATGTCCTCCTTATGATCCTTTTTGCTCAGTCTTCCGCTGGCTGCTGTAGCAACTAAGTGGACCCCTAGACCTACTGCCGCAGCCCCTCCGATAACGGTCCCTACGGTATCTGCATTAACCTGACCGATACCTGGAAGCTTAAACATTTCTTGTTTGGAATATAATGGGCTAAATCCATTATAAAAGTCCTTCTCTGAACATCCGGAACAGGGAGATCCAGCATTAATACAGAAGTTGGCGTTGTCATTCCACCATACTTGCGCACAGTCGGTGTAAGTCTTCGGTCCTTTGCACCCCTTTAATATAAGGCAATACTCTTTTTGGATAGGATCGTTCCAATCCGTTAGGTAGTTACCATTTTCAAAGTGACCGCGACGTGGACAATTATCATGTAACAAATTACCATAGAACACTTTAGGGCGTTTTTGCGCATCAAGCTCTGGAACCTGCTGATAAGTTAAGTAATAAAGGATTGTGCCAATTAAGGTTGTGGGTTTGACGGGGCAACAGGGAAGATTTATAAGTGGTGTGTTAATCCCAGCAGTTTTAAGGATTTCTCCTACCCCGACGGCACCAGTGGCACAAGCCCCAGGAATTCCACCCCCCTCGGAAGCGCAACTTCCAATGGCGATGATCGCCTGAGCTTTTTTGGCAGCTTCAATAAGGGTTGTTCGGAATGGTTTTCCTCCAACCATACAGTAACGGTCTTCTTTGGCTGGACAAGAACCTTCTACGACGAGAACAAACTTTTCTTTAAGGGCTTCTTGGTAGGCTTCTTCTGATGTTTGTCCGGATCCGGCCATAATCGTTTCATGATAGCGAATGGAAATCATATCTAGAATAAGTTCGGCAGGTGAAGGGTTTAAAGTGGCAATGGCTGATTCTGTGCACCCGGTACAATCCATACCTTCCAGCCAGATAACAGGTGGCTTTTTGAGTGCTTGTTCTACGGCATTGGCCGCTTGAGGGACAATAAGCTCGGGTAGGCCGAGTGCTGCTGTTGTTGCTGCAATTAATTTCATAAAATCACGACGAGAAACCCCTTTGGCTTTGAGTAAATCGAAATTACCCATACTTTGCAGAACACCTCCTAAATTTGTGTTGTCTCATTGTTTGGGGATGGCAAGTATTAATACCAAAGAGTATTAACGCTTAATTATTTCTAGCCTATTTATAAAGGGTTTAGTAAATATGGATAAAAGGATTAAAGAAAACAATGGTTACTAATTAAATAAATGGCGATAAGATGGAGAGACAAATAACGATTAAAAAAGATATGTTCACGCTTACATAGGAGAAATTGCATTTCCACCTCCATTATAAATACTTTAATAGATTTTTGAATATTTTGAAGTTTTCTTAATGAACTTAATACTTGCAAATTGCGTGCCACCATAATAAGACTCTATTATGGCCGTTTTGTCCAATATTTAGACAATTCAGTATTATTGAGCCTTCGCTATTTCTCGATTAACGCCCTTTTTAAGCTTGTCCTATACTTCAGTGTCTATATTTTGTACATGTGCAAGATATAGACACTGAAAGAGTATGGGTTTTAATCTAAAAACCCATACTCTTTCAGTTTCAGGTAGAAAGTTGCCCTAGGTATCCCTAGAGAGTTGGCCGCGGCCGCGCGGTTATTACCCGTATTGAGCAAGGCTTGGGTTATCATTTTCCTTTCCAGATCCTGCACAGCTGTTTTAAGCGGTTGAATCTCCGAAGCTTGGTAATTCTCAATATAACCGCCTAAAAACTGCGGTAAATGATACACTTTGATCACATTATCTTCAACTGAATAAAGTAGTCGTTCAATTATATTTTCTAGTTCACGGACATTTCCCGGCCAATGATATTGCATTAGGCAATCTAAGGCCTCTTCCGAGAAAATCTTAGGGGATATTTTTTTAGTTTGAGTAATTTTGTGCAAAAAATTGATAGCTAGTGGTGCAATATCCTCCTTGCGTTCCCTTAGTGAGTCAATATAAATATTAATGACATTTAAGCGATAATACAGGTCGGCTCGAAACTTTCCCTCTTTAACAAGCTGCTGGAGATCTCGGTTAGTAGCAGCCATAACTCGGGCCTCTAATTTTATTGTTCGAGTACCTCCCACTCGCTCAAACTCTCTCTCTTGCAGAACTCGCAAAAGTTTAGCCTGAAGAGTCAAAGGCATATCTCCCGCTTCATCCAAAAGAATGGTACCACCTTCAGCTATTTCGAACTTACCACGTTTGCCACCTTTTTTAGCCCCTGTAAAAGCTCCTTCCTCATACCCAAATAGTTCTGATTCCAGAAGGTTTTCCGGCAGAGCTGTACAGTTTATTCCGATAAAAGGATTATCCCGCCGTTTACTAAGAAAATGGGTAAAATGGGCAAAAACCTCCTTGCCTACGCCACTTTCGCCTAGAATTAAAATGTTGGCATCATTGCGGCTTGCTTGGACTGCCAAACGTCGTAATTCCGCAGTATTTTGGCTCTCTCCGATCAGAAATTGCTCATTCTCTTTATAGACCTTTTTGAAATTTAAGCGCTCTTTATAGATTTCAAATTCACCGCGGGATTGCTCCAACAAATGGGGTAAACACATATCTATTTCCGCTAGGCCTTGGTATACTGCTACCGCCTTTTCCTGGCAGGTATTATAGCCACAAGAGCCACAGTTAAGTTCATCTTCAGGTGTAAATTTATTGGTAAAGCGTAGAATCTCTTTTATGTTAGTCGAAGTAGGTTCAGGCAAAGGATTGTACCTGTTTGTAAAACGGCGATGCAAGCTAAAAGGAGGATATGCCCCCAAACTGTCTTTGTCCTTGCTTTTGGCATATCTTAAAATACTATGCTTCCGGCTGAATAAGTCCAGAGGACTGTCCATTTCTGGTCCATCGATACATCCTTTGCACAAAAGTATATCGACAAATCGGAATTTTACCTTTCCACTATTAAGGTTTTGTAAAAATTGTAGAGAATCCTCTTTCCCGTCTACCACGGCTATTTCTTCTTCTCGATATAGAATCCCCTTAGGATCCAGGTTGCGGGCTAGACCACCACTAATCGGAAAAAGTGGAGGCAGAGAACTGACGCCCTCTGGCGCTTTATAGGTCCGATCTTTGTTTTCATGGAATCCCCGGGAATCAAACATTTCTTTTAGCTCTTTAAAGGTGAGTACTGCATCGAGAAAACCAGTACCAAAATCAATCATTTCCTGTTTTTTGGCAATACAGGGACCAATAAAAACTACTTTAGACTGGGGATACTTCCAGGATGCATATTTAGCTGCCGCTAAAACAGCCGAATCAACTGGTGCCAGATAAGGCAAGAGGGATGGGAATTGCCGTTCGATCATTCCAACAATAGCAGGACAAAATGAACTAATGGCCATTTCAGGATTCGTAGCCAAAAATTCCTGATAAGCGGGTACCGCTAATTCAATACCGAGAGTAACTTCTAATACATCTGTAAAACCTAACTCATTAAGTGATTCAAAAAACTCTTTAGGTTCCAAATAGTGAAAGCTAGCCGGGAAAGAAGGTGCCAGTAAAGCCACAACCTTTTCGCGACCCAAGAATTTTTCTGTCTCATCGACATAACTGACAATTTGCTTAGCATTTTGGGGACATACCCTAACGCAATTGCCACAACTNNCAATTTCGCACACAGGAATAGCAGGCTTTGCATTTATCATCTATAGTACTAACGATTGACATGATAATACCCTCCTAAGGGGTCTTTATCTAGTGAACTCGTTCAGCTAAAGTTGAACATCGAGTCACTCCTCCTTGGAGAAGAGGGAGTCTCACGAGATAAATGTCTAATAATTGTACACTTTTCCTTAGTTTATAGGGAATATTCTAACTTTGTCAAGGTCCAAAATATTCTGATATTATTTGACGAAAATTATGTAGTATTATTCCCTTGAAGGAAATACAGTGAGGCGTGTACAATAGAGAGGATTATAGGGAAACGTAATACAAGGAAAAGTATTGAAAGCTGGTCGTTAAGATATGACTTTACAGGCAAAGGCTATTTACATCAATGGAATTGTACAAGGGGTAGGGTTTCGGCCGTTTGTTTTTAAACTCGCCCAAGAAATGAGTATCAAAGGGTGGGTGAATAACTCAAGCCGCGGTGTTACTATCCATGCCGAAGGGGATAATCTCGAATTATTTTATTATCGTCTGCTTAAGGAAGCCCCTCCTTTGGCGCAAATTGTAAGTGTACGAACCCTTGAGATAGAGCTTAATAAGTATAGAATGTTTGAAATTGTTGAAAGTCAAGCAGAAGAAAAGGCGGATGTCTTAATTTCGCCTGACGTTGCAACCTGCGGAGATTGTTTACAAGATATGGCGGACCCGATGAACATACGTTACCAATTTCCTTTTACGAATTGCACCAATTGTGGTCCGCGCTATACAATTATCCGTGATGTTCCGTATGATCGAGCACAAACGACTATGTCTGATTTCCCAATGTGTCAAGCTTGTGCCGTCGAATATCAAAATCCTTGGGATCGGCGTTTTCATGCTCAACCCGTGGCCTGTGAAAATTGTGGACCCAAGGTTCAACTCTGTGATGCTCTTGGTCTCCTGCTCCCAGGTCTAGGGATAGATCAGCTTGCTCAAGGTGGGATTCTTGCCGTAAAAGGGCTAGGGGGTTTTCATCTCGTTTGTGATGCGCGCAATGCGCAAGCTGTACGCCGCTTGCGCGAACGAAAAGAGCGGGGGGCCAAGCCTTTCGCTTTAATGGCACGGTCAGTAGAAAAAGCTCGCGATGAGGTGGTCATTGGCTCTAAGGAAGAGAGGTTGTTACGAAGTCCTGCTGCCCCTATTGTTATTTTGGAAAGGCAGTTTAAGCTTGCAAATTCTTTACCGGAGGATATCGCGCCAGGTATCCACTCCCTAGGAATTATGCTTCCTTATACACCGTTACACCAGCTTTTATTTACAGGACCGTATGATTTTTTAGTCATGACGAGTGCTAATCTCAGTGGTCGTCCACTTATTTACAAGAATGATGAAGCTTTAGAAGAACTAAAGGGAATTGCCGACTTTTTCCTGTTCCATGACCGAGATATTTATCACCCCTGTGACGACTCTGTTGTTCAAGTTATTGGGGACGAGACGGTTTTTTTTCGGCGAGCTCGAGGCTATGTTCCGTTGCCGATTCTAATGTCGTCGACTCAGATCACTACCCCACTTCTCGGTGTAGGGGGAGAACTAAAAAATACATTTTGCCTCGCCTCTGGGCAGAGGGCTTTTGTAAGTCAATACCTTGGAGATATGGAAGGGTATGAAAATCTCCAGCGCTTTCACCAGGAACTAGCCTCCTTTCAACGTGTCGTCAATATTAAGCCGAGTGGGATTGCCTATGATAAACATCCAAACTACCAACTGACGAGATTTGCCCTGGAACAGACTTGGCCTAAACATGCAGTACAACATCATCATGCCCATTTAGTTAGTGTGTTGGGGGAATGGGACAGAACCGAACCGACACTGGGGGTTATCTGTGATGGAACTGGTTT
>DOPS01000208.1:0-3361 GCA_003512645.1 Desulfosporosinus sp.
TCCCTATGAGCAATATCGCCGGTGTAGAGCCAGCCATCTTTCAGAGTGGCCGCCGTCTCCTCAGTTTTTTGCCAATAGCCTAACATGACTTGGTCCCCTTTAACCACCAATTCACCAATCTCTCCCGGTTGTAGTTCTTTTTCTCCCGTCTCCAAATCCATAATTTTAGCATCTGTGTTGGGAGCTGGAACTCCAATTGAACCCACTCGGGCATGGAATATTGGATTTAAGTGGGTGGCTGGTGATGCTTCCGATAAACCATATGCCTCAACTAACCTGCCACCCGTTAATTCTCCGAAACGAAGCGCCACTTCCTTGGGAAGCGGAGCTGATCCACTTAGGCAACAGCGAATAGACGAAACTTTATATTCCTTAATCCGCGGATGATTAATAACTGCAACATACATGGTCGGCGCTCCTGGAAAGAATGTGGGTTGATAATCGTTGATATGTTGAAGCACAGCATCAATATCAAACCTCGGTAAAATGATCATGGCTCCTCCGGAAATAATTGCTATGTTCATACAAGCTGTCAATGCGTATATGTGAAATAGGGGTAATACTGTTAAAACTCTTTCCTCACCCTCGGTACCGGATATCCATCCCCAAGCCTGCATAGCATTGGCAACAAGATTATGGTGGGTTAACATGACCCCTTTAGGTGCTCCAGTCGTACCCCCTGTATATTGCAAAACAGCAACTTCGTCTGATTTGCTTTCCATTGCCGGAGGCTCTAGATTATCCAAGCTTGTGTTGGCTACAACCTCCTCAATATCCATAAATACGGGATTATCGTCTAAACCTAAGCCTTTAAGTCCAGAAAATGCACTCACCCAGTCTAACGCGATTATTTTTAGCCCTACTTCAGCTTGGATCGGCGTGATACGAGGCAAAAGTTGTGGAATTGAAACAATTCCGATGGCCCCAGCATCTTGCAAAAGTGCTTTTAATTCACTTTCCACGTAAAGGGGGTTCGTCTGCACCACTATAGCCCCTATCCTTTGAATAGCAAAGAACGCGACTACCCAGTTAGAACTATTGGGCATATATATTGAGATGCGATCCCCTTTTTTTACTCCTCTCTGGACTAACTCTTTGGCCAAACGTTCAACTTGAATATTCATCTCGCTGTACGAGGTTGTCTTACCTGCAAAGATTAACGCTGGGTTATTAGGATATTTCTGCTCGGTCTCCTTAAACATTCCCAGCAGAGTTTGCTCTGGGATCTCTAATTGTCTCGGAATATTCTGCTCATAAAATCGATACCAAGATCTCTCACCTAAACCTTCTGCCATGCATTCATCCTCCTCTAATATGAATGTTTACTCATTCATATTTAACATATTTTAACACACTTATAGATAGATTAATATATAAATATCTTAATTTTCTATATATTTATATTATTCAGTTAAAAATTATATTTGTACTTTTCTTTATTCAATTTTTTAATCACACTATAACTAAATCAACCCGCACTTGAGCAATGGTTGTTTTGGTTACAATCCTCTGACACTAATCAAACTACAGTTCTTTGTAATTTCGTCTATGTGTAAGTTAGATGCTAAAGATCAGATATTCCTAGCCAAGAGATACCTTGTCCAATTGATAACTTTTTCCATATTAAGATACGTTAGGCACGATAGTCTTCAGTGGAGAGTATCGCCGAGCCATCGGGGATCCACCCGTTCGCAAGTAACGAAAGAAAGCTGGGATTTACTTTCGATCCAACTATGTAAAAGCTATAAGCTCAATCGGAAAGATAGAATAATAATAATCCTAGTTCATGCTAAAATTCGTGAATTTGCGACAATTATTCTTGACAAAATTCGATAATCATCATATTGTAGTAAAATATTAAAGTCCAAAGTAATATAACTTAGGGAGGCTTAAACAAATGTTTAGAGTTAAGACTTTGAAATTTCCATTGATATTTGCTCTTGTGGCGTCTTTAATCGTTGGATGTGCTCCTTCAAAACCTTCAGGTGACCAGACCCAAAAGCAAGAGAAACCAAAAGTATCGATATTGATTCCTGGTAAGCACAATGACAATGGTTTTATGGAAGCTGCGTACAGAGGCTACTCTAAAATCAAAGACACTTTGCCTGTTGAAGTTTCATATGTATCTGATGTGTCTGCTACATCGGATAAGGATGTTCTGACTGAGGCTATGCGAGAATTAGCAAAAAAAGATGCGAATATGATTATCGGACATGGTGGGCAATGTAACGAACCCGCAAAGACGGTCAGTAAGGAATTCCCGAACATAAAATTTGTCGTGATCCAAGGTAATGTCAAAGGTGATAATCTCTCCAGTTACGTTGTCAAACAGGAGCAGTCAGCATGGTTAGCAGGTGCTCTTGCAGGTTTGACTACAAAAACTAATGTTGTAGGGCATATCTCAGGTGCATGGCCTACACCAGGCTTATTAGGTAGAGCAGCCTTCTATGATGGTCTAAAATATGTAAATCCTGACGCAAAATTTTTAACTTGGTTTACTGGAAACCTAGACGATTTAGAAATTAACAGGAAAGCAGCAGAAGCGGAAATTAAAAATAACGCAGATATCATCTATACTATGCTTAATGCAGGGAGAACCGGCGTTATTAATGAAATCAAAAATAACGAAGGCAAAGTGAGGCATATAGGAAACGTTTCAGACTGGACACAAGTGGATAAACAATTCATCGGCTCTGCTGTCGCAGATTCCAGCGTGGCAATCTTCAATTCAGTCAATGACTTTATTAACGGTAAGTGGCAAGCGAATCAAGTCATTGAAATCGGTTTGAAGGAATCTGATGTTGTAAAACTCACAATGGCAGAAGATGTTCCAAATGAAGTTAAAGCCAAAATCAATGAGTTAAATGGTAAGCTCATAAGTGGAGAGATTAAGATTAAAACAACTTATGAAGGCAAAGAATTCTATCCTGCGACAGGTGAATTCGTAGATCAATCGTTCAAGTCAAATTTAGGCAAGTAACAGATACTTGGGGCATATCCCCTGGGAAGTAGAATCCACACTGCGACTTATAACGAAGACTCCTGCCGTGTGACGAAAGGCGGACGAGCCTTTCGCCACACGACGACATATAAGGCACTCTCCAGCAGTGTGGATCCCGAACGGGTGGAACCCCGGCTTCCATTCGATGTTTGATACTTGAGATAACAAGCAAAAGACTACCTCGTTAGAGGTAGTCTTTTGCTTGTTTACCTAAGATACGTTAGGCACGATAGTCTCCAGTGGAGATTATCGCCGAGTCACCCTCCCCAAAGAAACACTTCGTGGCGAAGGTGAGCCTAACGCCACACGGCGTCCCAAGACGAATGCTCCTGCCGTGTGGATCCTACTTTCCCAGGGGCT
>DOPS01000208.1:3397-3617 GCA_003512645.1 Desulfosporosinus sp.
GGGGAGCCTTTCGCCACACTGCGTCCTGTGACGAATTCTCCTGCTGCGTGACGAAAGGCGGACGAGCCTTTCGCCACATTGCGACTCGTGACGCAAACTCCAGCAATGTGGATCCGAACGGGTGGAACCCTGTGACCCAGATGTCCACAATCTTTTCAGTATTACAAAACACAGAAAAACTACCTCGTTAGAGATAGTTTTTCGCTTGTTACCTGGCGAT
>DOPS01000207.1:0-5585 GCA_003512645.1 Desulfosporosinus sp.
CGCTCAGTTCCTAAAATCATCGCTAATAACTCAAAAAATTCGTTCGTTTGTACCAAGATAGATCGGGATAATTCAGGAATAACCTCCATCCTGGCTGAGAATATTTCCCAAGGCACCGCTGGCACGATTTGGTTCAGCGACCCTATTCGTTGTTTCATAGTCGAGTAAAAGCTAGGACCTGCCTGTCGATAAATAGTCTCGATCACTCGAGTAACCTGCTCCAGACTCATTTCCGAGCCAAGATGTTGAAGCGCCGTTTGATAAATCTGATGTGCTTCATCAATAACTAAGCGATGATACTCTGGTAAGACATTGTAGTCTGTTTTAAGATCAGAAAATAACAAAGAATGGTTTACAATCAAAACATCTGCTTCATCTGCCTTCTTACGGGCCCTCAACCAAAAGCAAATCCCTGATTTTGAACACCTTCCTGGAATACAAGTTTCGACATCCGCATTTAAATTCGGCCATAGTTGCATAAGACCGGGAACTTTAGAAAGTTCTTGGATATCTCCTGCTAGGGTTTCTCTTAACCAAACAAGGACACTTAGCAGCGCAAGTTTTTGATCTTCATCTGGAATTTCTCGCGGGTTTGTTAAGCATCCCTGCCACTTTTTCAGACAACAATAGTTCCCTTTACCTTTCAATACGGAGGCTTGAAACACAAAAGGCAATACCGCTTCCAAAACAGGAATATCCTTTTTCAAAAGTTGTTCCTGAAGGGGAATTGTATGGGTGGCAACTACCACTTTTTGACCTAATTTTTTGGCCGACCACAGACACGGAATTAAATACGCGAAGGACTTCCCTGTCCCTGTTCCAGCCTCCACGACAACATGATGTGAGGAAGTCAGCCCTTCAGCGATTAGTTTTGCCATTTTCACTTGACCTGTACGACTTTCATAACCAGGCAAATTCTGTTCAAGAATTCCTCCGGGCGAAAAACTTTTGACGACCCAGTCAATGGAATCCGGAAAATTTGCAGTTTGTTTAGACCCACTTACAAACAACCCTTCAGAAAACGGGGCTAACACAAGATCAGTTCGGATAGGGCGATCAGGAAAGCGGCGAGTAATCTCTTTGTACAATTCTTCAATAAACCCTCTCCCTGACCATCCCCCTAAAAAGCTTTTGGTTTGATCATAAAAACTTAGATCAAATCCCAACCCTTTCTTCCAACATTCTTCCAATACTTTCCACGTGAGCCAAGCGTTGTTTTCAGTGGGGTGAAGCTCTGCATCGTCCTTCAACGGCACTCCAAGTTTTTGAGCTAAATAAGATAATTGATAGTGATGCATAGTCGGGAAAAAAATCCGAGCTAGCTCCACTGTATCCCATCTGGGCTGCTGAAATCGTACCTCTAATTCCTTTTCTAAAATAGAGAGGGTAGACACATCATGAGCCACAATAACAGCATCAGCAAACAAATGAACAAGCTGTTCTCGGCATTCAATTAGAGAAGAAATTGTATTAGGCTCTTCCTCATTTATCCCAGAAGCTATAATAGTTTTACTAGCCATTCCTTGTTTTGATTTAATCAGATAATGACATGATTCTTGAATTAGTCCATTTTGGATCCGAAGTGCCGAAAATTCGATACTTTCACTCTGAAAACCCTCGAAGCCAGTCGTCCCTATATCAAAAACCACGATTTCTTTGTCCACAACCCTGACCCCTCTCTTCCAGCCATTGTACACCATCTTTACAAAAGGAATCAATGTAAAGCAGGAATTTAGGATTCTTTAGCGAATAAGACACTTTGTATGCTTCGAGTTAAACTATCATTTTTTAGGAAGAAGGATACCCTATTGTTTGAAAAAAAGATCTTAACCGTTGGATTCTCTCTTGTATTGATATTCTCGAGTCTATTCCTCAATGGGTGCTCACCCAAACCCTTTTTGACTTTAGACGGTTCGTATGCTATTTTAACTATTTCCCCTTCAGGAATGACGCAATCAGAACTCATTAATTTACCTTGGAATACAAATATGGCAATCATGCAGAAATTTCTTTTAGAATGTTCCTTTGTCTTGAGTGATCTGCGGACTCCCAGTGCCCAAGAATTAGAGGCTGATTCCCCTTCTCAATCAACGAGTATACAAGTCACCTTTACCCAACCAAAGCGCATGAAACTTAATGTCGATCAACGAGTTATTACCCTTGATGTCCAATCCCTTCAGATTGAGGTTGAAGGTCCAAAGGTTGGGCAAGTGACCATTAATCAGACAACTATATTACAAGGGATCGATAATCCTAATCTCCAGTCTGCATTTAAAGAATTGACGGATATGTTGCACGAAAAAAAGAATTAAATTGAAGTTGCTTATAGCAACTTTTCTTTTTGACTAAATTGTCTATGCAAAACTTTATTCAGGATGCTTATAAATGCTCAAAGACAGAGACACTATAGAATGAAACATTGAGCTTGAAAAATTAAAGAAACCGCCAGGTATAAAGGGGTAATACAATGATATTTTTACTGGATAATTATGATTCTTTTACTTATAACCTCTACCAATACTTCGGTGAACTTGGAGAGGACATCATCGTTAAACGCCAAGACGAATGTACCTTAGCTGATATTGAAGCGATGCATCCCGACCTAATTGTAATATCTCCCGGACCCTGTACACCGGATGAAGCACCCCTGTCCTTAGCGGTCATTGAATATTTCAAAGGTAAATTACCGATTCTGGGAGTCTGTCTTGGGCATCAAGCGATTGGACAATTTTTCGGTGGTAAAGTGATCCGTGCCATACGACCCATTCACGGAAAAACAGAGACGATTCATCATGATCAACAAGGAGTATTTAAAGATCTAGTCAACCCCTTAGAAGTAACGCGTTATCACTCTCTAATTATTGACCGTCATACACTCCCTGACGACCTGATAATAACTGCTGAAACGGATGATGGCGAAATTATGGGCATCCGTCATAAAACCCTGCCAATTGAAGGAATTCAGTTTCACCCTGAAGCCATTCTGACTCAATACGGACATCAGTTACTACAAAACGCCCTCAGTAATGCGAAAACTTGGCAGCTTAACAAGGCTCCCTCTCCTTGGATTGTCAAACCACTTCCCACGTCCATCCCACCCTATCTTCTATTCCAAGCCTTTAAAGAAGAACCTTCACCATTTTTTTTAGATAGTGGCGAAGATTATAATGAACTCGGCAGTTATTCTTATATGGGATCGTCCCCTTTCTTGGAAGCGACTGCTTTCCCTGACCAGCTTGAGCTTTATTGGCCGAATCTTTCACTTCGTAAAACAATCCCTTTAGAAAAAAACCGATCTTTAGATTTTCTAAATGATTTTCATTCTAAATATCGCGTTTTTAATTCCCCGTTCCCCTTCTCTGGAGGGGCTGTGGGTTTTTTAAGCTATGACCTTAAGAACCAGATTGAAACCCTTCCTGATCGTGCCGAAAATGACTTGAATATACCTCTTTGGCGTTTCGCCTGGTATGATGGAATTGTTGTTTATAGTCATGTTGAACAGAAATATTGGCTTACCTCTTGTGGTATTGATGAAGATGGAGCGTGCCAGGCCGAGTTAGCAGATTCTCGCATCAAACGACTTCAACAAATCCTCCAACCTAGTGTTCTAGAGCAACTTTCCGAACGAGAAGACCATGCTGATCAAACGAGCGCGGCCCATTCAACAATCGACCCGAGCGTTTCCCATGAACAGTATCTAAAGGATTTAGAACGTGTCATAGATTACATTTATGCTGGGGACATTTACCAAGCCAATCTTACCCAACGTTTTTCTATACCCTGGGAAGGGGATGTCTGGAAGCTTTATTCCCAACTCCACCGACAAAACCCCGCTCCCTTCGCAGCTTTTTTACCTTATTCTGATTTTCAAATCCTGTGTAGTTCTCCCGAGCGGTTTATTCGCGTACAGTCGAACGGACAGATCGAAACCCGTCCCATTAAGGGAACCCGGCCTCGCGGAGATTCGCCCACTGAGGATGAACTACAAGCGGTTGAATTATTCAATAGTCCTAAAGATCGTGCCGAACTGACTATGATTATTGATTTAGAACGCAACGACCTCGGGCGTATCTGCCAATTTGGAACTGTAAAAGTCCCGAATTTAATCCAACTTGAAAAATACCCCACGGTTTGGCATCTTGCCTCGACGATCACAGGACAGCTTATCAAAGGGCTAAAACCCAGCGATCTTATACGTGCCATTTTTCCAGGCGGCTCAATCACGGGTGCCCCCAAGATTAGGGCCCTTGAGATTATCGAAGAGATGGAACCCTACAAGCGTGGACCTTATACCGGAAGCATCGGTTATATGGGCTTTGATGGCGCTTGGGACTTAAATATTGTTATCCGCACGATCCTCATCAAAGAGGGTAAAGCCTATGTGCATGTTGGCGGTGGGATTGTAGCAGATTCAGTTCCCGAAGATGAGTATCATGAGACCCTTCATAAAGCAAAAGCCCTATTCCGGGTTTTGAAAGGACGCTTAGATGATTCCCTGTGAAATGTTATTATTACAAGACCGACTCGCTTTATTTGGGTATGGGCTTTTTGAAACTCTACTCGTCACTGAACATGGGCCACTTTTCACGGACCTTCACTGGCAAAGGATGAACAAGGGAGCCGTCATGCTCGGTCTTACACTCCCTCAGAAAGCAATATGGACGGCTCAAATACGAGACTATATCGATCAATCTCCCAGCATAGCTCCTTACGCCTTGCGCGTTACTCTGAGTGGCGGAGCACCCCAAGCTAATCTGCCTTCCCGGCTCCTGTTCCACCCACGAATAATTCCTTATAGTTCAGCTCAATATGCCATGGGGATACGTCTTCACCTTTTGTCTACACCGCGTAATGAACAGTCCCCCTTGACTAGTATAAAATCCACGAATTATTTGGAGAATATTTTAGCAAAAGAAGTGGCCTTTAGCCAAGGTGCTGAAGAAGGCTTGTGGCTGAATACCAAAGGTTTTGTTTCTGAAGGCACAATGAGCAACCTCTTTTTCATCAAGGATGGGACACTGTTTACCCCCTCCCTGGCCAGTGGATGTTTGCCAGGTACACGTCGTCAGCTCATTCTGGATTTAGCAGATTCTCTTCAGATTAGTATTGAGGAGGGCTTGTATTCCTTCTCAGATCTTTTGCAAGCCAATGAAATTTTTATGACGAACGCCCTGATGGGCTTAATGCCAGTTCGTCAAATTGATGATATTTCCTTTTCGATCGAATCGTCTGAATCGCCCTCCTCAAAGATGAGGCAACTTGAATTAGCTTATCAGGATTTAATCCATAATCCATCCGGCCTGTAAGTTGCGTTCGTAAGATTACCGCACGGATAATACTTCTTGATTGTGAAATGAAAGCACGAACTCCCACTTAAAAGTGGGAGTCGAAAAATTGGATTAATTAAAGTTTACTAAGCCTTCACATATCTAGTACTTTTCTTCGAGAACTTCATACATCTGAGGAGTGGCTTGCTTAAATGCCTTATTTTCGCCAACTGTACTGGCCCAATTTTCATAGGCCGAGTGATTTTCCCATTTCGAAAATAACATGATATCTGACGTGTTTTCTTGTTGATTAACCGA
>DOPS01000207.1:5594-20446 GCA_003512645.1 Desulfosporosinus sp.
GTATGAACTTTCACTCTATGCACGGCATACTTTATATAAAGGTTGATTAGTATTTAAAAATACGAATTCCATGAGTTGAGTAGCGTGGTTAAAAAGCCCATCGTTTTATTGATGATTTCATGCTATACTAAAATAAGCGTCAGAAATCTCTGGAATTGTACCTGAGGGGGATTATTGATGAAAATAAATTACATACGCACCGATTTTCCTAACGGCCGTACGAACATATTAATGCGTGATTCGGAATCGACAAACCCAGAGCTAGTTCATTTTTTACTGGTATTAAGCAACAAAGGAACCTTGTGGGTTGATGTTTTTTGGCCTTATGATGAAGAATCTGAAGGATATACGCGCAGGATTTCCGAACAACAATTTTGGCAGACCTTTCGAGAGTGGAGATTACAAGGCATCCTTCTCGGAGACAACGGAAAAGTGGCTGAAATGTTAGCCAGAAAACACCTCTCCAGAAAACATCGTGAAAAGGCATAAGCACAACATAAAAAGCGGCAGTGCCGCTTTTTATTTGCGTTATGAACTCTACCATCCCTGAACCTTCTTTGACATGCCCCCCATTAGTTTGAATGTAATAAGATAGCCGAGTTGCATGCTTTTTGTGATCTGAGAGAATAGCCGTGAGATGATTACGTAGTGGACTATCTTGGAGCGCGTCAATACATGCCTGATATTGTTCAATTGCCATATGCTCGCCCTGTAGAATTTTGTTCAAGACTTCAAATGATGTCTTCATAGAGACCTCCTGCCCTTCCTATTTTCCGACTAGGAATAGTTTGCGGAGCATTCTACGAATTATGTATGTGTGCGCGATTTCGCTTTTTCCAGCCGGTAGATAAATGCCAATAACTCTGCTACTGCACGATATAGCTGGGGCGGGATTTCTTTGGTCAGCTCAACTTGCATTAGAGCTTCAACGAGCATTTCATTCTTTTGGATGGGAATACCCTCTGCCTCAGCAGCTTCGATTATTTTTCGAGCGACTTCCCCTACTCCTTTTGCTACAATCCTAGGTGCTCCAGTTTGGTCGTACACTAGGGCTGCGGCCTTCTCTTTCTTCTCGCGCTTCTCTTTCTTTTCTCTCATCTCTGAATATCCACTCCACTTCGCCGAGAACCCCTTAGGAAGTTCTGGAATTCAAGATTTGTATCTAAATCTGCTGTACCAACCTTCCCAATAGTAAACCCCAGTTTGGCAAACACTTCCTTTGTTTCTGGCATGACTTCCTCTAGTAGCTGAGGAAGAAACTGTAAATCACGGGTGAGGACATGGAAGGAGAGCACATCCTGATTAAAATATGCGTCAATCCCAATGTCCCCGAGCGCTTGAGTTTCAATCTGGATAGCAATACGGCAATGTTTCTCATCCATTTTAGATCCTTTTCGCGCGCTTTCAATGGCTATTTGTACTGGAAGAATGTCTTCTCTATAATACAAAGGAAGATGAAGCAACATATAAGCATTGTCCATAGCTCCCGATTTTAGCCACAGCTGTTGACCGGTTATTTTTTGGAGCAACATTAGAGCTAGCTCCCTATCAGGACCATCAAGGTTTTGTTCCTCGGGGCTCTGAAGTGCTTGCAGGAGAGCATATTTTAAGGTTTCTTTGAGGCTGTTTTTCTCAGCTTCCTTCGTTTGAGAATCTGATTTTAGCATTAATTGAATACGTTGTTCATAGTTGAGACCAAGTTTACGCAGGCCCTCTACTAGCTCTTCCGCACCATTCTCTTCGGATAACTCCTCCCACTTCGGTATGGATTTGATAAAGTTAAGCATAAAGTCTTCGCTGATTGACCCTTTAAGACTTGCCATCACTGTGCCGAGCAGACCAGTATTTGCACTTATAAATGTTTTAAGGAGAGTTAAAATATCAAGATTATTCGGTAATCCTCTCTCTGTAAACTGTTGTAACTGTTGCGGAACGACGGGAATATCCACTTGTTTTCCGAGCAAAGGTTCTCGGACCAACAATAGGTTGCCATCTTTAATATCCCCTACCTTGACCCAGAACTTATCGCCTAATTCAGTCGATGTTTGCAAAATAGCGAAGATATCTTGACCTTTAACGCGAATGGTCCCTTGCCCTTCCCCATTTTTTTGAACAACTTCTACTAGGAGCCGTTCACCAGGTTGCCATTGTTTAAGGCTGATCTTATTCATCGTACCTGGCGCTAATATGCTACCTACTTCCATAAAACACCTCCTTACTGAACGAAACTTTCGTTGCAATCTCATTACTTTAAAAACAGCTTAGGACATTTTGTCTTAAGCTGTTATTTTCGCGGAGTTTTATTGACCTTTGGTTTTGAGGTTTAGTTGCTTGAGTTTTCGAGAGATTGTTTGAGATGTTTTAAAGCCTTTAGCGTTGAGTTGTCCAAGCGATCAGCTATATTCAGTTCCTCCACATCTTTTAATCTAGAGTTTAAAACTCTACTGGGTGGACGCTTTTTCGAAGGTCGTCTCCTGAGAGGAGCTAATGGGTTGTCCTTCAACCGAATATCTGATTTTGAAGTGACCTTAGCCACCTTCTTTTTAGAAGCCTCAGATAGGACATTTGAACTAATTTCTTCAGAGGATGTCGCAGGAGAATCCGAGGGGAATTCCTGCTCTACCCATTCCTGAATACTTTCAGGGTTTTTGGTGACTACAAAGGCTTCTTGAATGGAACCATTACTTTTAAGCAAAAGCTTACATCCCGTTTGTGTCTTATATTTATAGACAATTCCTCGCTCTGAAGAACGGTTTACATCTATTACCCCGGGAATGATGTCAGTGACCTCCGAAAGACGGCTTAAATTTTCAAGCCATGGTAGAGCATTTTGGATAATGCCATGTTCTCGTTTCACTTTATTCCTGCGATGTTTCATGATTTCCTCCGGACTTAAAAATAAAGATGTTTAGCTTCAACCTGCCCATGCTGAATATTTAATAGTCCAAAGGAATAGTGAGGCTCACGCCGTTTATCCGTTGGTGAACCTGGGTTGAACAGCAGAATGCCATTTTTCCATTCCATAAAAGGGATATGAGAGTGTCCAAAGACAATTAGATCAACTAGCGAATCTTCAAAGGCATTAAAGGCACGTTCCGGAGTACTTTTTCCTCGACCCGCATGCCCGTGAATAATCCCGATTCTTATGGACTCGCATTCCACAATCTCACGCTCTGGTAAAACAATGTCCCAGCCATCACAATTGCCACATACAGCTCGAACTGGAGCAAGACAAGCCAACTCTTCAATTAAACCTTTATGTGTCAAATCACCGGCGTGGATTATCATATCAATATGAGTCAAGTGTTCCCAGACGTAGCGGGGAAGAGTTCTACCCGTACGTAAGTGAGTATCTGATAACACCGCGATTTCCATTTCTATTCCCCTTTTGGCTAACAACCTATCTCTTCTACCTACTTGATGATGGCGGTTGAAGCGTTTTTATAACGTTATAATAGGTATCCCGTTCAACAGCCTCTAGACCTAATTCATGAATCATGCTGATTAGCTGAAGTTCGGTTTGCATTTGAGGACTGGACGCACCAGCTGTATGGTAAATTTTCTCTTCTCGAACTACCCCATCGAGATCATTGGCTCCAAACGAGAGGGCCATTTGAGCGACTTGAGGGCTAGACGATATCCAATACGCTTTAATATAGCGAAAATTATCTAAAATTAAGCGGGCGACAGCAATGACCTTTAAGGTGCGAATAGCACTTGCTTGAGGCAGATCCTCAAATTTCGTATTCTTAGGATGAAACGCTGTCGGAATCAGGGCATAAAAGCCCTGAGTTTCATCTTGCAGAGCACGTAAAGCTAAGAGATGATCAATCAATTCCTCATCCGTCTCAATGATACCATAAAGTATGTTAGCGTTAGTTGGAATGTTTAATTGATGTGCGAGACGATGAATTTCTAACCAACGTTCTCCGCTCAGTTTTCCCGGGCAAATAATGTCACGAACTCTTGGGCTGAAATTTTCCGCTCCCCCTCCCGTCATAAAGCTCAGACCAGCCTGTTTAAACGTTTTTAAAATTTCTAAAACGGGCACATTCGCTATCTGCGCAAAATAATCATACTCTGCCGCAGTAAATGCTTTTATACTTACTTGAGGAGCACGATCTTTAATTTTGCGGATCATGTCCAGGTAATATGAAAACGGAAGATCCGGATGTATTCCACCGACAATATGTAGCTCGGTTACTCCTTGATCCGCGAAATAGCCTGCTTTATGAACCACTTCTTCAATCGACATCGTATAAGATCCTTTTTCATCAGGATCTTTAGCAAAGGCGCAAAGACCGCACCGTACTTTGCATACATTGCTATAGTTAATATGAGCATTATTATTATAAAACACCTGATCACCGGTCATAGCGCGTCGCCGTTCATTCGCCAGGTAACCCAGACCAAGTAAATTGGTAGACCTTATAAGCTTGAGACCGTCATTGCGGTTTAAACGTAAATTATTAACAATTTTTTCATGAATATCATCTAATCCTTTTAATATGGGATCTAATTCCATTTGGACCCTTCTTTCCTGAAATTGTTACCTTTCCTATTATAACATAATTATTAAAATACGAGAAAAGATAAAGAATGATAAAGAAAAAGGACTGCTGGCAATCTTGTTGCTTACAGTCCCTTAAGTCTTAGTGACAATATTTCATGCCTTGACGTTGGCGTTTGATTGCCTTTCTGACTTCATTGGCCACACGCCAAGTTTCAGGTTGTTGGGGAGTTATTAACTCCACTTTTCCAGAACGTTTGTCAATTAATATATCAACCATCGGTTTTCTACCTTGAGCTTTTTCTTCTCCAGGGTGTAAGATATCAATCCCAATTTTATTTTCATCATATTGAGGGGGAACAAGATAGTTCAACACTTCTTCAGTAGCATCCATTAATTCGCCCACTTGTTCCTGTTCATATCCTTCCCTTAAGAGAATATCTCTTACCTGTGTGAGTGGATGATCAAGGGTAAGTAGCATCTGGGCGCGTTGCACTAAATTGTAATCGATGTCCATGACGCCACCTCTTTCATTTTTATATTTTTGTTATAATGACATTTTCCCCTCAACCTTGCTAATGAATACTGATACTTCTTAGCGGAACTGGATATCATTTCCCACATTATATTAAATATTTTCGGGAGGCATAAAATGGCAAAATTTTTCTCTCTTCCTTTTTTAGTCGCCACAATCTCAGGAGTCGCTATGGCCATCCAAGGTACCATCAATTCAGCATTAAGTCAGAAAACATCCTTAATCTCCGCAACGCTCGTTGTTCACATCATTGGTACACTTGTCGCATTAATCACAGTTTTGGCCTGGCGCGCTCCACTCCTTAAGCACCCCTGGACTTCTATTCCATGGTTCCTTTATCTCGGTGGTGTACTTAGTGTTATCATTGTTGGACTTGTTGCTGTAAGCATCCCGAAAATAGGAGTATGTAATGCCACAACGGCAATTATTATTGGTCAAGTCAGTATGGCTGTCCTAATTGATCATTTTGGTTGGTTAGGCATGAATCGCATGCCTTGGAGTCCATGGCAGCTTGTGGGAATCGGCTTTTTAGCCGCTGGGGCCAAACTCCTCTTCCGTTAAGGAATGTCTATTTGTCAAGGACTAACCCGTCCCACAATCAGGGCCATATTAGTGATAATCGAATAGATTTCCTCGCTGACAATATATTTGCGAATTTGACCGTTAGCCGATAAAATGATCGTACTCTTGCCTGTAGCTTTTTGATCACTTTCAATGAGTCTAAGCAGAAAGGCATACGAATCGCTGCTGACAGAGAGTTGTTTAAACTCTCCGTCAGCGACAAAGATGACCCAATATCCTGAAGCTACTTCGTTATTCCCATTCTGGTAAAGTGCATTGGAAACACTTGAAAAATCTTGTCCAAAGAAAGCCTGATTTTCTGTTAAGTCCGTATTCGTATTGACTGAATTATTAAGTGTATATTGATCATTAAAGGATGTTGTTTGTGTAACAGGATCAGAGAGGTGTGAGTAGATGTCTTTGAAAAAATTAGGAAACAAGACATATCCGACAACCCCAATGATCAGAATCCAAAGGGCTAAAGCTTGTAAATCTTGCCAAAGTTCATTGCGTGGTGGTCTTCCCCAAGTATTTGCCATGCCTTCGCCCTCCATTTATAATTCTGTTGTTTATAATTCTGTTGCTAGTCATTAACACAATGCCCCTATGCCATGTATACGTTCGTTTTAATGAAGATATGTATCTAAAACTTGCATCTCATGATTCCACACTTTAGAATAATAATTGAGGTGGGGAATATGGATCTACTTCGACAAAAACTGACCTTGCTGCCGGAAAAACCAGGCGTCTATCTAATGAAAGATAATCAAGGACAGATAATTTATGTCGGTAAGGCTAAAATACTAAAAAATCGGGTAAAATCTTATTTTACCGGCTCACATGATGGTAAGACTGAACGACTTGTTAGCAAAATCGTTGATTTCGAATATATCATGACCGAGTCTGAAGTGGAAGCACTTGTTTTAGAATGCAATTTGATTAAAAAACACAATCCTAAGTACAATATTCTCTTGCGAGATGATAAAACTTACCCCTATATAATGATTACAGAAGAAAAGCACCCCAGGATCCTTGTCACACGACAAATGAAAAAGGGCACTGGAAAGTATTTTGGGCCTTATCCGAATTCTTCCGCTGCCAAAGAGGCGGCACGCTTACTCAATCGTCTATTCCCTTTTCGAAAATGTCGCCAAATCCTTGCTCGACCTTGTTTATACTATCATTTAGAACAATGTCTAGCCCCTTGTGTCGAAGAAGTTCTTCCTACTATATATTTGGAAATGCGCAAAGAGGTTTCCTCGTTTCTCAAGGGAGACCAAAGTGGAATACTCAAACTTTTACATGAAAAAATGCAAAGCTCCTCGAACGCACTCCATTTTGAACGCGCCAAAGAATACCGTGATCTAATCGAAGACTTGAAACAACTCGGGGAAAAGCAAAACATCACGCTCAATGATTTTATTGACCGGGATGTTTTAGGCTACGCCTTTACTACGGATCAGATGTGTATTCAAGTTTTTTATTTGCGTCAAGGAAAGTTACTAGCTCGAGATAGCTATACCTTCCCTTATTATGAAGATCCAGCAGAGGCATTCGTCTCTTTTGTCGCACAGTTCTACATCGAGCGCGCTATTTGGCCGCAAGAGATCTTACTTCCATCCCAAGATTCAACGATTTTAACCAATTTATTTCCCATTACGATTCCTCAAAAAGGCAAGAAACGAGACCTTATCCAAATGGCGATGACAAATGCCCAGACCACCCTTCATGATCAGATCAGTCTGGAAATAAATCAACAAACTGAAACTCAACTAGCCTTAACGACACTTGGGGAGATTTTAGGTATTCCAGTTCCGAGCAGAATTGAGGCCTTTGATATTTCGAATACCTCTGGCACACAAACCGTTGCCGGTATGGTTCAGTTTATGGAGGGTAAACCCCAGCGCAGAGGGTACCGAAAATATAAAATCCTGCCCATGGAAACATCGGATGATACAGCTGCCATGGGGCAAGTTATTATGAGACGATATAATAGGTTAGTATCAGAAAAAAGCCCCTTACCTGACTTAATCTTAGTCGATGGCGGAAAAGGACAAATTAAGGCAGCCTTAAAGGTTCTACAAGGCTTAAATTTAACCATCCCCGTTGCCGGAATGGTTAAAAATGACCGACATCAAACCCACGGACTTCTTGATAGCAATGGTAATGCAGTGCCTTTATCCAAAAATCATTCAGCTTTCCATTTACTCACTCGAATCCAAGACGAAGTCCATCGTTTTGCCATTACGTTTCATCGCCAACAACGCGCTAAAAATATGACACTTTCAGCACTTGACAACATTCCGGGTATCGGACCCAAACGCAAACAAAGCCTGTTACGGCACTTTCCATCCCTTGACGATATTCAACAAGCAGGTATCAATGAGCTTAAAGCTGCAGGATTACCACTGAATGCTGCCACTCTTATCTATGACTATTTTCGAAAGGAAGACTCCTAAGATGATTCTAAATTATCGAGTTGAACAATGCCGGAAATGTTACTGCAAGAGAACTCATCAATGTTCTGTGACGGATTCCTTTATTCAAAATCCTCTTTTTCCAAATGTTAAACCAGGTGGAGAATGTGCGAAATATCAGCCCATTCCTTGGTTACCTCGATTATAATCACAAGAATTCGTTTGACTAGAGCTCAACGAACAAAAAACAACAAGAACGTAAAGTTCCTGTTGTTTTTTGATTAAGTAGTTGCTTCTAGTTCACACGACGTGCACCTAGATAACGACCTGCATAATAACTATCACTAAGGCTTGTCGTAGTCACACCACTATTAGACGCATGGACAAAACTTCCACCGCCAATGTAAATACCCACATGGGAAGGACCCTTAGCGTAGGTGGTGAAAAACACTAAATCACCCGATTGAAGATTCTCGCGTTGCAGAGATGAGCCTTCATTAAATTGATCATAGGAACTTCTTGGCAATGAACTTCCTGAGCCCTTAAAAACATACTGCGTATATCCCGAACAATCAAACCCTTTAGTGCTTGAACCTCCAAAGACATAGGGAACGCCTTGTAGGCTTAGTGCATTATCAACAAGATTAGAACTCACAGATCGAGAAACCTGTTGTTTTGGGGCAGCTGCAATCTGAACGGGTTCGGGCTTGTTATTAGAGGATTTCGGAGCTTGAGCAGCAACCACTTGCACTGCTTGCTCTGGTTGCTCTGGTTTTCTAGGCTCCGTTAATTTTTGGGCAACTGTGACTGAAGCACTAGGAGCGGGAACTGATTTAACTGATTCAGAAGCAACTACTTCCTCAGCAGCAACTTTCACAGGACTAGCAATCCATTGCATTTGCTTGCGTACGACTTGAGTATAGGTCCCTTTTATTATGGACGTCGAAGCAGAAGTTACAAGCAAGGGCTTCGAGGGATCTATAGTTGTCGTTTTAATTTCTGTTGTAGCCAATGCAGGAATACTACTTGCTAAAAGCAAGCCAGCCAAAGTAACGCTTCCTAACCACCTAAACGTAGATGAGGAAACCAACAAGTTATATCCACCCTTCTTAGCTTACGAGGTTAGTTGACGGATTCGGGCAGTAGGTGTTAGCCCTACACGTGAAAGAGCCACGTGATTCACCCCAATGATAATCCCCCGCTCCAATGTCATACAACTGGATTCAGCTTTTACTATAAAATATACTATTCGAGACAAACCTAAAGATTCCTGCACGAATCTAAAGGAAATATCTACCTGTCCAATAGGAAATTGGCTAATCTCTATACTCGAACAAGTATCTTCGAGTATAGAGCGGCGTGATGGCGAAAAGCTGATCTAACGACTACAGTGTATCCCAAATACAGCAAGCCATACAATCCATTATTTACCTCGCCAAAACAGACAGGGGCTCTCGGTTGAGAAACCCTGTCTGTTTGAGAGACTTATTTTAATTGGTAAGGCTAATGATCGGTGCAGGAATACGACCTCCACGGTTGACAAACATGCTTGATGAAAAGGGATGGATAGCCATTACAGGTGCCCCACCGAGCAATCCTCCAAATTCTACTCGATCCCCTGCCTTTTTGCCTATCGCAGGAATCAAACGTACTGCAGTCGTTTTTTTATTAATCATCCCAATTGCTGCCTCATCCGCAATGATGGCCGCAATGGTCTCTGCAGTTACATCTCCTGGTAGGGCTATCATATCTAGACCGACTGAACAGACACAGGTCATCGCTTCCAACTTATCAAGAGTCAAGGCCCCTACTTCAACTGCTTCGACCATTCCTGCATCCTCCGAAACAGGGATAAACGCACCACTTAAACCACCCACGTGTGACGAAGCCATTGCTCCACCTTTTTTAACCGCATCATTAAGCAATGCCAGGGCTGCCGTTGTTCCATGTGTTCCGCAGCGTTCAAGGCCCATGTTTTCAAGAATTTCAGCGACACTGTCTCCAATTGCAGGGGTCGGTGCCAGAGAAAGATCGACAATTCCGAAGGGAACATTCAAGATCTTTGAAGCAGCCCGGCCTATCAACTCTCCCATGCGAGTGATTTTAAAGGCTGTTTGTTTAATTAAATTGGATAATTCACCGAAATCCGCTTCTGGGAATTCTTTAACTACCTTAGCCACAACACCAGGGCCACTTACACCTACATTAATTACACTTTCCGGTTCTCCTACGCCATGGAAAGCCCCAGCCATGAAGGGATTATCCTCAGGAGCATTACAAAACACCACTAATTTTGCGGCAGCAAGACCATCTTTGTCCGCCGTGAGTTGAGCACATTTCAGAATTACATTACCCATTTTCAACACGGCATCCATGTTAATCCCAGCTTTAGTGGTTCCAATATTGACTGATGAGCAAACAAATTCTGTTTCACTAAGTGCTTGAGGTATGGCATCTATCAGTGCCAAATCTCCTGCAGTGAAGCCTTTTTGAACCAGCGCAGAAAAGCCTCCAATAAAATTAATCCCCGACTCGCGTGCGGCTCGATCTAATGCTTTAGCGATCCTTACCATCTCTTCGGTATTTAAGTGGGCAGCCGCGATCGCTATCGGTGTGACAGATACACGTTTATTAATAATAGGAATCCCATACCGTGCAGAAATTTGCTCACCTACTGCCACTAATTTTCCAGCATATTTTGTAATCTTATCATATACCTTAGTTTCCATCCGGCTAATTTCTTCTGAACCACAATCCAGAAGACTGATTCCCATCGTAATAGTTCGAATATCCAGATTCTCTTCATGGATCATTTTAATCGTTTGTTGGATTTCCTCTCGTGCAAACGTGATTGTCATGATTTCCCTCCACTATCCCATATCTAAAGTAACTTAGAGTCTCTTGAGTTAGATTCGATGCATGAACGTAAAAATATCTTCGTGTTGCACCTTCACTTGTAAGCCTTTATCGTTTCCCTCTTGATCTAGTGTACGTGCTAGGGCGACAAGTTCCAAGGTGGCTGGTTCTAGATCTACAACCATGATCATCGTGAAATATCCATTCACGATGGTTTGGCTAATATCTAAAATATTGACACGATATTCCGCAAGGCGTCCAGTTACCCAAGCGATAATTCCTATTTGATCACGACCCAATACCGTAATGATTGCACGGTTAGACTCTTCACGTGGAGAAGTCATGGTTGTTCCTCCCTTTTTTACGGATCTTTTCTTATTTTGGACATTAGACTAACATAAATACGCAGTATACTCAAGTTCTTTTTACTCGGCCTCAACCCTAGGCGTTAATCCAGCCTTAATGCGCTGGCCAGGGATGGCCGAGTGTCACTGTAGCCATGGATGGCGAGAAGGGACCGCTGGCCAGGACTCGAACATGGATGTTCACTTAATTTTGTACTTTGAGTACAGTATTAAAAAAGAGAGCTCGTTTTGAGCTCTCTTTCCAAAGTACTTATGAACAGCTTCCACCACAAGTATCTCCACAGCCGCCACCGGATTTTTGAGTACGAATTTCGAATCCGCCGCCGTGTTTCGATTCCACAAAGTCAACGGTTGCTCCCTCAAGGTAAGTGATGAGTTTTTTATCGGTTATCATAGATACACCATATTGCACGTCAAGGATATCTTCTTCTGTCTTTGACTCTTCCAGAGTCATGCCGAAATTCGGCCCACCTCAGCCAACGCCTGCAAGATAGAGACGTAAAAAAGCATTTTCTTTATTTTGATTCTTAAGTACTTCTTTAACTTTTTCGGCTGCTATTTCAGTAATTCCTACCATTCAATCTTCACTCCTTTTTGCACCTTTAAAAACTAATATACCATACTTTCAGCTTTTTTCAAGGTGATTTCAAGAAATACATCGTTATATTGACCTATTATACTTCTTCGCCTTCTCCATTCGGTTGAAAATCGTTCCATAGACGACGCACCTCTACTTCAATACTTGCAGGAAGATCCTGAGATAATTTTTGCCACTGTTTCATTTCTCCCTGTATTTTTTGTCCCCAGTTTTGGCCTTCCGGCAAGGCAATAAAAGCCTTTGGTTGGGGAACGAAAAGTGTCCGAACGAGCACTAGGAACACAAAAAGCATTAATAGACGCCAAAGCCAACGCATTTTTTGATTCATCCTTTCCGAATAAGCCTTTACATAGATTTAGCATATCCAGAAAGTGATATAATGAGTCTTTCGGCATGCAACTCTTGCCAAAATCCCTCCATGTATAGCAATAATGGCTCAAAATATTTAATCCCCGACTTCGTGAATAGATGTTCTTTATAGCCCTGAATTCTTTCTTGATAAAATGTTTCACAGGAATTCTCCCCGACTAATGGCCAACCGTTTACCCCACCTAACGTAAACAAACGCCCCAATCCAATAGCACCCACGAAATCTAATTTGTCTGCATCGTACAGTATTTTTGCTTCGAGCGAAGTTGGCACGTGCCCCGCCTCGCGAGAATGGGAGATAATCGCTTCCTTGACTCTCCAAACAACATCCTGAGGATAGCCGTTCTTTTGCAAAATATTAACTGCCAGCCCAGCACTACTTTCTGAATGGGTTTTTTCAACTGCTCCAGAACGCCCAATATCATGGAGAAGCGCAGCAAGTTCAATGATTGTACTGTCAGCTCCTTCTTCTTGTGCTAATTTGTTACCCCATTCCCTAACTCTCAAAGCATGCTCTAAATCATGAGCACGGTCTTTTCGGGCGTAAAAACCCTTTGCCACGAGAATAATCTGGTGTAAGGGGTCTTGAGTTGGGATCTTATCCATAATCTCACCTCCATAGGAGAGTCATAATATACACCCTACGTTTAATCTTGAGTTCATCTTACTTCCCAATTTCTAATCTTGTCAAGTTTTACATTCTTGGATAATGTATCCAAATTATTCAAACTATTTTTTGCGCGTTCTTCGGTTAAACAATCTTATAAATCAGGCATTGAATGTTATAATGAACACAGAAATCCTTTTGATTAGCTACAATTGATGTCATTTTATATTGTGGCTTACTTGCTTATTTCTAAATTGATCACAAAAGGAGATGCTTGAGATTAAACGGAATCGTATCAAGATTATTATCGTTTCAGGTTGCTTTTTAATTATCTCGGCGATATTTACTCTCTATAGTTTCCCCAAATACCAATCCTCCCGACTGACTGTTCCCAAAGATCAAGTTAAGGTAGTCGCCGAAAATCCAGACCTGACTTCCTCTTTCTCAGCTACGCCGGAAAAAGACACAGTCCCCTCTACTCCTGTTCCAACTACTCCTCTTGCCCAACCTTCTAAGGTTAAACCTATCCATAGCTCAGATTCTCAGGCACTCACAAAGTATGACCAAGGGCTCAAGCTCTATTATCAACGTCAATTTCCCGAAGCCCTACAGCTATTTAATCAGGCCTTAGCCATAGACGCCCTATGTTATGAAGCTCTAAATGCTAAAGGTGCGACCCTTGCCTTTCAAGGAAAGTATGATCAAGGGCTAGCCCTCATTCAGCAAGCCCTTGATCTCAATCCATCATATGTGTATGCTCATTTCAACCAAGGATTGGCTTATGAACTGGCTGGACGTTGGGACCTGTCGATCTCGTCTTATCAGAAGGCTTTAGAGCTCGACGATCGGGATACCTGGAGTTATTATGGCATTGCCAGCGTATACGGCCGTCAAGGTAAGATTGATAAAGTCCTAGAGTACCTAGAACCAGCGATCAACCTCGACTCGGATGTCAAGGAAGTAGCGCGAGACGAACATGACTTCCTCCCCGTTCGTGATGATCCTCGTTTCCAAGCCCTTGTCAAGCCCTAACTCACACTATAAGCTTTTCTAAGCGTTCGACGAGCCCTGCAAAAACCTGAAGTGCATTTCGTACTGGAACTGGAGTTTCCATATCAACCCCTGCTTTTCTCAACAATTCAATTGGATAATCCGAGCTTCCACCACTTAGGAACTCTAAGTAACGCTGAACTGCAGATTCTCCTTCATCAAGAATCGCACGAGCAAAGGCTGTTGCTGCTGAGAAACCTGTCGCATATTTGTACACATAAAATGCATTATAGAAATGTGGGATACGAGCCCATTCTAGAGCGATTTCCGGATCTAAGACCAGTTCAGATCCGTAATAAACTGCATTTAGTTCAAGATAGATTTTGGAGAGGGTATCTGCCGTCAAGGTGCCACCGTCTTCTACTACAGAGTGAATCTTCCTCTCAAATTCAGCAAACATAGTTTGTCTGAAAATTGTCCCCCGAAATTGCTCAAGATAATGGTTAATTAGATACGCCAATACCTTAGCGTCCTTTGTAGTTTGGAGAAGGTGCTCCATAATCAAGGATTCATTCAAAGTTGAGGCGACTTCTGCTACAAATATTTTGTAGCCGGCGTAGAGGTGGGGTTGTTGGCGATTGGAAAAATAGGTGTGCAAGGAATGCCCCATCTCATGAGCTAAAGTAAACATTGAGTTCAAAGTATCCTGATGATTTAGCAAGACATACGGATGTGAGCGATATGTCCCCCAAGAATAAGCCCCACTCGTCTTTCCTTCATTTTCATAAACATCAATCCAACTCTTGGTGAACCCTTCCTGCAGAATATTGATATAGTCCTGTCCTAAGGGTCTTAGACCTTCGATGACCATATTTTTAGCTTCTTCATAAGTAATTGTCATTGTTGTTTCAGGAACGATAGGGACATAGATATCGTACATATGTATTTCATCAAGTTTTAAAGCCCTCTTGCGCAGTTGGATATAACGATGCAAATGGGGTAAAAATTCGTGAACTGTTTCGATTAGGGAATCATAGACCTGCA
>DOPS01000055.1:0-30671 GCA_003512645.1 Desulfosporosinus sp.
GGAGATCAGGTAACCCAAAATCAGACCCTCGTGGTTGTCGAAGCTATGAAAATGGAAACAAGGATAACGAGTTCTATCTCAGGGATTGTCAGATCGGTGAATATTAAGGAAGGGCAGCAGGTCAAGGCTGGAGAACTCCTTATTGTTGTCGAATAATCGGTATTAGTAAAAAAGTTATGCCTATTCTAAATTGGCCCGCGAAGTCCAATTTGGAATAGGCATTTTATATGAGGTTTGTCACCCTGAGGCTTATCCTGTTTCTTCAAATTCGACACTGGTGACGAATTTGACCTTACTCAGGTGCTCATCCTTCTTGGGATGAAAAGTTAAATCTTGGTTAGAAGGAAATTGAACTGTAAGGTAAATGAATAGTAAAACCCCGGATTAATCCGGGGTTTTAGAGGAATGTTTCGCTAATTAGATGGTTTCTTGTAATATGGATTATCAAGATAAGTGTTGCAAATGGAGCAGTAGATCTTCTCTTCAAGTGGATGATCACTTGCACTAAATAAAGTATTTTTACACTTTGGGCAGAAAAATTCAAACATCCTCGCTAACTCTTTCCTGTTTTTAAAATCTTTCTGCTTCGCTTCGCTATAGGTATTATACTAGAAATTCAGACAAATTTAACTATAATATTGAAGATATCCCTTATTTCAAAGCCTAACATACTAGGAACTTAAAAACTGAAAGGCAGATGATAAGAAGGTTTGCCATATTGAAATCTTAGCATAATTATGATAAAATTACGCTAAGATCATTATGGGGGTGAATATTATGCCGCAGATTAGACCAGTTTCGGACCTGCGAAATAACTTCTCAGAAATTTCAAAGATTGTGCATGAAACATCAGAGCCAGTTTTTTTAACTAAAAATGGTTATGGTGATATGGTAGTAATGAGCATTGAAGCCTATGAACGCAAGCTATTTGAAGGTGAAATTTACTATAAATTAAAAGAAGCAGAATTGGAAGCAAAATATACCAATGTGCGCTATACGCACGAAGAAGTATTTTCAGATTTGAAAAGAAGCTTGGCCGATAAGATAGGTAAGGATAATGTATAAGTTAAAGTATTTACCTTTAGCGCAAAAGGATTTAAGGGATATTACAAGTTACATCGCCGGAATCCTTAAAGCACCTGAGGCAGCATTGAATTTAGTTGATGCTCTTGAAAATTCTATATATCGGCTTCAACAATTTCCTTATTCAAGTAAAGTGTATCAACTAACTCAACCACTTGAAGCTGAATACAGAATGTTGAGTGTAAAAAACTATTGTATTTTCTATGTAGTGAGAGAACTCGAGATAGAAATACACAGAATTATTTATGCGAAGATGGATATTAAAAACCTTATCATATAGCGAATCTAGCGAAAGCGTTGTATGTTTCGCTTAAGCACTAGGGCAACTTCTCTTGTTGGTAATGAAATAATCATTCATAAGGAGCTGGCGAAATAGTGAATACTACAGTTTTCTTCTATAATAAGAACGCTCATGAATTTTTATAAATACAGTAAAGGCAGACATGAGTGAGCACTACAGAAGATTTGAGGAATACCTTCTCCCTGAGAGCACCATTCTGGATGCGGGTTGTGGCTCAGGCAGGGACAGTCTTTTTTTTTTAAGCCAAGGATACAACGTTTCTGCCTTTGATGCGTCGATAGAAATGGTAAATTTGAGCTCGAAACTAACTGGCTTGTCTGTTCAGCATGCAAAATTCGAGGACGTCAACTTTGATATTATGTTTAAGGGCATCTGGGCCTCAGCATCCCTCTTGCATGTTGATAGAGGGTCTATTAAGGACATACTGCAAAGACTGGCAGTAATGCTTAACAAGGGTGGCGTGTTTTATATGTCCTTTAAATATGGCGACAAGGTTTATCAGAAGGACGACAGATTATTCAACTGCTATGATGAAGGTGCCTTCAATGAAATGTTGTCTGCCATCCCAGAGCTAACAATTCTTGAATTATAAGGGACAAGGAACCTGTCCCCCCGTCCCTCCCTTAAAACAAGATAAGGCTTTGCCGCGGTAGAATTATATTTACAATTATACCCGAAAGTGGACTAAGAAATCTAAAAAACCACAGGCCTTTTAACTCACAAATAAAGTTGCTCTGAAATATTATCACCTAATACACGTTCTCGAAGGTAGTTGTCAGACGTTACCCTTTCTAGACTGAATCAGCCAATTTCAGACAATACTGGATTGGCTGTTTATTTTCAATAGATTTATCTAATGGTATAATATTTAAGAACGTTATGACTGAAAGGATTGAATTAGTGGTTACCAGCAATGATCAATCTAAAACGACTACCTATAAAGAACTGATTGCGTTGATCCATGGGGAGGGTACCTTCGAACTTGACTGGCAGCTGATTGAAGCAACTCTGGAGTCCACCCAATTCGCCTACCAGGAAGAAGTCTACCGACACTATCGTGAGAATGCTTATGAAGCTTTTTTACTGCTTGGATTTTCAGATAAATCCGTCGTCACGTCTGAATCACTTCGTTATCTCAGGCTCATAGCCGCTACCTTTGTGAAGAAATTAGCCATGAATCCGGATCTTGAAGTATTACGTGAAAAGGTAATGCTTGAAATAGATGACCATGAAGTAGAGCAGCTCTTGCAACAAGCGCCTTATCTAAAAGGGGCTGAATACTTAACGGACGTTTGGCTAAAAAAGGCCTGGGAAACCCTGAATCAAACCTTTGCTAAAATGATCAGGACCTACAAGGGCAGTGTCCAAGGATTTTTTGCAGCCTACAATCCGAATGTGCATTTAGTGGGACGTGTCTTCTTTCACCTTGTGGAGAGCAAGAAAGAGGACTATCCCTTTGCTTTTTTGGCTACCTATACAGGGGATGTCTCGCTGCAGGGTAAAGCGAAACACCTGCCCCTTAAAAATGCGCTGCAAGACTATGGGGAAAATAGTAGAAAGCTGCTGGAACTCCTGGCGACCGTACATAAGGCCTCGGAGAACAGTGCCTTTATATCAGAACTTGTGGATTCGGGAGAACTCTTCTATCCGCTCAGCTTAACTGCGGAGGAAGCCTATACGTTTCTTAAGGAGATACAGCTCTACGAGGAAGCCGGTATTTTATGCCGTATGCCTAATTGGTGGAAGAATAAGTCCGCCTCTTTGAAAATGTCGGTCAGCGTGGGAGAAAAAGCTCCTTCTCGCTTGAACTTTGAAGCACTTGTGGATTTCAAAGCAGAGCTGTTTCTCGGCGGAGAATCCATGAAGGCTGATGAGTTGAAGCGGTTGCTTACGGAGGCAGAAGGCCTTGTTTTAATTAAAGGAAAATGGGTGGAGGTCAATCATGAACGCTTGAAGGAAACACTGAAGGCCTATGAAGAAGCCCAAAAACTCATGGACCAGATGGATCTCAGTATGATAGAGGCCATGCGCTTCCAATTGACGGCACAAAAAGTCTTGAATCTTTCGGAAGAAGCTTGTGAACTTGAAGTAAGCAATGGAGAATGGCTCAATTCGGTGCTAAAGAAGCTTACGAATCCGGATGTGATCGAAGCGGTGGCCTGTGGCGAAGGGTTTCAGGCTAATTTGCGTACCTACCAAGAAAGGGGCTTGAACTGGCTCCATTATATGAAAACTCTCGGACTCGGTGCCTGCCTTGCGGACGATATGGGCTTAGGGAAAACAGTTCAGGTCATAGCGCTTCTAAATAATATTAGAAGTCAAACCCAGGAAAAAGCGTTACTGATTGTCCCTGCTTCACTGATTGGGAACTGGGTCAGTGAAATCACAAAGTTTGCACCGTCCTTGAACTACTGTGTCCTCCACCCTTCGGAAAATAGGGGCCTGCAGACCAGCGCCGACGTTTTGGCGAAGGATTATGACCTCTATATTACGACTTATGGCATGCTTGCAAAGCACGATTGGTTAAAAACGATGACTTGGGATTCCTTAATTTTGGATGAGGCCCAAGCCATTAAGAATCCAGGCACCAAGCAAACAAAGGGTGTGAAGCAATTAAAGGCCTCCTATAAACTGGCCATGACCGGGACGCCCATGGAAAATCGTCTGGCTGATTTATGGTCCCTCTTTGATTTTCTGAATAAAGGCTTGCTGGGCAGTGCCAGAGAGTTTACTAATTTTACAAAGAAGCTCCAGGATACTCCGGAAGGATATGCCCGATTGAAGCGAGTTGTCTCCCCCTTTATGCTCAGACGGTTAAAGACCGACAAGACAGTTATCTCGGATTTGCCGGAGAAAATCGAAATGAAAACGTATTCGACCCTTACAAAAAAACAAGTGGTCCTTTACAATAAGATTGTCAATGACCTTAAGGCTAAGCTTGAATCGACTGAGCAGGGAATTGAACGCCAAGGGCTCGTCCTTTCCTCGCTGATCAAGCTCAAACAGATTTGTAATCACCCCGATCAATTTATGGGTCAAAATGACTACGTTGAAAATGAAAGCGGCAAATATGCAAGGCTGCGTGAGATCTGTGAAACCATCGTTGAGAAGCGGGAACGGGTACTAATATTTACTCAGTTTAAGGAGATTACCGAGCCCCTGAATCGGTTTCTGGAGACGATCTTTCAGCATCCGGGACTTGTTTTACATGGCGGGACCTCCGTGGCCAAACGTAAGGAGCTGGTCGCTGAATTCCAGGGTTCCGAGTATGTACCCTTTATGGTCCTCTCCATAAAAGCCGGCGGAGTCGGTCTTAACCTAACCTCTGCCAATCACGTGATCCATTTTGACAGGTGGTGGAATCCGGCGGTTGAAAATCAGGCTACAGATCGGGCCTTTAGGATTGGTCAGAAAAAGAATGTGATTGTTCATAAGTTTATTACCAAGGGTACCATCGAAGAAAAGATTGATCTGATGATTGAAGATAAAATAAAACTGCAGCAAGATATTATGCCAGACAGTCAGGAAAGCTGGATTACTGAGCTGGATAACCAACAGCTTATGAATTTGTTTACACTCTCTAAATAAAGTTGGGGAGGGATAATGTATGGCATATTACACTGGATTTCCAGCCTACGTCTCGGTGGCAGAAAAAAGACGCAAGGCCCAAAAAAGTGTCGAGAAACTAAGAAAGAAAAATCCTGATATCTGTCCCGTGATGATTGAAGGAACAAAACTGTCCAAAACCTGGTGGGGTAAGGCCTGGAATGATAATCTGGAGAGCTATTCAGACTTTGCCAACCGAATCGGGCGAGGCCGTAGTTATGTGCGTCATGGAGCGGTGCTGGATCTGAAAATTACACAGGGAGAAATCAAGGCCCTTGTCCAAGGGAGCGTTTCCAAACCTTATCAAGTAACGATTAGCATACTACCGCTGTCCGACGCTGTCTGGCAAGGGATTACAATGAGCTGTGCAGGGAAGATTGATTCATTGCAAGAACTGATTGTGGGTAAGTTTCCTAAGACCCTAAGAGAAGTGTTTACCGCCAAGGGCCAGGGTTTGTTTCCAGACGCTAAGGAAATCAGGTTTCAATGTAGTTGCCCTGACGGGGCTTATATGTGCAAACACGTGGCGGCAGTGCTCTATGGGGTAGGCGCTCGGCTAGACGAGGATCCCACTTTGTTTTTCGTACTGCGCAAGGTGAAGATGGAGGACCTTATTTCACAAGCCATCAGTCAGAAAACCGAGACCTTCCTGAAAAAATCAAATGTAAAGAGTCGTAGGATAATTGAGGATAGGGATATTGGCGATCTGTTTGGAATTGAGATGGAAAGTAAAGCCGAAACGAAGCAAGTGACGAAGAGGGGGAAGGCGAAAAAGCCGAAAAAACCTTAAAGTAAGAGGCTGGAGCAAAATTGCTTCCAGCCTTTTGATATTGCGCGTAACAACCTATTCAAGATATGAAAGCGGTGCTCTTGATAATCCTAGTGCCTCGCTTATTAAACTTGCAGAATTCTATAAAACTAGTATCGACTATCTAGTGGGACTGACAAATAATAGAAAACCCAATCGCTAAGAGAAGCACTGGATTTTTCCGGTATCAATATTTCCAGACTTAATCATAGATATGAGTGTAGTTTTGGTTTTTAATCTTAAACATAGAATTGTTCGGCTGATGTCAGGTTGGTTGCGGACGAATCATCATCATCTTCGTCGTACCTAGATTGAATATAATCAAGCACCCCAAGCTCTCGTTGACGAGCTTGGGGTGCTTGATATTTTGTTGGAGAAATCGATTATTTGTTACGTCATCATGCGCGGGAAATCCTGTTTACCATGAAGTACTCGATGAACTTCCACCGTGTTCTCTTCCATAACTAGGATGTAGAAAACAAGATAGGGATCAGCAACGATCATTCGATAGCCTTGTCCAGCAATCTTCGTGTCTAACGGTACTGAACCCATGAGAGGGAAGTCTGCCAGCCTGCCTAGGGACTCTTTTATCTAAAAAAAGTTAGTTGATACGTGTAATGCGAGAAAACTCTCGTTTGGGAATCACCATTGGATGTTATCCGCTTCTACATTATCGAATTGGATTCCACTTTCTGTACCGGAAAGTACAACAATTTTCGATGCTTTAACATTATGGAGGCTTAGAGTGCCGTCGTTCGGTGGATCAATAAAGATTGTTCCTTTGACAGTAACGTTTTTAAGACTGTCATGGTTACCTTGTATATATAGACTGTACCCTAAGCTTACGTTTTGTAAGGTTAGGTTGTCTCCCCGGATGACTAAGGTGTTATTAAACTCTCCAGGATTGTTGCTATCCGTACCTCCCAAAGTGCTATTATTAGCTGTTAGCAATTCATGGGAAGATAATTGATTGGCAACATTATCGGTTACTACTGCTTGGCCACCTAATACAGAGATATTTTGCGAGAAATTTAATTTAGTGTACTTTAGTGTCGCTTCATTTAATATTTTATCCGTAAGAATAACAGGAGCAAAATCTCGAGCTGCCAAAGGTATACCAGTCAAAGCGTCAACCAGAGTTTCACCGTTTGCTACGTATACGGCACGGTATTTTAGGTCAGTGGCGAAATTCTTTAGAACTTCTAAATTCGTGTCATACTTGGTAGCACCGGCATAACGTTTTTGGTGACCCGGGAGACTATTCTTAACGGTTTCAGACACTACCGCTGTTCCACCTATAACATAGCTATCTGTGATTAAACCTTGAATACTATCGAGATATTCTTTTACTTGTGGAGGAAGTTGACTTTTTGTCGTGGCCAGAACGGGCATTTTCTGGGCAGAAGCAATTGAACCAATCGAAAGCGCATCTGAAGGACTAACCCAACCAGCTACCACGGCAATCTTAGTGAATTTAGCTCCTAAAGCCTGCATCTTTTTAGCTATATTTACAGACGTTTCATACTGATCATAACCACCCAGTTCAATCGGAATGATCCCCATAGATTTTAGCTCATTGATAACTGCCGGTTTGATGACCGCCGTGCCGCTCGTGATATAAGCTTTTGTCGGTTTGAGACGAACAATTTCTGCTTTTGTATACGGATTCAATTTGCTATTTTCATCTGTCAAAAGTATTGGAGCGTTAAGCAAAGAAGCCAGGGGTCCTGCAGCCATCGCATCGATTAGGTTTGGTTGCATCCCTGCAGAAAGAACGATTGAATCTGAGGTTTCTTTCCAGCCCTCCTGGGCAATTTTGGCGGCGGTATCATACTGGTCGTATCCGCTAAAACGAATTACAGGGTTAACGGAAGGGGTTGTTGGTAACTGAATTTTGTTGGCAACAGGAATAATTTGAATAAAGTATTGGTTATCAAAATAATTGGGAAAATCATTCTTGGAGACGGTCAATAAATTTCTGTCTTGGTAAGCCATATAATTTACTTCTCGACTTAGAAAGGATATCGCGTCCAATTTTGTAAAGCTACCTTTACTATTGAGAGTATTATCGTAGACGCTCGATGTTCTGGGAAAAGGCTGATCCGCTAGTCTAGTATTGGCCGTATAAAACCGTTGATAGACGGGATCAAAAGCTACATCGGTAAAGGGAGAATCTAATCTGGTAAGATAATTTAAATCCTTATCAAAGATATTGCCAATACCATTAAACAGATATTGACCATCGGGGGAAAGGCGAAAATCATCCGATAGTAGCAGAATATCTGAATTTTGTTCGTTACGGGACATTAAGTCATGAGCAGGGCCAAAAACCCCGTTGTTAATGGTGTAGTTATAAACATTAATAATACTGCGAGTATATAGATCTTCTTCTACCATATATAATTTATCGTTGGAAATTAATAGTTGGGCAAAACCCTGTGAATCAAGCATGCGCTCAGTTGGATAATATAGATGTGAGTTAAGAACACTTGCGTTACTTAGGTATGCTTCACTATTCTGAGTCGTTTTATCAACAATTTGTCCAGTGCTGCGAGAGTAGCTGGAAATCTCTATTCCTTGAGACGTATAGGCAACAAGATACAGATAGCCCCCGTCTACAGCGATATCGTCTGGAACGCTACTAAGTGGTATTTTCTTGGTTAGACTAAAATTATTAGCATCAATAATGGCCACTGTTCCTGACGAAGCTTGCTGAAGCGAGTTTTGATTGCCACGTTGCATAAGGGTTACATAAAGTTCGTTATTATCAAACGCCATTTTTTCCGGCGGCAGATCTAATTGGAGGAAAGAAATCATCTTAGTCTTATAATTAACAGCGTAGATTCTGCGGTTGGTATTGTCAGTTAAATAAATTACCGGTCGATTGGGATCAATCAGGGAATCAGTCGGTTTAAAATTAATAGGTATTACCGGACTGAGGGGGTCTGGCTGAAAAGGTTGAGGGGATGTACCCACGTTGGAGGTCTCAACAACCATGCCATTGTCACCAGCTGTCAGGACAATAAGCTTACCATTTTGATAAAAAACATGACGGACATAACCATGGGCTGAAAAAGTAGTATTTTGCTTAAAAGTGCGAAAACCATAAGGATTGTTGTAGTCATAATTATAAGCTTTAACCAGTCTGGTGTCTTGTCGATCAGCGACATAAAAGTCATTGGTCTCAGAATTAAAGGCAATGGAAGCTAAAGCATTTGGTAAAGAAGTAACAGGATTAAGGTTAGCATCCATAACAACGCAATCTGTCGTAAATAGATATTCACCATCGGCAGAGAGAAACATGTCTTTTGGCAAATTAGTGACATCATTAAATAATTGAGAGAAATTATTGCTTCTAACCCCAACATCGGAAACATCGTAGCTAGACACTTTAACAGAACTAGTCTCAATGAATGAATAGAGTCGATTCATTTTCGGGTTAAATATTAGCTGACTCTTAGAATCAATTTCAGCGCCCGAAGCGATCTTTTGTTTTGTCTGACGAGAATAGGTGAGCAAGCTATGATCTGCTTTGTTGTACGGGACAATATAAATGGAATCTTTGTTGACGACCATGTCATTTGGAACATAGTCCAGCTGTATTTCATCCGTTATCGTAAACGTAGTGGTATTAATGATTTCAATGGAGCCGGTTGCGGAAACATCAATCAGAGGATCAATGTTTGATTTTTGTAAGGCAACAAAAAGTTCGTCGTTTTCTACGGCCATTTTAATTGGAATGCCATCAAAATTAAGTGACGATATTGCTTTGGTCGCATAATTGACGGCGTAAACTCGTTTGTTTAGATCAGAATCTATTAAATATAAGATTGGTTTGTTAGGATTAAGAATTGCTTTAGAAAAAGGAAAGTTTAGATTAAGAATAGGTGTTAGGGGGATGTTTAAGTTGTCATTGGCATTCGCAACAGGAATCGAAACTAAAGAGAGTTGGAAGGCGACTAGAAAGATCGTCAGTGTCGTTAAGATTCTCTTAATGATTGAGTTGTTATGCTTCTTAAGACATCGAATTTTCAATAATGTATCTCCCTTTCTCTTTACTAAATTAAATCTTGTAGATTAAGAATAACTAATTATTAGCCCTAACTCAACTGGCAAAGAATGTAATTTTTCGTTTGAACCTGAATATTTAGTGAGTACATTTTTTATTGCTGAAAAGACATTACAATTTTAAACCAAAGGAGCGAGACCATATGATTACGAATGAATTTCAATTAGGTGATAGAATTTATGACTATTTAGAAGAAACGATGGATGCAGCGGAAAGAAGTGCTTTTGAACGTGAATTAGAGAATATGTTTGGCTCTCAATATTACGCTTACAGAATTTTTTGCCGAGGAACGTCCGCAGCTTGAGCCGGAACTTCGCCGTCTGGTGGACACAGCCAGAAAGCTTTCGCCGGAACAAATAGAATATCTTCAGAAGTTGCTGGAATCGATGAGTAAGGATTAATTATTTAATTAACACGATTGAGCATAGAAAAATGAAGTAACGCGAGACAGCAGATTATAGTAAATTATTCATTTTCTGCAGAATACTGTTGATCTGGTTAAGTATTTCCAAGCGGTTAGTCTGGATGGAAACTATTTTAGCAAAGGCCGTATCCATGGCGGCATAATCCTTTTCCTTGATGAAGCCTTTGTATTCCTCTACAATATCTTTGATCTGGCCTTTGGTATCTTTTAAAGAGTTCGCCAGTTCAGCGATTTGCGCATTGTAAGCTTTTATCTGAGCGGTTGTTTCTTCTGGAATTACTGAACCACTGTCTTTTAACTCTTTTAGCTTTTGAGCCAGGGTTAAGCGCAGTTGATTGTTTTGCTCGACAACGCTGATGTTGTTTTCACGATTTTTAAGTACATCCTGCCTGTGCTCCGCTAAATCCAGTTTGAACCCTTCGAATTCCTCTTTCTTTGTTGCTAGCTTTGACTGTTTCTCCTGGTTACGGGTTTTGGTTTCTTCAATCTTCTGCTGTCTTTCCTGCAATGTTTCAATCCTTTTGTCTAATTTGCTCCCGTCACCCGGAGTGGCCGCAAATACTGCATTACTCATAACAAGGGTAAAAATTACAGCTAGTACGTTTACCATTATTTTTTTCATTTCACAAAACCTCTTTTCTTTATTATGGGTTTGGGATGTTTAATTCCTCACTTGATACATCATCCAAGCTTTTTATAATTTCATTTAAACTATTTAGAGTGGAATCTACTTCTGTCAACTGCTCAATTTGTCACCTCCTGGCTCTATCTTAACGTTTTTCGTTTGTGCAAAACAAAGGTTAAACTGTGGCAAAGCTGTGGCAATTCTTTTTATCTTAAAAAGAATAGGCTACAATAGTGTCAAGGAAGTGAGAGAAGATGAAAAAATTAATATACCTAGCGGATGATGATGAAAATATACGCGGCTTAATTAATATGTTTTTGTCTAATGAAGGATTTGAAGTGAAATCTTTTGCGAATGGGGATGACTTATTGGCTGCGTTTTTGAAAAAACCTGCTGATTTAGTCATTCTTGACATTATGATGCCGGGGACAGACGGACTTTCTGTATGTACACAGATTCGAAATTGCAGTAATACCCTTATTATTATTGTGTCCGCAAGAGACAGTGAAATCGACCGGATAACAGGGATTACACTTGGTTCGGATGATTACATGACAAAACCTTTTTCTCCTATGGAACTGGTGGCCAGAGTCAAAGCATTGTTCCGCAGATTGGAATTGGATACAGGCGGCACTTCCAAGCACATCTTGGCAGCCGGCAATTTGAATATCAATGCAGCCACCAGAGAAGCAAAGGTAGATGGAAGTCCGTTTGATCTGACTCCAACGGAGTTGGCTTTGATGGTATATCTAATGCAAAACAGCACCCGTGCCGTATCCCGGGATGAGCTCTTGAAAAATGTTTGGAAGTTTGATTTTGAGGTTGACTCCCGGGCCACAGATGATGTGGTAAAACGTCTGCGCAAAAAGCTTGCCGCAGTCAATTGCAGTGTTAAGATTGAATCTGTCTGGGGATTTGGATTCAAGCTAAGCGAAGGGGGAGAATAATTTGTGAAGCCGATTAAAAACGCTATTGTTACTCCCTTTGTAATCATGATCACGGTGTTTCCACTCATAACACTGCTATTATTCAATCTCTCGGTAAACTATTATTTAGATCGAAATGCCAGGACTGAACTGCACGGTGTTGTGAAGACCATGGAAGGCGTGGTGAAAAAAGAACTGCCGGATATCCGAAACACTGCCTCGGCAAATTTAGCTGCTCCTTTTGCCAACCTCTACAGAGCTCTGCGCTCTTCTCAATTAGCAGTGAACACTGAGATGCTTTTCTACAGTCGGGATCAGGAACTTTTTTCTCCGCTCAGGGATACAAACAGTTCCGGTAGTTTTATCAACAATCAGTTAATAAAACGACTCAGTGGGAAGCTTCCTTCAATGAAGGATCACCAAGTATATACCATCCGCATCGGGAAAGATAAATACTTTGTCCTGTCATACCCGGTCACAAATGCCGGGAGTCCGGCTGTTATTTTTGTATCCCATGCGGATAAGGAGATCGCCTTAGTCCGTTTTATCAATCTTATTTTAATAAGCATTATGCTGTTCGGAGCCTTACTGGCCGTGTGGCTGGCCCATCGTTTATCAATCCGGATTACACGCCCCGTCGGCGAGCTGTGCAGACTAACCAGAGACATCGGTTCGGGTGACTTCTCCGCTCCGCTTCAGACCAGTAATAATGATATTCTTGAACTGCAGATGCTTAAACAAAGTATTGGTGAGATGTCCGCTAAGCTTGAAGCCTATGATAAATCGCAAAAAGCATTCCTGCAGAATGCTTCTCATGAACTGAAAACTCCTCTTATGTCTATCCAGGGATATGCAGAAGGTGTTATTAACGGGGTGCTTCCCGATGTAAAACATGCCTCCCAAATCATTCACAGCGAAAGCAAACGGCTGGGTTCATTAGTAGAAGAGCTGCTGACACTGTCACGTATTGAAAGCCAGACGTACAGCAAGGAACTCCCCCAAGTTGACTTGGGGAATATCCTCAAGGAATATGTCCAGCGTCTCGACGGCCTTGCAGCAAAACATCAACGTGAACTAGCACTTGTCCTGCCGAATAAGCCTGTATACGTACTGGCGGAGGATACGCTTTTATCACAGGCAGTAATCAACATCGTATCGAATTGCCTGCGTTACGCCAAATCTTCGGTGAGCATAACTTTACTAGAAGCTGGAAATTCCGCAGTCATTCGAATAGCGGATGATGGTGACGGCATACCGGAAGCGGATTTATCCCATATTTTCGAAAGGTTTTATAAGGGTAAAGGAGGAAATTTCGGTCTCGGGTTAGCCATTGCTAAATCTGCTGTAGAGTTTATGGGCGGGAGCATCCGGGCAGATAACGGTCAAACAGGAGCCGTATTCGAAATAACATTACCAAAGCATTAGGTATCTGACCCATTAAGACATAATCAACATAGCTTGGGTTAATTGCCATGAGTTGGATTTATATGACTTTGCCTTGGCAGATATTCCACTTGTGGAAAAGCTAAAGGCAGTTTTGAGCAAGAGGAAAGATAAGCCTTCTTGACATAAAACCTGACATAATGGATAGTATAGTGTTAATAGTTATTGACAAAATGCTTGGTATGATATTTAATTCGGATGAGGTGATGTGCTGTGATCATGTTTACGGATGAGAAACTCTTAAATTTGTTAATTCAATATAATCCATGGTGGAAGGGAGTGCCTATTTCTGAAAAAACAGCACCTCCCCACCATAGGTTTGCCTACTATGAAGCGGAGAAGCTGCTTTTGCACAAGGATCTGCGCAGATTTGTAATACTATCGGGTGCAAGACGAGTGGGAAAAACCACAATCATGTACCAGCTCATACAGAGCCTTCTACAAAAAGGAGTTCCAGCAAGAAACATTGTATATTTGTCTTTTGATAACCCTATCTTAAAGCTCGGTGGTTTTGACGGCGTTTTAAGAGCCTATAAAAATGCCTACCCTACCGAAGAAGAACTCTATTTCTTCTTTGATGAGGTACAATATGCTGAAGACTGGGAGGTATGGATCAAAACACTGTATGATACACATCCCCATTTACGTCTGGTCGCCACTGGCTCTGCAAGCCCAGCGCTTGAAAAAGGTTCAGCAGACAGCGGCGTAGGACGTTGGAGTGTACTGAAAATACCAACCTTATCATTCTATGAATATTGCGATTTGCTGCAAATATCTGTAAGGCCGCAGCTCGGGCAGGGTATTCGGCCAACACAGCTATATAAAATCGATAAAGGTGATTTCAGTGAGCTGATGACCAAGCTTTCGCCACTTCAACAGCATTTCAATCGTTATCTAACGGTGGGGGGATTTCCTGAGCTAGCCCTGTCGAACGATGACATATTTTCCCAAAGAATGCTGCGTGAAGATGTAGTTGATAAAGTCATTAAAAGAGATGTCCTGACATTATTTAATGTCAGAAATCCTCTGCAACTTGAAAAGGTGTTTTTATACCTTTGTATGAAATCCTCCAACATTATAAACATTACAACAATGTCTAAAGAACTCGATGATATGAACAAAGCTACTCTTACAAACTATATTCAGTTTTTGAAAGAGGCGAACTTGATTTATATCAGCGACCCGATTGGGGTTGATGGAAAAGGAATTCTAAAAGGTCGTTCGAAAATCTATGTGGCCGATGCCGCCATACGCAATGCCGTTTTGATGCTGGAGGATGTTATAACTGATCCTAAAGAAATGGGAATTATGGTGGAAACAAGCGTGTATAAGCATATTGCAGCATTCTACTATACAACAAATGCGCAGGTTGGTTATTATCGAAGGCTGAAAGATAACGAAAAAGAAGTTGATGTGGTCGTTGAACTTCCTGCCGGCCGGATTTTGTGTGAAGTGAAATATCGCGAAGATACACATGTCAAAGAAACAGATGCAATTATCGAGCTTGCGAATGATGAACGTGTGAAGGCACAAGGTGCTTTGATCATCACAAAAAGGGCAGAGGATTATGGCGTTACCTCTCATAATACTAGGATACCCGTTGTACGGATACCTGCTTCAGCCTTTTTGTATTTGCTTGGAAATGCGGAAAAAGAGGGATATGCTGCAAAGATGTAGGTTTACCGATGGTCTCTAAGGGGAGTTGATCGCACTCCGGAAGAAAAACAAGAGTGGAAGAAATGGTGAAAAAGCGATTGAGGTAGTTGTTCCTTCGTGATCCCATGTTGAACTTTTAATAAGGAGTATGATATAAATGCACTTCATGCCCATATTTGCCTGGGCTTGGAGTGCTTTGCTTTTCAACTAAAGGATGCGATTTTTGACTGCAAATAAATGTCCGCGATAAGTGATATGATTCAAGCAATATACAAAACCTATGCCAAAATACTTCATAAATAATGCAAAAAGGAACAGTTATTGGCAGGACTTAACAGAATAATGCAGAATTTATGCATATACTCGATAATATGCTCCATTTTTCTATAAAGGATCGTGTGAAAATCATGAGTGTAAAGGTCTACAATAAACTTATTCGTGATAAAATACCCCAAATCATCGAACAAAGTGGAAAACAGGCCATCTTAGAAGAGGTCTCCGGTAAGGAATACCTAGAATTATTAAACGCAAAATTAGGTGAAGAACTTCAGGAATATCTAGACAGCCAGAGTGTTGAAGAACTGGCAGACTTGGTTGAAGTTGTTTATGCGATCTTGGAACATAAAGACGTATCTCTGCAGGACTTCGAAGTTATCAGAAAGCAAAAGGTTGAGGAGAGAGGCGCTTTCCAGGATAAGTTACTGCTTAAAGAAGTTATCGACGATTGAGGGGTTGAATCAAATTGACAGAAAAGATCAAGCAGAAGATCAGCCTGGGCAGTATCGCCGAAGATCTCTTTGTCGAGCTGTTCTGTGATACCTTTGGTCCGGATCAAGCCCAATATCTATTTCTTCAGTATCCGGTCACAGATATTTATGGCAATAGACGCTCCATTGATTTTGCTCTGGAAAGTGAAGATTTAAAAATAGCCATAGAGATCGACGGTGAAACCTATCATAACCCCCATAAGGTTTCTTCTAATAAATATTATGATGACCTTACCAAGCAAAACAGCCTGATCTATCATAACTGGAAGATTTACCGCTGGGTATACAACCAACTGAAGCACCAACCTGAGAAGGTCAAGGACGAGCTGCGGATTTTTGTCGGGGAAATACCCTCCTTTAGAATGTTGGAGGATTATCTGCCTAAGCAAAAGGGCAAGGTCATTGAACTACGCGAGCATCAACAAGCTGCTTTAGACAGCCTGCAGACCATGCGTGATCAAGGAGAGAGTATCGCTCTGCTTTATCATGCTACGGTCACTGGGAAAACTGTGACCGCAGTCAGCGATGCCAAACGAGTCGGGAAAAAAACTCTGTTTTTAGCCCATACCAAAGAACTAATCACCCAGGCTAAAGGCACGTTTGAAGAACTTTGGGATCAGGCGGAGACAGGCCTCTATGTTGCTGAAGAAAAAGCGAAAGACGCTTATATTGTTTGCAGCAGTATTCAGAGTGTTGCCAGAAATCTAGAACGGTTTAAACCGGATGACTTTAGCTATATCATCGTCGATGAATGCCATCATGGAACGGCAGATACTTATAGGAAGGTTTTGAGTTATTTCAGACCTGAATTTACTCTGGGGCTTACGGCTACCCCGGACAGAGCAGATGGCGAGAGTATCCTGGAGGACTTTAAAAATGTGGCTCATAAACTGGATTTGCAGCAAGCCGTTGAGTTAGGGGAACTTGTTCCGATCAGATGTATCCGGGTCAAGACCAATGTCGATCTCTCCACGGTGAGAATCAATGGCATAAAATATTACGCTCAGGACTTAGAAAGCAAACTCTTTGTGCCGGAAAGAAATAAGCTTATTGCAGAAACCTATTTGAATTATGTTAGGGATAAGAAAACCGTGGTTTTCTGTGCTTCCGTACACCATGCTCATGAGATTTCTATCTTGTTTAAGCAAAAGGGAATTAATTGTGAGGCTGTTTCCGGTTCTATGAAGTCTGCGGAAAGGACACGGATTTTAGATCTGTACCAAAATGGGGATATCCAAGTCTTGTGTGCTTGTGACCTTTTGAATGAGGGCTGGGATAGTCCTAAAACAGAGGTTTTGTTCATGGCCAGGCCGACGCTTAGCAGAAGACTGTATGTTCAGCAACTGGGCCGAGGGATGCGCAAGTGCGCAGGTAAGGACTACCTGATGGTCTTTGATTTTATTGATAATGCCGGCTTATTTAACATGCCCTATTCTCTGCACAGGATGTTTAACCTGAAGGAATATAGGGTGGGAGAGTACGTTGTTGCTTCCCAGAAACAGTTTGAGTTGGACAGAGATTTAATCGCCAGAGGAGAAAAACCTTCTGTTTTTCTGGATTTCCCGGTGAATGTTGCGGATTACGAGCTGATTGATCTATTCAATTGGCAGGATGAAGTGAAAGGGATGATATCTCAGCTGGAGTTCGTGAGGATGGTTGATGTGCAAACAGAAACCATTGAACGGTATCTGCGTGAAGGAAAGATAACCCCTGATTTAGAGGTACCCTTCGGGGATAAACGGAGTTTTAAATACTTTAAGGAAGCAACCGTAGAGAGCTATGCTAAGCAGTATGGCTGGGAGCTGATCAATCCTGCCAATATGAAAGATAAGTTTATGGACATGGTCAGGACTATGGATATGAGTTTTTCCTATAAACCGGTACTGCTCAAAGCCATGCTTGAGCATGTGGACGAAAACGGAAGAGTTAGGGTCGAGGACATCGTTAATTACTTCATGGATTTTTATAGCATTAGAAAAGAGAGAGGGCTAGTGGTTGAGAAGAACTCCAGTCTGTATTGTAAAGACGGATATACGAGAAAGGATGTCGAGAGAAATATCTTTAGCAATCCCTTTAAGCGGTTTGAGGATATGCGATTTATGAGTCGGTGCCGGGATATTGGGTATGTGGAGTTTAATCGGCATGTTTGGAAGAAGCTGACGGGGGAGGAGAATGCGTGGATTGTTGGGCGGTGTGATGAGAAGTTGGAGGAGTATTATGGGAGGATGTTTTCAAAATGACTATATTAATTGCTATGGCATGAATCTTCAAATGCATAATTGCAACGATCTCGGGCGAGCGAATTACTATTCTAGTCATTTGTTTAATCTACCAATAAATGAAATCGCTTGCTAAGAAGGTAATAGTAAATTGTTTCCTCGTACCAAGTACGTTGGTGTTTACTTCATTGTAAGTTAGTTACAGCTATGTATATGCAAGAGTTGAATTTAGGCAAATTCCAATATCACATCGATTGAGAAAGAGTGGGCTAAAAGGAGATGTTTTAAGTGGTTGATTTTAAGAAAAGACTAGGAAAAAGAGAACTCGCCAGAATTGTGCATCCCTGTGAAATTTATGAAACTTTGGATAGGGCAAGTGACAAAGGTCCACTGAGGCCTGTGCAAGAGCAAATTTTACAGCAGTGGTATAACGAATTTGCACAGCAAAAAGATGTAATACTCAAACTACATACTGGCCAAGGTAAAACATTAATTGGTTTGTTAATTCTTCAATCTCGAATAAATCAGGATACTGGTCCTGCAATATATTTATGCCCAGATAATTATCTTGTAGAGCAAACCTGCAAACAAGCCGAAAGTTTTGGAATCAATTATTCTGCAAACGAAAGAGAATTACCCGATATCTTTATTGACGGGAAAGCGATATTAATAACGACTGTGAAGAAGCTATTTAATGGTGAGACTAAATTTAAACTTGGCGCTAAATCCATTAAAGTTGCTACTGTCTTAATGGATGATGCCCATGCATGTATAGACAGTATAAAAGACTCATTTACGATTTCCTTAAAAAAGAATGTACAGGCTTATCAAGATTTATTAACATTATTTGGTCCTGAACTCGAAAAGCAGGGTATAGGTACATATGCAGACATCAAGAACAATGAATATGATGCGTTTTTAGGCGTACCTTACTGGGATTGGCAAGATAAGGTTACTGAAGTTGCAAGAGTATTATCGGCTAACCGAAACCTTAATGAGATAAGATTTGTTTGGCCATTATTGAAGAACATACTTAGAGACTGCAGGTGTATTATCTCAGGAGAAAGTTTAGAGATTTCACCTTATGTACTACCTCTAGGAATATTTGGATCATACGGGAATGCGCAACATAGAATTTTTATGTCAGCAACAATAAATGATGATTCTTTCTTTATTAAGGGTCTAGGATTAGATGCTAAAACAGTCGCTAATCCTCTTTGTATAAAAAATGAGAAATGGTCCGGAGAAAAAATGATACTAATTCCTTCCTTAATCGATGGTTCACTTGAGCGATCCGAAATTGTTAATCTCGTAGCTAAACCTAGAAATGATGCGAAGTTTGGCATAGTTGTCATGGTACCAAGCTTTAAAGGGACTCAAGATTGGAAGGAATATGGTAGTATTATTGCGGATAAAACTTCAATTTATCACGAAATTGAAAAGCTCAAAAACAAGGACTTTGAAAAAACACTTGTTATTGTTAATAGGTATGATGGGATAGACCTACCCGATTATACCTGCAGGATACTAGTTATTGATTCTAAACCCTTTTCAGAATCACTTGAGGATAGATTTATGGAGCTATGTCGTAGTACAAGTGAGATTATCGCAATAAAACAAGCACAAATTATTGAACAAGGTCTTGGTAGAGGAGTAAGAGGTGAAAAGGACTATTGTGTTATTCTTTTAATTGGTACTGAAATCGTTAAGATCATACGGAGCAAAGACACGAGAAAACACTTTTCTCAGCAGACTAACACTCAAGTGGAAATAGGCTTACAGATAGCCGACTTTGCCAAAGAGGATATAAAGAATGGAATTTCACCAAGTAAGGCATTAGCAAATTTAATGAATCAATCTTTAAAGAGGGATGAAGGTTGGAAAGAATTCTATATTGAAAATATGGACGAGATGATTTTAAGTGAAACCTCAAAGATTCTGGAAATATTCGAAGCAGAAAGAAGAGCGGAAAGAGAATACACAGAGGGAAATAGTACTGAAGCTTGTAATATTATTCAGAAGCTAATAGATACACATATTACAACAAATGAAGAAAAAGGCTGGTATCTTCAAGAAATGGCGAGATACACATATTCAATTTCAATAAGTCAAGCAAATGAATATCAAATTTCTGCACATAAGAAGAATATTTATCTCTTTAAACCTAAAGAAGGGATGTCGATAACTAAGATATCCTCAGTAAGTCTTAGAAGAATTGAAAATATTATCTTATGGCTTCAATCCTTTGAAACCTTTGAAGAGCTAAAGATCCAGATCGACAGTATTTTAGGTCACCTTAGGTTTGGAGTAGAAGCGGAACGTTTCGAAAAAGCAGTTGATGATTTAGCGAAGGCCTTAGGTTTTGTTAGCCAACGCCCTGATAAAGAATGGAATGAAGGCCCCGATAATTTATGGAAAGTACGTGATAACGAGTACTTTTTAATTGAATGTAAGAGTAAAGTGAGCACGAATAGAAAGGAAATATTTAAGGATGAGACGGGTCAAATGAATAACGCTTGTGCTTGGTTCGCAAAAACGTATGGAGATGCACTTGTCAAAAGAATAATGATTATTCCTACTAAAAAGATAAGTCACGCGGCAGGATTTAATCTTAACGTTGAAATCATGAGGGAGAATAGGTTGAATCATCTTACTTCAAATGTTAATAAATTTTTTATGGAGTTTAAGAATCTTGACTTAAGGGATCTTTCTGGTAAAAAAGTTCAGGAATATTTAATACTACACAAATTAACAGTGGATGATTTGTTAGGCTCATATTCAGAGATACCAAAAAATTAGTAGTAACCATTTAGGAACCGATACTTCACGCTATACATTCCTAGCATGGCTATAAAATTAGCGCATCAGTTAAAGCAATCATCGGCGTAACTTGCTCGGGTTGGTTCCTTGTGTTTTCCCAGAGCCACCAGAATCTGATCGAAAGTATAAGAACAATATTAGTCTAGTGGAGAGTCCGTCGCAAATCGGCCCAAAGGCTTATCCACAAAATTGATCTTCAAGAACTGATAGTCCAGTAAGTCCATCAGTTCTTTGTTCAAGAGGTGTTGATTGAAACAAACCGCGCCTTTTTACATTCCTAAGCAAAGTGTAAGTTCGAAGTGTCATTAAATTTCGAGATTTTGAAAGATTTGGTATCCGTGGAAGGAATAGCAGAAATTTCGGCGAAAAAGAAAGGTATGACTCTAAATGTTGTCCGATTCTCATCACGATAACAATGTATAGGGAGATTAACAGTGCATTTGAACCGATACAAATTACCCCCTTTACTGGGAATCAGATATCTGTTATTGGCGTTATTGATGTAGCAAAAACTTTTGAAGAAAGCCCGAATCATTTGCGATTGTCAAGAAAAAAGTGAGCCAAGTGAAGTTTGCGTTCGATTTATTAGCAGTTGTGTGGGTCAAGTGGTGACTATGATTCACAAAATTATGTCTGAGTTTCGTGGTAGAATTTACCTTGAGATAAGGCTGTGTGAGTTTCAAGTCAAATAAAATAATTAAGTGATGATATTGTAAAATTTTAGCACTAGTTTATAGGAGGCATCTATATTGATTCAAAAGGTACGCAATTTTCCAATGACTATTTATCTAATCATGTTTTCAGCGGTATTATTTTTCTACTTTTATCCCCCTGTAAGTTTTATTATTTCTGACATTAACGCAAGTCAACTTGGTAACAAAGTAATCCTCATCATTTTTTTTGTTTGTATGGCCAGCATAACGACTTATTCTTTATTCATATTTGATAAGTCCAGCAAAAGAAACCTTAAACTATTCAAAGATGTTTTAGGAAAACTTGAATCAAGGCCAACCCTAGATTTTCAAGGTGATGTATATAAGGTGCGTACCCTGTTCTCACATTCTGTACTTAGTGCTGTTTGGGATAAGTACGAAAACACGATTCGACGCATAGAGTCCGGAAGCTCAGACGATGGTGAAGTAAGAGTAAAATATTATTCAACGATAGAGTCAAACTGCTTTTTCAATGAAGAAGTAGTCTATAGCAATTTATCTTATTTCAAGTTTATCAACTACGCACCCCAGTTGCTGACGGCCTTGGGTATATTTGGGACCTTTCTTGGCTTGGTTATAGGACTTCTCGGTGTGGATTTTAATGATGTAACGAATACAACAAATAGTATTAAACTTCTTCTAAATGGAGTTCAAATCTCCTTTCGAACCAGTATCTATGGCATTGCATTTTCTTTAATATTGACCGTGTATCAGAAAATTCTACTGGGTAATCAAGAGTCGTTAATCGTCAAAATTAGTGATAAAATCGATTCGATTTTTCCTATGAATACACAAGCCGATGGGATTAATCAACTCCATGTTGAACTTGAAAAACAAACTGCTTCTATCCAAAGGATGGGGACTGAAATCGCAGAGTCTGTTGCGAATAAGTTCGAATCATCTTTGCAAAACACCTTAGGACCCACGCTAGAGAAGTTTTCTCAAACCACGGAACAACTTATTGAGATTGTCAAAAATAGTAATCAATCCACAATCGCATCCTTAGTGGATAACATTGGAACGATAATTTCTAGCTCTACAAGTCAAGAGCTAGAACGACTTCAATCTACGATCGGAACTATGGCGGAGCGTAATGAAAGTTTATTATCAGAGTTTGAAAAAACAATCCAAACGTTACAATCTCTCGTAGAAAGTCAAAAGTCGGTCGTTTCGGAAACTAATCTGTCTGCAAATAGTACTAAGCAGATGAATGAGAATACTTCATTGCTTGCGGGGGAGCTTGTCAATATCATAAGTGGTTTAAACAACTTTGCCAGTGTTCAGCAGGATTCCTATGATGGGCATTTGGAGCTTGTGAAGAATGTCAGAGAGACACTCGAACAGCAAGACAAGTCAATGGCGCTATTTAAGGAAACCGTACAGCAAACAGTCTATTCGGCTGAAGTACAAAAACATGCTAATGAAAAATTATCGGTTACTGTTGGTAAACTGGATGAGTTCAATAACAACTTTCAAAGTGTTTTAGATAGTATAAAGAAGAGCGTGGGTGAATTCGAAGGAGCAAGCGAAACTATTTGTAATAAATTTAACGATACCATGGCAAACCTCGGGATGACTCATGCCAGCATTGGTTCGTCGATGGAGGGACTGACAACGGGTCTGAATCAGGCCATTAAGAGTCTTGATGTAATTGTTTCGAACGATTTACGAGAAATTAACGATCAGTACGTGGTCGTAGTGAAGAATTTAAACGGATTTAGTGAGAAGTCGGATAAGCTAGTTGAGCAACTGGCAATCTTTACGGATACAAACCAAGGGTATGTTCAGCTTTGGGGAGATTATAAAGAGAGTTTTGATAATCTCAATCAAGAAATTAACAAAGGTGTTGTTGATTATACTTCAAATGTCAGACAAGGCTTGCAGAACTTATTTAAAGATTATGATGATCACATTTCTAAGGTGCTCGGTGAGTTCAAGGCAACGATTGAGAACTTCGGGAACTCAATTGAGGAACTTAATGAGATCTTAGATGAGAAGAACTTAGAAGGAATGCATCAAAAGACATCCAAGATCATTCAGGATGGAAATACGGTGTTGAAAGCTTTCGTGGGTAAAATGGACGAGCTTAAAGAAGTATATCAACAACAAATGGCTGCAGTTAGGATGACAAGTCGATGAGTGGTAGACGCTTAAGGAAAGTTAAAAAGCATGACGAAGAAATAACCTACTGGTTATCCTTTAGCGATTTAATGTCTAGTTTGTTAATTATTTTTCTACTAGTTTCTGTTTATATGCTTCTTGATTATAAAAAAGCTGCCGCTCAGGCTGTTGCTGTGAGCAACGAATTACAAGATGCGAGATCTGAACTTGAAAAATTCACTTCTATTAATGATGATATTATTAAAAAGATCAAAGAAGAGTTTGGCGATTCTCTTTATATCGATGATACTGGTACCTTAACTTTACAAAGTGACTTGTTATTTGATAGTGGAAAAAGTGAATTGAAGGCTGTGGGTAAGGAGTTTATCCGTAAAAATATGCCGCGTTATTTTGGTATTCTTTTGAAGGACCCAGAAATTAGAAGCAATATTGCCAAGATCATCATTGAAGGATATACCGATGACTTAGGAGATTATCATTATGGTTTAGATCTTAGCCATGATAGAGCCTTAAGTGTCTACACTTTTATTTACAATGATCCTGAATTTGCTGGTTATAGGGAGGATCTTAAAAATTACATTATTTTAACGGGAAGAAGTGAGACGGGCTTTCTGAAGCAGATGCAAGATGAGAGTGTTGAGGATTGGAGAGCCCGAAATCGACGGGTTGAAATTAAGTTTGAATTAAAATATCAAGAGATTTTTGAATATCTCAAGAAAAGCTTAGACAAAGAGAAGATATAAGTATGGAAGAATTAATAACCTCTAATGGGGTGGCAGTATGACAATTGAGTACTATCAATTTGAGTTTGCACGATTCAAGCCTAAAAAACTTGAACGATTGGCTCGATTCGTTTCGTTGGATACCTTCAATATAGCACCTGATTCCTATAAACTCGATAGGCTAAAGGATAAACTGCGTAGCGAAGGAGAGGAACTAAGAAGCAGTGAAATCAAGTTTCTATGCTTCTTTGCGAATTCACTCAAACAAGAGGGACTGTTTTCCAAATTCGGTCATGTTTGCCATAAGTGCTTTACAAAAGGTTCAAGATTTTATTATCATGTTAAAGGATTATTATCCTCTTACTATGATAATTTTACCGATCCCGAACTTTATAAACTACTTCAACTCGCAATAGTTCAAAACAGCGTTTGGAAAGAGCCATTGACGCACGTTAAAGATATAGTGCTTGGATGCCAAGACACTACGTCTTTTATACAGGCTCTATACCGGCCCTTTAAAGGTTGCCTGAGTTTTGCAGAAATACAGAACGTTAAGCATCAATACTATATGAATGATAACCATGTCATATTTCAAAGTATCCTATTGAGGATACTGGATGCTAAGGTCGTAGCGCTGAAATGCGATGAGGATTTTGACTTCGTTAGGGAAATAACAGATTCATATAAAGAAATTAATGTTATTAAACCCTCCTTCGAAAAGTTCCTATTAACCCAAAGCGCTACACAATACTTTGATGATCAGCCGGCACAGCTTGAAGAAATGTTTAAATTGATTGGTAATAAACTCGGAGACGCTTATGGGGTGCTATCGCGAAACAAGTGGCAAGGGATAAGTGAAGAAGCTAAGCGAGTCTTTACCCTTTGGAAAACGCAGAAGAATATCAAATATTTGTTTGGTGATATCGCGGGGGATCAGATACGTTTGAATTTCTGGAAGAAGTACTCTCATTACGTTTATAGGATTGAGTACAACGAGAAATATGATGGTGCAATCTTAATGGAGACAAAAGAACATTTATTTATTGAATTTGCTAAGATGGGTGCGATGCACATGTATTATTTGAAAAACCTTAGTATAGATCAAGTTAATCGAGATTCGAAGGTCTATGGTAAAACGGCAATGATTGCAAGGCTAAAAAACAAAGCCATTGCGGAGATACACTTAAAACATCAGGGTTATTATTGGCCGGAATTGTTTGAGACGGAGTTTCGATATTATCACTATGAAATGAGGAAGTGATACAGTGAGGTTCGGTTTAGAACGGCTAAAATCAATGCTTAAAGCAAATAAAGAACGAAGCTTAACTCTTGATTACTCAGATTCAAGTGTTCTTCGCATCTATCTTCAGGAAAATGGTCTAAATATCTCTTTTCAAGGTGCCGATGACAACATTCATTTGCTTGTCAATATGTCCAATGCATCTTTGGCGGAGGATAAGATTTGTTTAGTAATCCCTTATGAAAATATGTATGAGTTTTACTTCGATGAGGAAGGCAACCCTATTGAAGATTATCGATCTTTAAATTTACCTGCGCTATTTGATGGATTTATCTATATCGAAAATAATGGCAACTTTGTCGAAGATGATCGTGTTACATATAACTTTCAATTTAAGGACGGCCGGGAGCATGATATTAAACGATTTAGGGAAAATATTGTTCTCGTAGATGGCTCAGAAAGATTACTGTCCCCCGAGATGTATGACTGTTTAAAACTTGTCACAAAGTATAATCAAGATGAAAGGCTCAGTAACAATATTGCTTCCCAGTTTGAACTATTAGCATCTATAAAAGATTTTGCGGAACGAACTAACTTAGCGTTAAATCATCGTTTGAGTATTGAAGGTAAACCCGTCATAGTGGATAAAATCAAATTAGATTTCAACAAAACTCCCCGGGGTTTAGAAATTATGCCTGTTATTGCGGGCAAGGACGAGGAGTTTAATAGCTCATTTGTGTCGGCCTTCGATAAATATGCAGAAATCAAGAATTTCTATACGGTTAAAGAAAATGGTAAAGACGTAAAAGTTATTATTAAAAATAAGGACTCAGCAAAGAAGGTTAAACAAAACCGTTTACTTACTGGTGAGAAGGAGCAAGATTTTTATAGAGGCCAAAACGAGTTGCTTGAAGATGAGAATTTTGACCTTTCGGAATACGGCCCTAGAGTAAAGGGGTTGGGTTACCTTAATTATCGAGCCGTTGCCTCACCATCTAATAATAGTGATGAAAGTTGGTTTGACTTTTCTCAAGCGTATCAGACACCTTCGCTCTATACAGATGAACTGGTTCATCCTTGGCGGCCGGAAGATAGAGAGATACTCCAGGAAAAACTCGTTGCAATGGACAGAGATCAAAGAAACCTTTCGGAACTTGAACTCCAAAATGAAGGAGAAGTATTTAAGGTCCAGCTAACTCGCGAGCAGCTCATCGATGAGATAACCAAAATAAGCGATGCGTTTATCGATCCGAGCCAAATTAAGAGTATTAAAGATTTAAAGGAAATTAAAGAGAAATGTGAAGCTAACTCGGATCAGCGGTTTATTGAACACAAGGGAAGATTTATAAAAAATTACGGCAAACAAGAAATCGAGCGACAGATTGAGCGATTAACGGAGGAATTAAAGCGCCCTAAGAGTAAACAAAAAGATCCTATGCTCTTGATTAAAGATAATCTTACAGAACTCGAACACACTGAAGGCAAACCCGCTCCGCAATCAGAATCGGCTTCTATACCCTATGAAAACCCAGCAAGCTTACAAATTAATCTTTATGAGCATCAGACAGAAGGGGTTCATAAATTACAGTCGCTATATCATACCTCATCAACGAATGGTTTTTTATTAGCTGATGATATGGGATTAGGTAAAACAATTCAAATTCTAACCTTCCAAGCCTGGCTCAAGGCAAGAGGGACAATTTCACCTAGCTTAATTGTTGCACCCACTACGCTTATTAATATTTGGGATAATGAAGATCCTAATCAGATTGGTGAAATCCAAAAGTTCTTCCGACCCCAGACGTTTAAAACATATAAGATCCAGGGGATTAAAAGGGATTCCTCACGCGAACTTGAAACTATCCGCCGTTGTGATCTGGTATTTATTACCTATGAATCACTGAGATTAAATCACCTCTGGCTCGGCAAAGTTCATTGGAAATGCATTGTTTGTGACGAGATTCAAGCAGTAAAAAATCCTAAAACTTTGGTAAGCGTGGCCCTGAAAGCACAAAATGGAGACTTTAAAATTGCCTGTAGTGCCACACCCATTGAAAATACAACAGAAGACCTATGGAACATTATGGATTTTGCGGTGCCCGGCGTTCTGGGATCCTTGAATCAATTTAAGCGTCAGTTTGTAAAGCCAATCGATACTTTGAGACCCGACCAAAATGACGAAAGAAAAACAATTAATGATATCTTGGTACAAAAGATTGGGAATAACTTTCTCAGAAGGAGCAAAGAGGATAAGCTAAAAGATCTCCCCAATAAAAAAGTAGTAGTCCAATTAATCGAAGCCAGTGACCAGGAATCGAAGCGCATCGCGGAGATTAACAGACTTAGGCAGCAAGGGGAGCCCTCCTTGCCACTCATTCAGAAATTAATAGCGAGTTGTGGTCATCCAAAGATAGATTCAAACATTGATGTGAATCGTATTTCTCCAAAGGATTTGATCGCGGAATCCTCTAAACTTGCTTATCTAAAAGAGATATTGGACCCAATTCGTGCCAAAAATGAAAAAGCGATTATCTTTACTATGTTTCGACAGATGCAAGTAATTCTATTTAAGGCTTTAAACTATTGGTACGGAATTCAACCCAATATATTGAATGGTACCCTATCCCCAGATAAACGATCACATATGTTAAGCGCTTATAGAAAAAGCAACGGCTTTGATGTCATTATACTTTCCCCTTTGGCAGCGGGGGTAGGGATTACCTTAACTGAAGCAAATCATGTGATCCATTATACGAGATTATGGAATCCGGCCAAGGAGGCACAGGCAACGGACCGTGTCTACCGAATAGGTCAAACCGAGGATGTGCATGTGTATTATCCTATGTTAAGTTTTGAAAGCACGTCAACGATCAAGTTTGAAACTGAGAACAAATATCTGGAATATTTTCTCAAAGAAAAAACAATAGGAAAAACACCCGACGAAAAGTTAAATAGACTATTAGTCAAGAAGAAAAATATGTTGAATAACTTTTTCCTTGCAGCGGGCAATCCCAAAGCAGATATCATCGAAGATTGGGAGGAGGAAGTATCGAATCCTCATCAATTGACGTTGAACAACATTGACCGTCTTTTAAAGCCAAGCGAATTCGAAGCTGCCTGTAGTGTATTGTACAAAAAGCTTGGATATCATACTTTCCTTACAGTTAGTAGTGGGGATTTTGGTGTGGATGTGGTAATCGAAAAAGGTGGTAAATACGGACTTATTCAATCAAAGATGGTCAAGGAACTGACACGAAGTGCTTTAGATGAAGTTAATGGTGCTAAGAACATCTATGCTAGTCAGCTAGGTGTTAATATCGACGAATTAATTGTAATAAGCACGGCCGAAAGGATAACGGATTCAATCAAATTCTCAGCAGAACAAAATAAGATATCAGTTATCTTACAAAACGATTTGGAAAAGCTCTTCACTGAAAATCCGATATTTTACGGTGAGGTAGAAAATGAAGCTAAGGATAGATTTTCCTTAGAACACTTAAAAAGAGAACTGGTGTGCAACGGAGAGACACGATAATCATTGTCAGACATAAGAGGATAATACTAACCGGAATGTCGCCCACTGGTCGTTTGTTCCACGTAATTACCAGGTACATCTCTTTAATTAACCACCAATTAAGTAAAACGGATATTAAGTCTTGTGCCTTTTCTGTTGGTCCGAGATTGGTAGGTGTATCATAGGGAGGTTCTCGTTCTTTGTCCGGCAGTACCTTTAACTATGTCTAAGAAAGACTTGAGAATGATAAATATATGAACTGGTAAATCCTTGACTTTGAGGTGTTTCATGAAAGAGTCGGATCTTAAAAAGGTTATAATATATACTGATGGTGGTTGTGTCAGCAATCCCGTACTCGGCGGAACAAACTTCTGGAATGTCGCAGGAATTTCGCAGGGACGGGGATACTGGCAACTCTTTCTGTGTTGTCAGTATCCCCGTCCCTGCGACACTGTTAAAAAACGCAGTAAGTCCATATGACTTAGAAAAGAAGGGATTGAGTTTGGCCACTTCTGGAAGATCAGCGACAAGAACAAGATAGATACAATTAACAAAGCGGGGGTGTTATTTATGGCTAAGAATTATGAAATTACAGAGTTTACGGTAGAAAGTCTTTATGTTAACCCTGATAATGCTCGTTATATTAATGCCGATGAGCTTCCAGACGAAATTGCTGCAATTAAACAACTAGTTAAAATGTATCAATCCGACATTTCAAAATTAGCAGAAGACATCTCTCTAAAAGGTCTTAACCCAAATGAATTACCTGTTATCATCCCAGGCCCAGATGATGATAATAAATATTTAGTTATGGATGGAAACCGAAGAATTACAAGTATTAAACTGATGACTCAATATAAAGATAGACTAGAGGAGCTAGGGCTTTCTCCTGCTTCTAGAAGATTTTTTCAGAATCTTCAATGCGATATTAAAGTCGTGACCTGCGTATTGTTTGAGAAGGAAGATCGCCGAGTTAACGATCTTCTTGAAAAATTACACACCTCGAAGCCTGGAATCAGTCAAAAAAAATGGGACCCTCAAGCTCAAGATCGTCATCAGTTTAAGAATGGTGGCATCACAAAACGATTAGCAATTATCGAAATGCTGCGTTCATCTGACTACACATCATCTGAAGCAAGAAATGCTCTTAACCAAGGTGGTTGGACTTCCAAATTAAAGCGGTTTGCAGAGTACGAGGCTTCTTTCTTTGGAATAGGGTTTGATAAAGAAAATAACATCATCCTGTTTCTTGAAGAAAAGGAAGTGATGAAAGGGTTAAGCCAGCTTGTTATAGACCTGATGGCTCAGGTTGGTTTTCTTAAGGGATATTCGGTGCAGCAGGAACGGGAAAGCCTGATGGCTGCAGCGTTTGGAAGATTGTCTTTGGCGAATTCCAGGCGATGGATTCGTTTTATGCAGACGATCTTACCTCAGATCCAGTTAGGTAAAGGTGCTTTGTTACATCCGTTGACCATGCTGGAAAGATCCATGCTCATGATGGTCTACTATACCATATGGGGTAAGGGACTGGGTGATCTGGGCAATAGGTTTTCTTCTATAGAAGAGGGGCTATATTGGGCCATTAATGATTAACGACTTTTCCAAGAACTAATG
>DOPS01000055.1:30723-30905 GCA_003512645.1 Desulfosporosinus sp.
ACCTTGAACAAGTCCGAGAAAGATTATTCGACCTCAACGATGTATCAAGATTATTCTATTAATGAAGAGCTATTTCATTGGCAGTCTCAGAGTCGAACGACGGAGGAATCGATAACCGGGCAGAGGTATATCAACCAACCAAACAATGGTGGGAATGTTTTGTTTTTTGTGAGAGAGTACAA
>DOPS01000016.1:0-3466 GCA_003512645.1 Desulfosporosinus sp.
TATTATATATGCCATTGTGGATGGAAGTTATGATTATATGGGGAAGTCTGGGGGTATTTACAAGATCCATCCCCTTGTCCGCTTTAAGCTTAGCTTTTCTGAGGGCCTTAATTGCACTGCCGGTCCTTTTTGTAGTAATGAAAATGAAAAAATCGGATAAGGTGAAATGGACGCTTTTAAAACCCTATCTTATTTCAGGTGTACTCCTAGGTTTTGGCTGGTTAACTTTGTTCTATGGGTTTAAACATACCAGTATTTCATCTGCCGTTATGATCTACAATATGTGCCCGGTATATGTCATGATAGCTGCACCGCTGTTATTGAAAGAGACTATCTCAAAGATTCAAATTGCAGTGATTTTCGTCTCTTTTCTAGGTCTCTTACTAATTGTTGGTCATGATTTATTAGAAGGTTATGGATCCATGGGGCTGGCACTTAGTGCCATTTCAGGGATGCTTTACGCAACCATTGTGCTTATTAACCGCAGTATTAAAGTCAGGGTGGATAATCAAACGGCCACCTTTGTGCAAATATTTACAGCGATGATTGTTTTACTGCCCTTTGTCTTGATTGATGGAACTATTTTAACGGTTGTAGACTTGGATTCTAGGGCAGTTACTTATACCATTCTATTGGGTATATTACATACAAGTGTGGCCTATACCATGTTCTTTTCCCTCTATACACATATGAAATCTGTTGAAATAGTGTCCTACAGTTATTTAGAGCCTTTATTTGGTATTTTATTCAGTGTGATCTTTGTCGGAGAGACATTAACACTCCCTCAGATTATTGGCGGGATTTTAATATTGGGTTCAACCTATCTTGGGGAAATGCTTAAGGATAGAAAATTATTTAAAGAAAAAAGATCCTACTCAAATGTAAGCGTCAACGCGCCTGATAATAGGTATTAAACCGGAGGTATTTCCGGAATTGTGTGCAGTTGGACAGTACAATTGATCGGAGCCGTGGCGGGCTAGGGTTAGGCTTGGCTATTGCACTGCTCGTTTTTGTCACTTATGCATCATATAAAAAAAGAAGGCAATTCACCCTTGCTGTTTTTAAGGGATGAGATCATACTTTCTAAATAATTTGGAATGCTGCCTTTTTGAGCATTATTAATAAACTTCTCAGTAAATTCTTGAAGTGTTTTTTCATCGATATCACTGGAATCGTCCCAAATGTCATGGGTTTTTTCAGGATTAAAAGCTGTTTCTATTTTTTCGTCTTGATTACGACCATCATCTTTATTATTGTCTGCTTCATCTTCATTATCATCGGCCGCATCCTCATCCGCTTCCAGCAAGTCCAGGGCAGTTTGAATCTCTTCTAGATAATATTCAAAAGGTTTAAAGGGCAGGAGTTTTAAAGAATAATTTAGATTTACCCATTCTAAAGTAATAGAATAGGGGGGCAGATGATCCAAATAGGTATTGACGACGATATTCATTGCCATATTGATAGCTAATCTGCTGTAGTCAGCCTTAAATTCCTTTGCTCTTATTAAATGCATGGATAATACATGGAGTATTTCGTGTTTAATGGTACTTTCCATTTGTTTTAGATTAAGATTTAAAAAAATGATGGGGTTAAAATATATAACATACTTTGCCCCTTTAAAATTCACAGCAGTAGGACTGCTGATATCAAAGCGTATTTCTCTGGACATTTGCATCAGAAAATAGCCATAGAAATTATCTTTGTCTTCCATAAGGCTTAGATTAACTTGATCGACAAGGCTGAAAAACTCTTCTGTAAACGCTTTGGGTATATTTAGCTTGGCATGTTCATCGTTGCGTTTTGCTTTTAAATAATTATTGAGAATGATATCTGCTTTTTCATAAAGCCCTTGAACCTGGTTATCAAAAAAAGTTTCCATAGCTTATCACCTGATTAAACGATAAGATTCAAAATAGGATTCGAAAAAAGCTTCATTTTCTATGGCGTGTTTGTATACTTCTGGATAACTGTTTTTAATATCCTTCATGAGTCCTATCTTTAAATCGACAGGATATAGTTTCAAAAACTCAATCAGCCTGTCTATATAAAAACTTGAATCATCACGATCATTTAAGATGGTTGCTTCTAAGCTTTTGAGAATATTCTTGGCGGCTAGATAAAGTCTGGTATGGCTTTCGTTTTTTACTCTTTCTCTGATCGATTCAGGAAGAGAATTTTTTGAAAAAACCTCTTCATAAGATATGAGTGAAGGATAATCGGATTCCACAAAACTCACAAACTCTTCGGCTATTAATCGCCCGACATTTCCTTTGACAACATTTAAAAACACGGATCTGGGTATGGAATCTTTTTTCTCCTTATAAATTCTATAGCTGCTGGAAATTCGCTCATAGCTTCTGGGAGTTGCTCTTAGATCGTCTTCGTTGATCTTATGCAAATAATCGGGGAAGGTGGAGATAAACTCGACAACCTTTTGCTCAATTCCGGCCTCTATGGCCCAATCTAACCACTGATTATAATCAGGCTCCATAGATAGCCAGACAAATCTATTTTCTTGGGCGGCATCCATATCGACAACCTGGTAATCAAAATCCGAACCATATTTACTGGAAGGATTCATGGCGGCTAAGATTTTGACACCTTCAGGTAACTTATAGCCGTTGATTTCCCGATTTAAAATTAAATTCATAAGTTCCTGTTGGACTGTATGTTCACAGCGATTGATCTCGTCTATAAATAACAGAACGATTTTTCCTTGAGATATTTCTTCATCAATTTCCCTGAGCTTATGATGAACAGCATATACTGTCGCTTTCTTTTCATCCTGATCTTCTTGATTATTGACGCCTGCATAAGATTCTACCGTTGGCAGACCGCCTATTTCACCTTCTTTAAGGAGATTCCCATTAATCACGATTAAACTCCACTTATTTTCTTGAGCAATTTCCTGGGCTAACGCTGTTTTGCCGATGCCGCTTTCCCCAACGATTAAGGGGACTTCCCCAGTCGATAGTACTAAGTCAACACTTTTTAAGGTGTCTGTAAAATTCATGATGTCTCACTCCTATAGCATCTTCAGCTTTTCATCGACAGCTATTTTTTTCGCCTTTTTACTGCCATATTTATAAATAAACATGATCTTGTCCATGGGCATAAGGTCGCTGTTTTGATGGATATAACTGCAATTTAAAAAGTCTCTGACATATTTTTCTTCAACATCTTCATTGGCTAAGGATGCCTTTAACACTTGTTCTAATTCATCTTTAGAGATTTCGTTCATAACATAGTTAATCACTAAACTATTGACTTGCAAAAATTCTAAGATTTTATGTTGATCTAAATCATTGATAAAGGTAATAGCCCTCTCATTATTCTTGATCGCTGTAAGCTCTGCCTGATGGGTAGGAGAATTGATATATCTTAAGGCATCATAATTGATTTTTACAGCCTCTTCCTGGACACTTGCGCAAGGTTCTTGGATAAATTTTATCCAATCGTAAGACTC
>DOPS01000016.1:3657-8832 GCA_003512645.1 Desulfosporosinus sp.
TTGCATCTCTCTGGTTGGATTATCAATATATTTTAACGTAAGTCCATTTTTTTGAACAGCCAATAACTTGATCTCATCGGTGGGATTAGTTATATAGGCTATGGCATTAGGATTATTCTTGATCATTTTAATCAGCTTTGCTTTTTCCATAAGGCTACGTTCCTTCTGTGATTATTTTTAGTATTACTTCGGATAATTGATATATTTTCTAAGTTAATTTAAACAGTATGATTATACCACCGGATAATAAAAGGGTCTATAAATGTACGGTCTCCACCCCATAAGCATATGGAAGCAGGCGGGTCCGTAAAGACAAATATAACGCTACCGGCTTGGTTAAAGGAGCTTGCTGAAAAACAAGGAGTGAACTTTTCACAGATTACCCAAGCAGCCCTTAAGGAGTACCTTGGAGTGGATAGACCTTAAAATTAAATGCTTTCAAAGCGAAAGGGGACGAAACTGCTGCTTCCCCCGACAGTGACGGCAATCCAAATTCGACACTGGTGACGAATTTGACCTACACCCAGGCGCTCATCCTTCTTGGGATCCCGGAAGAGGAGCGGGATGAGTTTATCGCGGAGCATGATGTCGAGAGCATGACCAAATTGGAATTGCAGCAGGCTGTCAAGGACAGAGAACAGGCCATTCAGGAGAGAAAAGACCTCCTAAAAGACCTGGACTTGAAAAGCAGCGAAATCACCCAATTAACCACTCAGGCCAAAAGCCTGGAGAAACAGGTAAAAGACTACAGTCGAAATACTCGGCCGAGCAGGAAAAAGTCACGTTAAAGCAAAGGGAGCTGGAGGCGGCCAAAGAAGAGATCCCGTCCGCCAGGAAAATTGCCGAACTGGAAAAAAGCTCAAAACCGCGGAAACCAAATCCTCCCTCATGACGGTCGACGCACCATTCACCATTCACCATTCACCGCGATAACCTGATACGGCATGGCTATAACGTATTAAATATTACCGGTGCATTCTGCCAAGGGTTTAGAATGGGAATAGGTTTACCTAATTGATCTTTTCGAGGAATCATTCCTGAATGGGAGACCATCAGGGCTGAACAAGGTGGAAAGAACAAATTATTAGAAGAGGAAAGACGTCTTTTCTGGGCGCCATCCAGCACATAACACGGGTTAGCGACATCGAAGTATTATATCTTGGGTAATAACTCGACGTCGCTAACCCCCAGACGTTAGGCGAAAGCTTTGCTTAATGACATTTTTTGGGGATGATATGTAGAAAGTCGGTTTTTAGTGATATACTAATATTAGAAGTGCTTTGTGAGAGGTGAAAATATATGAGCCAAGTAAAAGAAGCTGCAATTAAAATAATCAATAATTTGCCTGATCAAGCTACCTGGGATGATATAATGTACCAGTTTTATGTAAAGAAGAAAATAGAGCTATCTCTAAAAATAGCCGAAGAAGGTAAAGTGTACTCACATGAAGAAGTTAAGAAAAGGATATTAAATAAATGAGAATCGATTGGTCTGAGTTGGCCATTCTTGACTTAGAAGGCATAAATGAATTCATACAACGTGATTCAGAATACTTATGCTCTAGAATTTACAAGTAGAATTATTGAGATGATAGAGAAGCTATCTTCGTTTTCAAACATGGGAAGAAAGGTTTCTGAAGTTGATTGATGAGAGTATCCGTGAGGTATGTCAGGGTTTGGCTTAATGAAGGCCAACTTGAACTTGGCGACGACATAATGTATGTACTGATAGGCGGCGACATAAGACCACATGTTGTTGATGCACTGCAATTTCTGGTTGAAAAGATCAAAAGCGAATGTGTTACCGAAATTGAACAAAAATAGTATCAACACATTCGCCATTTCTGCTTGCCCTGCGTGGAGCAAAAATCTATTCTCTTGAAGAGAATCCAGTTGATGTGAAGCAGTGGGCAAAGCTGGAAAACGTGCGAACATATTATGAATTTTTCAAAAGATATGAAAATGAGTTCTAAGCCAAATCGCTGTGCTTGAGCAGCAGGATCAGATGCTTAAATACCGCGAGATTGAAAAACTGCGTAAACTTTTTGAAAAGCAGGAGAAAGTATCAGAAAATCGCAAGATTTTGTTGAGTAAAATCTTGCGATTAAGGTTATAACAACATATTCTATCAAGAGATTGATATTGAATCAAGAGTACACCTCTGGTAGGTATTGCCCAACGGTGTGGAATGTTCTGATGCCAAGTGCGTGGAAGACTAGGTCTTTTTTTTTGCTTTTTGCCAATATCCTGGAAGGGAATAAACAAATCACGCGGAAATATTAAAGGATAACTCGAATAATAAAGATTAGTGTCTAAAATGAAAGGTAAATTTGACAATATACCAAGGATCAAACACAAAGAGAAATGTGACAAGGCATGTGGAGACGGTGGTAAGGTTGGAACGGGCAAGGGTATTTCGCTAAAAAATTAAAAGGATGATTAAGATTATGATTAGAGAGATAGCTTACAATGATGTAAAAGACAGCCTCAAAACCGGGGATCTGTTTTTATTCCATGGTGTTCAAACGACAAGTAAGCTGATCGAATTGATTGAATGGTCATACTGGTCACACGTTGGTATGGTTGTTTTACCCAAGGACATCGGCATAACGGTTGAAGAACCTCTTTTTTGGGAGTCGACAGCCTCCGGTGACGGCCTGACGGATTACCTGACAGGCAAGCCCAAAGAAAACGGCCCCATGCTCGTATCACTGCAGGATCGTATCCAGGTGGATATAAATCAACATTACGATACGCATTTTCTGGTGAAATATTTAAATCCTTCGTTGAAGCAACGGGAGCTGGAACAGCTTAAGGATTTCATAGACAAAGTTCATGATCGTGGATTTCCAACGGCTGAAAATGCCTTGAAATACTACATAGAAGGCAGGTCTTTTAATAAACCAGCGCCCGATAGGGAAGTGTTTTGCAGTGAATTAACGGCAGAGACCTTCATGGCGATGGGATTCATCTCTACAGAATACGTACCAAACGGGTATTGCCCGGATGACTTTAACAAAGGCGACAATATGCCCTCCCTGCAGCCTTTTCACTTTATTGACGGGGCCAGATTGAATAAGTAGAGGATATTATGAGAAAGAAAATCGCTCCGATATTTGCAATTATTGCGCTAATTATCCTTTTATCAGCTACATTATTTTTAAATAAACCAACTGTCGCGCAACCACCAAAACCAATCAACGGTCTTCTAAATTTAAGCAACTGGTCATTTGAGAACCATGGAATTGTAAGCTTAGAAGGTGCGTGGTCATTCTACTTCAATCGGTTTCTGATTCATGAAGACTTTGAGCAGGGCATTGACGTTATGCCAACACCTATTGAAATACCCAACACCAAAGAGAGCATGGCGCGCTTTAAGCCCTTTGCGGGAAACAAATTCTACGGTACGATGAGGCTCGTTATAAAACTGCCTGAGGGTACGAGGACCTATGGACTACGGACAGATATCATACTGACATCCTTTAAACTCTACATTGACGGCAATCTACACGGTGAAGTGGGAAAAGTCGGAACGAGCCGGGAGAATAGCGTTCCTTACTACAATATACTCGCCACCTACTTTAACCCGGAAAGTCATGAAGTGGAGCTAATTTATCATACATCAGATTTTATAGCGGAAGATTGTACCATCGTGGCGCCTAAAATCGGATTAGCCTCCCAGATTTCCCGAGAAGTACAGTTGGGTTTAGGCAGGGATTTGTTCCTTTTTGGTATGCTGCTCATTATGGGAATCTATCATTTTGGTCTGTATATTATGAGGACAAAGGATCGTGCACCGCTTTATTTCGGGTTTTTTTGCCTCTTGTTTGCACTCCGTATGTTATTGGTAGGAGAACGCTTCTTACCAAGTCATTTGAATCTCAGTTTTTTTGTTTACGGACGAATGGCTTATCTATCTGTGTTTATCGGTTTTGCAGCTTTGTGTGGATTCTTATACTATGCTTTGGATGGCCTATTCGCCAAATGGTTTGTCAAGATCAGCATCGCTCTGGGATCATTGTTTGGTTTTCTCATCCTATTGATTCCCTATAGTTCAGCGGACAGGCTATTGATGATTTATGCTGTCTTTGCATTTATATTATTGGGCTATGCAATGATTCGCTTGGTGATTGGCGTATGGAAAGGAGTTCCTTTTGCAAATATCGTATTGCTGGGTTTCGCTTTTTTAGGGATAACATTGATCAATGATTTTATTTATCAAATCACACTTGCCAATACACCTTCACTCATTCCGTTCGGTGTTTCAGTCTTTACCTTTACCCAGGCCTATACCTTGTCTGCCAGATTTTCCAATGCTTTTACAAGAGCTGAGCAGCTCTCTGTAGAGAATAAAGCTATTTTGTCAGAGCTTAAGCTTATGAACAGTAATCTTGAATCCCTGGTTAAGGAACGGACTTCCGATTTACAGAAGGCTCTGGAGGAAATGGAAGTCATGTCTAAAACGGATTATCTGACAAAATTGCCCAACAGACGGTTGGTGTTTGCCAAAATTAAGGAACTTATTGAGCAGAAAAAGGGCTTTTACATTGGCTTAGCTGATATTGATCATTTTAAAGAGATTAATGATCAGTTCGGGCATGTTAAAGGTGACGAAATCCTTGTGCTTTTATCAGAAATATTAAGGGCAGCTATTGGCGGCTGTGGTTTTGTTGGCCGGTGGGGCGGCGAGGAATTCTTAATAGTACTGGAGACGGAGCAATTGGATACGATTCATGGCAAGGCCAATGAGATACGCAGGGCAGTAGCGGAATACTGTCACGCAGACATCGGCAAGAGCGTTACGATTACCCTTGGATTATGTCAATACCGGGAAAACACCTCCTTGGACATACTAATAGCCAGCGCAGATGAGGCTCTTTATCGGGGCAAATTAGCTGGAAGAAACCAGTGTATGATTTCCGCGTAAGGCTATTATCACAATATCAAATGGTTGGAATATAGACATCGCCAAGGGGCCACCAGGTTCAAGCGGAGATAACATTGATCAGATGAGTCTTTTTGATGTAGTGACGTCTACGCGCCCTAATTGTCTTTACGGTATTTATTAAGAATAAATTCTTTGAATTCTTCAAGGGATTTTCTCGCTTCCTCTGGCAGATCCTCCATTGGGTCGTCTGAACGGTGGGCGGCTGAAGTACTGTAACCTTGTTGGCTT
>DOPS01000157.1:0-15448 GCA_003512645.1 Desulfosporosinus sp.
AGGATCACTGGCTTTCCATTCCATATTGTCCGAAAGGCTTAGACGTTGACACAGAAGAACCGTCCCCTTGTGTCCTGTGTGTCCTGTCCCCCAATAACTAGTGGCCATTGTTTTTGCTCGAACCAAGCGGCGGGTGGATGAACTTTCCGAGGCATTGAGCAAGCGTGGTTATTCAGCGGAAGGAATTCACGGAGACTTGACCCAGAGCAAGAGAGAAGGGGTAGTTGAAGAGTTACTAGCAGACAATGACTCGGTGACCCTTTTGTCCGCCGCGCTGAAAATTATAACGAAAGAACCTGAAACCGTAGAGGTCCGATTGACTGAAGCGGCACCCATGCGGGGGAGAAGCATGGGAAATGCAAGACCTCAGCAGAGGAATTATAACAGGGACGGTCATGGACAAAAGGTTGATTCCTGGGCTAGAGGAGCTAAAAGAGATGTTCGTGGAGGCGGTGCCGGAGCTACCGCTCAAAGGGGTAGGGATAATAAGAGAAAGGGATAAGGGGATGTTCCTGTTCTCAGTGTTGATGTTACTAAAGCAGTGATGTCCTTCATTGCAATACAATAAAGTTAAAGTTTTTAAGTACCAATAATAAAGAGACTTAAATATTTTACTTTTTATAGTGAGTATCACAAAAACTTTACGATCATTTAAAGTAATAGCATAATTGGATAGCCCCTCTATTGCAAGAAATACCTTCATCTACAAACGATTCTACCATGTGTAATCAAAAGAGCCCTCGGCTGCCAGGGCTTTAATTGGTTATTCTCGCTTTTCATTCCATAATTATCGTATGATTAACCAAATCCTGGGTACAATATCCCTCAGGGCCTTTATTCCTCCTCATTGCTCTCATCGGGAACGCGGTGGGGGCTTCTTTTGTACCAAAATGGTATTTGTATAAGAATGTAATGATAACATAACTAAGGATCCTTAGAAACATATAGAGAGCATACTAAGCCAATAGAGCTCTAAAATGCAAATTGAAATAATTTTCCCCTGAGGACTTCCAATGGAGGTGATTTCCTTTGTTTGAGCCTTTAACCATAATATTAAGAGTAGTTTTAGCACTGATACTACTTCTTGCAGCCACCAAATTTTTAACAAAAAGAAGTCTAGCTCACCTTACTTATTTTGATTATGTGGCAGGAGTAACACTTGGGACTATTGCAGGTAACCTAGCCTTTAATCTTAAGATAGGTATTTTAAATTTTATTCTTTCAATAACAGTTACAACACTAATTATCGTGTTAGTCGCATATTTTTCACTAAAATACGAGCCACTTCGTAGAGTTCTAGCTGGCGAACCGACTATTCTAATTAAAAATGGAAAGATCCTTGAAAATAATATGGCTGGGTTAAACTATTCTTTTGATTATTTAGTTCAGCAACTCAGACAGGAAAAAGTTTTTGATATAGATCAAGTTGAATTTTCAATTCTTGAGCCAAGTGGGAAATTGAGCGTTCAGCTAAAATCACAATTTAGGCCATTAACTCCCCAAGATCTAAATTTGTCAACCAGTTATGGAGGACTTGCAACCGAGGTAATCTTGGACGGTAAAATAATTGGAAAAAATCTACTACAAAGTGGATTAAACCATGAGTGGCTCTATCAAGAACTCAATAAAAAGGGAATTAAAAACACAGAGGATGTTGCTTTTGCTGTGCTGGCTACTAATGGCAACCTTTATGTTGATCTTTATCGGGATGAAGAGTAGACCCCTTTTGTTGAGGTAACCATATTTATTTTCCAGCTAAGTTTTTCACTTCTTCACTGGTTATGTTTCTTGATTTATTTATGCGTGATCGTTCTAATAAATCTACAAACGCTTCCAGTCGCGTCTGTACCCCCGTATGTCCAGTATGTTCATCCATGGTTAATTTCATAATCGGAATTTGATAGTCGTTTTGAACTCTAGGTAAAACCTCAGAAGCTACTATTTCAGGCATACAGGTAAGAGGAAATAGCTGAATAACCCCATCAAACCCTTCCTGGGCAAACTTTACGGCAGCCCCTACACTTTCTTGACCATGTCCTCCTACAAAATGGGCCAAATAGGGCTTGGCTAGCTTATGGTAAGAATTCATGGAGCGGTACCCATCAATTAACCCTCGGAATACGTTTTCTCCTACCCACCCGGATAAATAAATCGAGCGGTCGACGTGAACGCCCAATTGACCGAGCTGCTGTTCAACATCTGCAGAACTAAACGGATCGAGAACAGTATAAATTTCTCCTACTATGCCAATACGTAGAGGTTCTCCGATAGATTCATCCCTATCAGCATTCTGATGACTAAATTGCCGTTCACGAATACTTTCTTTAAGCCAACGGACCACTTCTTGTACTCCTGTATAACTCATAGTTTGGGCCATTCGCCTTTTTGCTTCGTCGTATAATTTCTCTGCTTCTTGAGCTAATCGCGGTCGCGCTGCATGGATCATATCTTCAATTTGATCCAAAGCAATAATTTTTTGATAGGCGAATCGCATTGCCTGAAGAATTTTAACCCAGGAGACTTTTTTGCCTACCAAATAGCGGATACGCTGAGCTAATCCAAGAAAACTTCCATCCGGCGGTTCAAGAATCACCACATCATAAGGGTATCCTGCATCTTTGAGGATTTGACGTTCAACTTCTCCGTAATAGCCGAAACGACAAGGTCCGATTCCTCCGGTCATTGCTATCGTATCAGCACCCTTTTCCGCCGCCTCAATAAAATTACCCAGGTTAAGTTTAAGCGGGAGGCAAGCGGATTCGGGTGAAAATCTGGTACCAAGCGTAATGGTACGCTTGCTGTTTTCTGGAGGCACAACAACATCTATGTTGACCGATTCAAAGAGTGTTTGTGCCATAATCCAAAGGTTACCCATGTGTGGAAACGTTAATTTCAACAAAGTGACCTCCTTTTGTGTCAAGCGTTTTCCTAATTATCTCAAAATTCTCTGATACTTTTAATATATTTCTATCCAATTGTCCTTCTCCTCTTCAATTCTCATTATTATTTTTTCTGTTTGTCTTATATTTATTTGTAAATTCATCCAGCACGCGAGTTCAATGGAGAGTTAAGGCCGTTCGAGATCGAGTTTGAGTTGAGTACGTGCAATTGATTTTTGTATAAGATGTAGAAAGGGGGGCCCGTTAAGCTCTCCCCCTTTTGGTTACATAAAATGGAACAAATAACTTCTTGTAAGTTGGTGTGGCTGTATTTCTTCAAGAAGCCTCATCTACCATTCTAATCCTATTATATCCAAGTAGTGAGTCTGTACGCTGGTATGTTTTGTCTATTCACCCCCTCGTATGATAAACCAAATCCCGGGCATGATAATTCATAAGACACATCTCCCCTTTAGCTTCGCTCTCACCCAAAAACGGTGGGGGCCTCTTTTATACCCAAATGGTATTTGTATAAGATTAGATAAAAGAGTAAGGCCCAGGCGCGATGCGGGGACCATACTCTTTTAACATATTTCGACAATACCATTACCTTTTATACGGTTGATGTTACTATGGTATTATATTAGAATATCCAACCTATATGTCTCCCGGATCCCACAGTTCAAGCATTGACTGCGCAAAAAGTCAGTTCCACCATTGTGGTGGGCGGCAGTTACGTTATCCCGGAAGCTATTACTCAGCGTTTGCCAGGAGTGGTACGTTATGCTGGAAGTGACCGTTATGCGACTTCAACGGCTATAGCCCAGGGGTTAACCCTTAATACGGACCGGGTTTATGTAGTGACGGGTCTGAATTTTGCCGATGCCTTAACCGCCGGGAATTTGGCTGCGCATTCTTTTTCTCCGGTTATTATGGTTGATAATACCATACCAGAAGCCCGCTTCAAGTTTCTTAACCGCCCACAAAGGAACAACCACCGATCTGGTCATTGTGGGAGGGACAGGGATTATCAGCGCAGATCAAGAAACCAAACTACGTACGCTAGTTCCTAATTTAGTTCAGCCCCAGGAAGGAGTTACAACACGCCAGCAGGTGGATGAAACAATCAGTGGTTTGGCAGTCTGGGAAAAGGCTACTATCCAAGCGGCCTTTACGCAAGCTGCTTCAGGTGAAATTATTGATCCTACGGTCTATAATTGGCCCACTGTCGGACTGGGTCGGCTGGACCTCTACGACGGCTTGTCCTCTTATCTGTCGGCTAATGAAGGTGATACGGGAGGCATAAATCAAATAAAGTGAATTAAAATTAATCACTTATAAATAAGCATTGCATTGAAGGATAGTGGCTGCAAGAATATTGGAAAGTTTAGAGAAACGCAAATTTTTCTAAAGCCCTATGTTTCCTCAAATATACAAGAGTACAATCCCACTGCGCCGGAAGATCTGGAATCAGCTTTAGATGACTTTGAAAAATTTATAACAGCAGACGACAACATTGATGTACTCATAAAGTCTGTACTTGTTCATTACCAATTTGAAATAATCCACCTGTTTGAAAAAGGAAACGGCAGAGTTGGCAGAATACTTGCCATGTTGATGTTATTGCAAAATAAAGTGTTATCAAAACCGGTTATCTCACTGTCATATGATCTCTTCCAGGATAAGGCTGAATATTTTGATAGGCTTTCAAGCACACAGCTCAACGGAAATTATGCACAGTGGGTGAAATTTTTTATCAAAGCTATAATCGTAGCGGCAGACAACCCTATAAAACAGATAGAAAGCTTTATTGCTATAAGAAATAAGAATATAGAAAAAATAATGGTACTCGGTAAGGCATCAAAGAATGCTATGCTTGTGTATAAGTATATTGAAAAAAATCCCATAATAAAGATACCATCCGTTGCCAATGAATTAAACTCTTCTTTATAATACGGTGGCCAAAGTCGTAGAAGCTATGGTTGGCTGTGGAATATTGAAACAGGCGAACAACCAATCAAGGCACCGGCATTTTATATATGAGGATTACGTAAAGATATTTGATAGGGTATAGAAATTAGTTTAAATGGCGGTGAAGGCATGGTAAGAACAATACATATTCTCTGCGCATCACTCACAGGAACCATAACCCTTGGACGAGGAATATGCGATGACAACATGCTAAACAATATGGCAGGGTGAAAATAGTGAGTTTTCCGTCATAAAAAATTTGATACTCTTATGAAAGATAATAGAGGGGGTGCAGAAGTATGCCAAATTTAAATGCCAAAGAATATGCAAGTTTTGAGAGTATAAAACACATTTCAGAAGATGGTTCCGAGTTCTGGTATGCTCGAGAACTTGCTGCCGTGCTTGAATATACACAATGGAGGAATTTTGCAAAAGTAATAGATAAAGCAAGAATTGCTTGCAAAAACTGGATATGACATTGACGACCATTTTGCTGAGGTCAGTAAAATGGTAATTTTATAATAGGCAATTTTTCTGAGCGGGAAAAAATTAATTATAAATGCTGTGGAGGGGGTTAAATTTATGTTAACACCGGATAAGCTGAAAAAAGCATTTAATAAAGTAGAGGATGAAAACTGGATATTGCGGTCGTTTCTAAAAGAGCAGGAGCCTGAAGAAGTGGACAAGCTTGTGAATGACCTTCACAAAGAGTTGTTTGAAGGTTTTGACTGCGTTGCATGTTCCAATTGCTGCAAAGACATTGTTCCGCTAGTTGAAGAAAATGAAATAAAAGTGATTTCGGAAAGATTGAGAATGACAGACGCCGCATTTACAGATAGATACCTTATTAAAACGGATGAGAGCTTTAGGATTAATAAAAAACCCTGCCCGTTTTTAACAGAAAACGGTTGCTCAATATATGACTACAGGCCTGAAAACTGTAGAGAATACCCATTTACTCACAAAGATGAGATTGGGTCACGGCTTATTAGCCTTGTTGAAAACTGCGCGGTCTGCCCTGTTATATTTGAAATTTTTAAGCGTCTTAAGAAATATTACAGGGATGAATTTGAAGAATATAAAGAAGGGTATCAGGAATTGTGGGGGTAGAAAAGAGAAGGAGAAGAGGTATGTCTGTATTTAAGTTATAAGGAATTTATAGAAGAAGTAAGGGTCCGTTTAGGGACTCTTTCTACCGAAGATTAAGGGCCAAACCACTTGGCTTTGGAAGTGTGAGAATGAGTGTCAAGCAGGTAGGCATCCGTCAGATTGATATGGAAACAGGGGAATGGCATGCCGACCGCAATTCTTGGAGAACAGTCCTAAAGTGGCTGTATAAATTGAAAGAAACTTGAATTGAGAGAATGATCAGCAATAATTTTTTGCCCTATCTTGACAGAGACTAAAATTGTTCAGCCATTTTTCATACTTGTTCCAGTTTGAATTGTGTTATAATGGAAATAATCAGTGACTTGAACCATCGCAATGAGCAGCCATAGAATTGAATTATTTACAATAAAAATGATGCAAATTATGGTATGATTAATAAAAGTTAAAAGGATGGTGAAAAATTATGAATCAGATAGCGGTCAACATGTATCTGCCTGAGGATGTGTTATTGGAGATAAACGCAATGCATATAGAGGGCAAAACCCTTGAGGATAAACTAAAACTCAACCTTTCCATAGGTCTCTTCGTATCCAAAGATATAAGTCTTGGAAAGGCAGCCCAACTTGCAGGCAAGTCTTTATCAGAATTTATCAATATCCTTAACCATTTGAATATTCCTGCTGTTGAATATACAGAGGAAATGTATGAAGATGACCTGAAATTCATGTCCAACCACGAAAGCGAGAGGCCCAGTGTATAAATATTGTATCAAATTCCAGCCCGCTGATATTTCTGAGTAAGATAGGCAGGCTGGATGTACTAACCCAGATATTCAATAAGATATACATTCCTTATGCTGTATATGAGGAAACTGTATAATCAAAGATTTTAAATCCGATATAACAGAGCTAATGAACGTCGATTTTAGGATATCGCCTACGCTACTACAAAGAATACTTGATGATTTAAATTGAGCCGGAACTGCGAACCTATTTTTTACTCTCCCGTCTGTGCAGGTGGGCTGATGGGCAATGCACAGCACAATATAAAACTTTGGTAATAACTACGACTATTCTATCAATAGTAAAAGAAGATCGCTTTATGCATAGCTGACCATCTGCAATTATCGGAAATGTTGCGGGAGGTCATTTATTTTTTATGTAAGACTTGACACAGGCTAAGGAAAAGTAAGAAGACGACTATAGTGAACTCGTTCAACTAAAGTTGAACATTGAGTCTTCGGCATAAGTCTCCAGTGGAGACTTATGCCGAAGGCGCAGAGCCACTGACGAATACTTCACGCCGTAGGACGGACTCTACCTCCTTCGCCGCCAAGTGTTCCTATTGGGGAAGGCGGCTCGGCGAAACCAATCCTCAGCGCTATAGTATTCGTTAAGGGCGGTGCGCTTTCGGCGATACTCTCCACTGGAGACTATCGTCAACGAAACGGAGCCGGGGGTCCCACTTCCACTTGTAGAAGTGGGAGTCTTATATGGATAAATTATAAAATACTGTTCATAATTAGAACAGGTCTCAATTTAGGGGAAGTAAAAAAAGGATTTGTACTCGATTCTTGAAAAGATATTGACAAGACTTATTAAGAGGAGGCAAATATTATGGTTATAATTTGTCATCTTATTGGGCTCGGTGAATGTGAAGGGATTATATATGAATGATATTAAAATGTTAGATGAAGTTTATAATATGATTACAATTGCAAACAATAAACTGTTTTATATATGGGCTACCCAGATAGTCTTTACTTGGAGATGGTGGTTAGAAATTATTTTAATCGTTTTGCCTTGGATTGTATGGGTTAAAATTCGTAATAGAAAAGATACTGTAAGATTACTGTTTATAGGATTGTCGGTTGCTATAGCAACCAGTACTTTTGATAATATTGGAATATCTTATGGTTTATGGCATTATGATTGGAAACCATTTCCTTGCTTTTATTCGTTTTTCCCTTGGAATTATTCGTTATTTCCTGTTGTGGTAATGCTTTTATTACAGTTTAAACCTAAAGTTAATCCTATTATTAAAGCAGTAGGATTTGCCTTTTTGTGTGCTTTTGTCTGTGAACCATTTGCTAATTGGATAGCTCTGTATGATCTGAAAAATTGGGAATTTTGGTATTCATTTATTATTTATATACCTTTGTATTTAATATTCAATTATATATACAATAGTAGACTCTTTAATAACCCCTACAGAGAAACTTGAATCCAGTTTTTAGTCAGGAAGTCTCGCCCTTTGATAATCACTTTGTTTCTTACGACTTCGACGACTAGACCTTCACTTTGGTTAGGGAGGGCTTGTCCGTTGGCATCGCGTGGAAGAGCGACAGAGGAACTGTTTACCATGGTAAACTCTTGTTTGAGGATTGTCGTTGAAAGCTTCAATTGACGGTGAATATGGCCGGAGAAGAAAATTACCTCTGGAAAGTGATTCAGGATTTCTCGTAGACGATCAGCCTGGATAACAAAGTCTGGCTTACTTAAGGTAGAACCCAGCCGAAGCAGTGGTTGATGGAGAAATACGAAAATGGGTTTACCAGGTGTATGATTTTCCCTGAGCTTTGACTCCAGCCAACCCAACTGCTCTTCTGATAGATAAGCTCTATCGCCATAGGCAGGATCAGTCATTGCCGATTTCTCTGAGCCAAGAAAAATAAAATGATAGCTATTTAAATATTCGTCATAATAAACTTTACTACGCTTTGTAAAATCGAGAAACCGACCGAGTGCGGCTTCGTTTGTTTCACCGTTAGGGAAGGTTTCAGGACTCCAGGCATTTGTGATGGGGTTATGGTAAGCTTTGTAAAATTCGTGGTTTCCAATCGTGTAATAAAGCGCTGGACGATTATTCTTTCGCTTAATAAGTTTTTCTAAAGTATCGTAGTCTTGCGGCAGCCCATCACCTAAATCACCGTTGATTACTAAATTTGGGACCTTCAGCTTTTCCATATCAATGAGCATCTGTTGAAATTTGTTTTGGGTTACGGGGTCAGTACTTTTTACGTGAGTGTCGCTAATTACCCCAAAACGCAAATCTGGTGTAATCTCTTGCGACTCATCTGTTTGTGACCTTAGAGAAGAGTTGATGGGAGATACATAAGATTTGCCGAGAGTCGGTAAACTTCGAACTTGATTTAGAGAGAAAGCAGCTTTGGATCCAGATACATTGACAGTAAGAAGAAACATAAAAGGGAGCAGAAGCAGTGGAAGCAGTAGAAGCTTTCTCATAGCCTTCCTCCAATCAGAGTGTTATGGATAATTCCATTATGCATGCTTGTCTCCTCTTTGAACAGTGGATGATTACTGGAAAAAGTGTGACATTGATTACGAATTCTCAGCCAAAATAAGATATAATTAAAATTATTGAAATTCGGACTGGGAGTGAGTTAATGTGCAGGTACGGTCGTTTCTGATTAGCTATCTAACTAAAATGAAGGGTAACAAGAGAACTACTCCCCTTATTTCCCCTCCACCGTTAGATGTGATCCTTTCTTTATTAGGTACTCTTTTTGGCATATGGGCTATTACGTTTTTATATAACACGTTTGATCTGATGATTGTGGCATCGTTTGGCGCATCTGCGGTTCTAATTTACGGGGTTCCTGATGCTCCTCTCTCACAGCCTCGTAATGTGGTATTCGGCCAAATATTTTCGGCAGCGGCGGGTGTTACAACGTTTATGATGTTTGGTCTAACCTGGTGGACGCCTGCCTTAGGCACGGCACTCGCTTTGCTGATCATGCTTCTAACAAAGACAACACATCCACCAGGGGGAGCAACCGCATTATTTGCCGTTTTAGGGAAAGCCCAGCTTGATTATATAGTGACTATAGCAGGTGGAATGGTCATCTTAGTCGTGGTCGGAGTCCTTACAAATAACCTATCACCTAATAGACACTACCCAAGGTATTGGCTTTAATTCGAGGTTCGAGATTATAAAAAAGAAACGAAGAATTGAGTTTGAAACTTTGGGGCCAAGAAAGAAGTTTATTAATTATCAAGGACAAAGAAAGGGGGCGATAAAAATGTTTAAGACTATTTTGGTCCCGACGGATGCTTCTGAGACAGCACAGCGTGCGTTGATGGTTGCTTTAAAGATTGCCAAGAAGTTTGCTTCCCGTATCGTCCTTCTGCATGTTGTTTTCACACCGGAGGCTTTAGGATATACACTCTCTAGTGGAATAAGTGTCCCTCAAGAAGAAATTAGTATTTATGGGGGAGAGGCTTTGACGGTAACTTTGACCAAAATTGACCCTGGGAAAGTACCTATCGAAAAGAAGTTAATTCCAGGACATCCAGCGGTTGCTATTCTAGAAGAGATTAAGAATGGAGAGGTAGACCTGGTGGTTATGGGTAACCGCGGATATGGACCGATCGCTGGTTCCTTGCTGGGTAGTGTTAGCCAACGTGTTTTAAGCAAGGCAGAATGCCCGGTCATGATCGTTAAATAAGAAGAGTCATGAGAACGCACAGCAGTTACTGAGCGTTCTCATTATTATTTTATNNACTTATCCAGGGCTTAGTAAATGAGAATCATTAAGGAAGTGAACTAGTCTTGTCAGAAACACAGTATAATGCAGAATCTATCCAGGTCTTAGAAGGTTTGGAGGCAGTTCGCAAACGACCTGGAATGTATATCGGTTCCACTGGGAGTAGAGGTCTGCACCACCTAGCTTATGAAATTATTGATAACGCCATCGATGAGGCTGGAGCTGGATTTTGTGATCGAATCGAGGTCACTATTAATCCAGACGGATCCATGAAGATCGATGACAATGGGCGTGGAATTCCAGTTGACATACATTCTGTCAAAAAAGTTTCGGCTGTACGTTTAGCCTTTGAGACGTTACATGCCGGGGGGAAGTTTGATGGGAATACCTATAAAACATCCGGAGGATTGCATGGCGTCGGGGCAAGTGTCGTAAATGCCTTGTCTGTTTACTTGACCGTCGAGATAAGACGGAATGGAAAACGTTATCGTGTTGAGTATATCAATGGTGGTCAGCTTAAAGCAGATTTACATACCATCGGGAAAAAGGTGACAGGAACAGGTACATCGGTCGTTTTCAAACCGGACCCCCTTATTTTTAAAGAGACAACGGTCTTCAAATATGATACCCTGCGCAGTCGTTTGATGGAGCTTTCATTTCTCAACAATGACTTAACTATCGTTCTGACAGATTTACGCGGAGAGCCTAAATCGGAAACCTTTTATGCTCAAAATGGCATCATTGGCTTTATTGAACACTTAAATAAAGTATCGGGTGTTTCCCCAGTGCATAAGAAGCCCATCTATTTCAAAGGGGAAAAAGATGATGTCGTTGTGGAGTGTGCCATTAAGTACAACGATGGAGACGACGAATCTCTGCATTCCTATGTTAATAATATCCCTACAGATGAGGGTGGGACTCATGAGTCGGGATTTCGCACGGCTTTGACCAAAGTTTTTAATCTTTACGGACGGCGGAATAATCTTTTCAAAAAAGATGAAAATCTAATTGGCGACGACCTTAAAGATGGCTTGACTTGTGTACTATCACTCAAGATTAAAGAGCCTCAATTTGAGGGGCAGACTAAAACCAGACTTTCTAATATGGAAGTTGAAGGGATTGTTCAGTCGCTAACTAATGAGGGGATAAGCCAATTCTTTGACCAAAACCCTGCTGTTGCTAAAGAGGTTATCAACCGGTCCTTGACGACTTGCCTACTGAGATTAGCTGCTAAGAAAGCTAAGGAACTGAAAAAGAAGGCTCGTGATGCTGAAGTTAAGGCCTTAAGCGGTAAACTCGCGGCCTGTAGCGGGAAGGATAAATCTCGTAATGAACTCTTTCTTGTCGAAGGGGATAGTGCAGGAGGTTCTGCTAAAATGGGTCGTGACCGACGGTTCCAAGCGATCCTTCCATTGCGAGGAAAAGTCATTAACACCTACCGAGCCAAGATCGATAAAGTTCTAGAAAATGAGGAGATTAGGAGCATTATCACAGCAGTAGGCTCTGGTATCGGAAAAGAATTCGATTTAGAGAAGGGTAATTATGCTCGTGTTTGTATTATGACAGATGCTGACATTGACGGAGCACATATCCGCTGTCTGTTGTTGACATTTTTCTATCGCTACATGAAACCGCTAATTTTAAACGGACGAGTTTTTATTGCTCAATCTCCGTTATATAAAGTTGAGAAAGAACGGGGCAAGATAATCCGCTACGCTTTTGATGAGAACGAACTTAAGAAAGAACTCAAGGAATTGGGCAAGACAGCCAAGATTTCACGTTATAAAGGGCTTGGGGAAATGAATCCGGAGCAACTTTGGGAAACAACCTTGAATCCAGCCAATCGACGCATGATTCAGGTGACGATCGATGATCTTCTGGAGGCAGAACGGAAACTGAGAATCCTCATGAGTGAGCAAGTCGAGCCAAGACGTGATTTTCTGATGGAGAATATTGTGTTTACTGACGATGATATGTAGAATTTTTGGAAGGGGTTAATACCCAATGAGTATATTAGAGGACAACATTAGCCAACGTCCCCTTGAAGACGTTTTACCAGAATCGTTCTTGGGTTATTCCAAACATGTTATATTGCAACGGGCTGTTCCCGATGTGAGGGATGGACTAAAGCCAGTTCATCGTAGAATTCTTTTTTCGATGGACGAAATTGGGATGCATACGGACAAACCATATAGCAAGTCTGCGCGTCTGGTAGGGGACTGCATGGGAAAATACCATCCCCATGGCGACTCGTCAATCTACGATTCCGCAGTACGTATGGCCCAACCCTGGTCCACACGCTATCCTATGGTGGATGGTCAAGGGAATTTTGGCTCAATTGATGGAGACAATGCGGCGGCAATGCGTTACACAGAAATGAGAATGACGCATTTATCTCAGCTCATGACCCAAGACATCGAGAAAAATACGGTCCTTTTTAAAGCAAACTATGATCAACGCTTGAAAGAACCTGTCGTTCTCCCTAGCCCTTTCCCCAATCTGCTGGTTAATGGGGGTTCAGGAATCGCTGTAGGTATGATGTCTAATATGCCTCCCCATAATTTGAGGGAAGTTGTAGCCAGTGTGATCCTTCAAATCGATAATCCTCAGATAACGGTCGATGAGCTCTTAGAAAAGGTGAGTGGACCAGACTTCCCTACCGGTGGAGTGATCATCGGCACTGAGGGGATCGTAAATGCCTACAAAACTGGGCGTGGAAAAGTCACGATGCGTGGCAAAGCGATCATTGAACAAGGGAAAAATGGTAAAAGCTTAATCGTAATTACTGAGATTCCTTATCAAGTTAATAAGTCAACCCTCGCTGCCAAGATAGAAACGCTTGCTGACATAGGTAAAATCGAGGGAATAAGTGAAGTTAGGGATGAATCTGATCGAGAAGGGATTCGTCTTGTGGTTGAATGCCGCAAAGAAGCGGATCCTCTCAGCGTTTTACGCCTTTTATATAAGTTTACCCAGATGGAAGATACGTTTGGGATTATTAACTTAGTGATTACAGCAGAAGGCACTCCGAAGGTTCTGGGTCTAAAGGAGATTAATGCTGCATTTATCACCCATAGAAGAATTGTTGTCACCAAGCGCACAGAATTCGATTTAGAGAAGGCACGTTTGAAAGCACACATTCTGGAAGGATTGGTTATAGCAATCAATAATCTTGACGATGTGATTGCCATAATTCGGGCCAGTAAGACCCCTTCCTTAGCTAAGGCTAACTTAATTACTACTTTTGAACTGTCTGAGATTCAAGCACAAGCAATTTTAGAGATGAAACTTCAACATTTAACGAACTATGAACTGGAGGGCATTAAAAAGGAGCATGCCGATGTCTTAAAGTTGATAGCTGAGTTAGAAAGTATTCTTTCGGATGTGAATAAAGTCTACAGCATTATTAAAAAGGAACTCAAAGACATTTCCGATCAGTATGGAGATGATCGACGGACCATCATTTTGCCCGAAGAAATGAGAAATCAATTTGATCTGAGTTCTTTTGATGAACCTGACAATCTCATCGAAGTTATGCTCACAAAGAATGGCTATATAAAAAGGACAACACTCCAAGTCAAGAAAAACAAAGCTAATGCCCTGATCTGTGTTTTCAAAGATGGAGATAGTTTGGCTGAAAAGATAACTTGTTCAGAAAAGGATACACTTTATTTCTTCAGCCAAACTGGAAAATTCTACAGTATTAATGCCAAAACAGTTCCTGATGTCGGCTATAAAGATAAAGGTGGTCCACTAACCAATCTATTTCCTTTGCCACAGGGCGAAAAAATTGTTTCTACTTTATCCATCAAAGACACTTCGGACGGAGTTCACCTTGTATTTGTTACCAAAGATGGACAGGTTATGCGCAGTCCAGCTAGTGATTTTGTAAACNNCGGAAATTAATCCTATGGGTCGAAAATCACGGGGTGTTAAAGGAATAGCCTTAGGCGATGAAGATTGGATTGTCGATGCCTTGTTATTATCTGATTCTGAAGCAGAGAGTTCGTTAAGAGATCTTATAACTATCACTGAACGCGGATTTTTAAAAAGGACTTCCTTTACCGAATTCAAACCCCAGGGACGCGCAGGAAAGGGGATTACTATCAGCAAGGTAGACCCTGTAGTAACAGGTTTTATCGTAGGGATCGCCCAAGTCAAAGAGGATGACTCATTAAACATTATCCAAGTTAGCGGAACTGTCACAAAAATTGCTGTAAAGAACGTGAAAGTGGAGCCCCGGACAAAACTTGGAACGCAATGGATTCCCGTAATATTAGATGACTTTGCGGTCAGTATTATTTAGAGTAGTTCACCTAATTCCGTTCGTGGGGTCGCAATTAAATGGATTAATGGACTGACCATGTTCTTTAGAAAAATACCTGAATAAAGTAGTATCTGAAGCAACATAATATAACACGAACGTGAGTTTGAGTGGAGGTATTTTAGAGATGGAAATTTCCGATTTAACTGTGAACGGGTCGGGATTCGATAATGAATATAATTTTAACAATTACGCTTTGACTTTAGTTTTTAAAAATGAGGATACTGAAAAAACGGTCAGAGCAAATTTGAGATACTACCCTGCAGGAAACGTATGGGATTTAAACCCCATCTTTTACGAGTACACAGAGCAAGAGAAGCGAGATTTAATTGCTCAGATTGTCAATAATGACAACTTTAAAACAGCATTTCAAACGATTGAGCACACTTTAGAAGGATAGGAATCTAAGCAGTCTAGAAATTTGAGATTTTATGAAATAATGTGTTGACAGCATAGTTCTAAAATGGTATTATAACTGAGCGCCACAAAGACGCGCACGATTGAACGGCCGTTGAATATACTGTCATCACGGCACCTTACCACCATCCATGGTCTTTGGTCACCTCCCGCCATCCTGCAAGAAGGTTAATACGTGCGAAGACAGTGTCTTCGGGCTCCGGTGACACCCAGACCGTCCATGGTCTTTGAAAACTAAAC
>DOPS01000158.1:0-26284 GCA_003512645.1 Desulfosporosinus sp.
ATTGAGTTTCTTAGTCCTGAAACAGTTTCACTTCACCGCTTGGATATGGAACGCCTGCTCTTTCGGTTAAGTCAATCATTTCAGCAAGAGATGAAACTATTAGAACATAAATATTCACGTTAGGCTTGGATGAGTTAACAAATTTCACTGGGAAGGGGTTACAGCTAACCCCTTCCTAAACTTTTGGAAGACGAAATTTTGAATTTTATATTGAAATTTCTATTAAATTGAATTAATATAGGGATAAGTGGTCTGACAGTCAGACACAGCCAGACAAAAACTAAATAAATGGTAGATATCTTCATTTTTAAGGGGGTAAATGGATGTTAGCTCGTGAAGTCTTACAAGAACTAGTTCAAGTGCTCGGTGCAGAGAATGTCCTCACAGAGCAGGAAGACTTACTGACCTATGCTTATGACGCAACCGCTGCCATGAAACATCATAAGCCGGATGTAGTGGTTTCGCCCCTTTCTACCGAACAGGTGTCAGAGGTTGTAAAAATTGCCGTACGCCATCAAATCCCAATCTATCCACGTGGTTCAGGAACTAACCTTAGCGGGGGAACCATTCCCACTAAGGGGGGGATCGTACTCTCCATGCTCAATCTCAACAAAATCCTAGAGGTAGATCAAGATAATTTAACAGCAACTGTTCAACCTGGAGTGATCATCCAAGCTCTCAATGATGAAGTGGTTAAATTAGGTTTGTTGTATCCCCCGGATCCAGGAACCGTGACAACAGCGACCATGGGTGGTTCGGTATCCGAATGCTCAGGTGGATTGCGCGGACTGAAATACGGAGTTACCAAGCATTATATTATGGGCCTACAATTGGTCTTAGCCAATGGAGAAGTCATTCGTTGGGGTGGAAAAACGGTCAAAAACGTCACAGGGTATGATTTAGTTGCCCTCTTTACCGGCGCTGAAGGAACACTGGGGATTATCACGGAAATTATCGTGAAGCTGATACCAGCCCCAGAGGCACGCAAAAGCATTCTAGCCATTTTTGATGATGTCGATAAGGCTGGGAAGGCCATTGCTTCTATTATTCGCAATAAGATTATTCCAGCAACCCTCGAAATTATGGATAATGCGACCATTCAAACAGTTGAGCATTTCGTGCATGCGGGGCTCCCCTTGGATGCAGAAGCCGTGCTGTTGGTTGAAGTAGATGGGTATAAAGAAGTAGTTGAGCGGGAAGCAGTTTTGGTCGAGCAAATTTTACAGGCTGAGGGAGCTACTGAGGTGAAAATTGCCAAAAACGATAAAGAACGGGATCTATTGTGGTTGGCTCGCCGAAGTGCCCTGCCCGCTCTTGCTCAGAAAAGACCGACGACAGTCTTAGAAGATGCCACGGTTCCACGCAGCAAAATTCCCGATATGCTCAAAGCAATTCGTAGAATTGCCGAAAAGCATCGTCTTCAAATTGCCACATTCGGGCATGCCGGAGATGGTAATTTGCACCCTACAATTCTTACGGATGAACGGGATACAGACGAAATGAAACGAGTTCATCTTGCTGTAGACGAAATTTTCCAAGTGGCGATTTCTCTAGGAGGAACTCTTTCAGGGGAACACGGGATTGGGATTGCTAAAATGAAATATCTAGATTTGGAATTTGGAGAAGCCGGTGTTGCAGCATTACGACGTATAAAAGAAGCCCTGGATCCCAACTATGTGTTGAACCCTGGGAAGATTGTAAGGAGGGACTAATCGTGTCCGTATATAATTCGCTGGATTCGATTACCGATGAACTCCATAAATGTATGAAGTGCGGAAACTGCATGGCCGTATGCCCGATTTATAAAGAAACTCGTCAAGAAGTGGGCGTTGCCAGGGGAAAAATCAGTTTAGTGGAGTACCTTATTTCAGGAGAACTTGACATGACAAAGGGACTAGCGGATCGCTTTTCCCTTTGCACTACCTGCATGGCCTGTAATACCAACTGTCCTTGCGGGGTTCGATTTGATAAAATCATCCTTGCTGCAAGGGCAGAAGCTGTTCGCAAAAAAGGATTGCATTCAGTTAAAAAGATTGCCTTTACCGCGTTAAAGATGCAGAAATTGTTCGATTTAGGCATGAAGGCAGGTAGTGTATTCCAGGGCGTAGCCTTAAAGCACTTGCCTCATAAAAGTGATCGGATCGCGCGGATGCGTTTTGACGTTGGCATAGGAACTGAAAAAGTGTTTCCCATGTTGGCCAAGAAAACTTTGAGGTCTGAATTTCCTGAAGTAATATCGGTCAAAAACCCAAAAAAACGAGTGGCCTTTTTTACGGGGTGTATGATCAATTATTTCTACACAGACATCGGTAGAGCAGTCGTTGAGGTGCTTACTGAAAATGATATCGAAGTCGTCATTCCCAAGAACCAGGGATGTTGCGGTATTCCAGCCTCTGTCAATGGAGACGTTCACTCAGCCCGTGCCTTAGCAAGACGTAATCTGCGGGCCTTCGAAAAATTAGGTGCCGATGCCTTAGTCGTAGCCTGTTCTTCGGGAGGGACCGCTTGGAAGCATGTCTTTACTGAACTATTGGAGAATGATCAGGAGTTTAAAGCCTTGGCAGATAAATGGGCTGGAAAGTCCTACGATATTTCCGAGTTCCTTATTCATAAAGTACCCTTTAAAAAAGAAGGTTTAGGTCGTGTGGAACGCAAAGTAACCTATCATGATCCTTGCCACTTAAACCGTGGGCAGGGGATCAGCAGTGAGCCACGCGAAATCCTAAAGAGTATTCCCGGAGTAGAAGTGATTGAAATGAAAGAGCCAGGTCGGTGTTGTGGTATGGCCGGATCTTTCAGTATAGTACACCCTGATCTTTCCGTGCAGATATCAGATCGTAAAACGGCTGATATTGCCCTAACTCGTACAGACACCGTAGCAACGGGCTGTCCTGCTTGCCGCTTGCAACTGAAAAGTGGGGTTGAAAATGCTGGAATTGAGGAAGAAGTAGTGCACACAATCCAAATTCTCGCAGAATCTTATCGGTCAGGAAAAAAAAGGTAATTCCTTATTAAAGCTTGGTATTGCTCTAATCAAGGACTATTGAACATGGAAACACTCAACAAATAAGTGTTTCCATGTTCTTTTAAGTTCAGACTTGTGTTACACTATTTACTGGTACAATTATTGATACCAATGACGAGGAGTGAAAAAGGGTGAATCTAAAACCCATTAAAACCCGAAAAATTTACGAGCAGATTGTCGACCAAGTAGGACACCTAGTTGCTGAAGGACAGTTAAAACCCGGTGACCGTTTACCTTCAGAACGAGAATTAGTTGAGCGGTTTCAAGTAAGTCGAGCCTCTATTCGAGAGGCTATTAGTGCTCTTGAGATGATGGGTTTAATCGAAGTTCGTTCTGGAGAAGGAACGTACATTAGACAGGTTAACATTGAATCGGTGATTACCCCTCTCGCTTGGATGCTTTTCATTGAAACTGATTCGGATTTAGAGCTTTATGAAGCTCGAAAGATTTTGGAGGTCCAGGCTGCGGGATTAGCGGCAGAGAGAGCGGATGATGATGAGATCAAAGATTTGTATGAGGCACTAGAAATTATGCGCATGGACCTTGAAAACCATCGTTTAGGGGAAGATGCTGATCATCAATTCCATTACTCAATTGCTAGGGCAACGCATAATAAAATTCTAATTCGTCTCATGAATACGCTCTCCGATACTATGCAAAAATCGTTAAAATCAAGCCGCAGTCGACTCTACGAACGCGGTGACACCCCAAAGAAATTATATGATGAACATTGTAAAATTTATGAGGCGATAAAAAATCATGATGCAGAAAAGGCCCAAAAATTTATGTTGGACCATTTGCTCGGGGTCGAGAGACACTTGGCAAAGTATTTAAATATAGACTAAAAATGGCGGAAACACTAATAGTGCTTCCGCCTCTTTTTTAGTTTATTCAGACTTTCACTCTCATGCCGCTATGTGGCGTCACTGACGAATGCCAATGCGCCATAAAGGGCATCCTAGGAGGCATTCGTCACAGAAGTCTCGATGTCAGCCTTAGCTGAACAAGTTCTTATCGAAAGCTGATTGAAAAGTTGTAGTTAGAGGAAATTTGGGATTAAAAGCGAATAGTCATGTAGGAGGAAATGATAGTGAGGATAAGATTATGACATGTCAAATGGTATACTACAATGGGAACTGTCTTAATACGAAAAAGCCGTTTGCCCAGCCTTGTCAATTGTGTATAGAACGTTGTCCGCATCAAGCTATCTCAGAGTATCGACAGCTGGATGCTAAACAATGTACGGAATGCGGAGTGTGTATGGCCGTGTGCCCGAGTGACGGTTTTGCAGATCGGACCATGGACAATCTTCATGATTTTCTAATAGAGACTGAAAAAATTGTTTTAAATTGCCCTAAAGCAAGGCCCCTCGGGTTTGAAATCCCTTGCTTGGGAATATTTGATCGAGATAGCTGGATGACACTTGCGATTTTGGCTAAGGAAAAGTCTGTCACGATTATGACTGGTGTATGTTCAGATTGCGATGATCGTCTTGCTTGCGCAACGAGTGTTCAGATTTTTAAACAGGTTCATCTGGACTGGCCAGAGCATCCCCTTGTCCACATTCAAGTTCACTCGGATGAAGGGAGTGCTATTGAACCAGAGCCTGCAGTTGTTGCCCCTCTCCATTTGAAACGGAAAACAAAATCAGGCTGGAGGCAAATGAGCAAGGAAAAGATGGAAGAATGGCTACCAAGCCTGGCCGGCGATGATATATATCCAATACCCAAATCGCGTCAGTGGCTGATTGAGGCTTTAGGGGCTGCTTCAGAGGAGAAAATCCCCTTCAGAGCTTTAACCGTTTCCGATAGTTGTACAAGTTGCGGTGTCTGTGCAGCAATTTGCCCACAAGGCGCGTTACAAAAGCGAGAAGAGATGAATCCTGATCCGAGTACAGAGGAGCTTAACACAGAGGATAAGATCCAGAAATTGCGTCTTATTCTGGAACCCCAAAAGTGTGTTCATTGCCAGCGATGCGTGGAAACTTGCCCTCCAAAAGCATTATCATTTAAGCTTAAATCATTGTCACATCGTTTACTTACGGGTAAAATACTGATCCACGAGGGTCAGCCGGGGTATTGCATTCGATGTGGCAAACGGATTTTTGATAAGGCTGAATTATGTTTAGTCTGCGCAACCAGTAATCCTGATGGCCGCGGTTTTTTTTCGAACTAGCTTTATAGGAGCATGCCAGAGTGGAGGAGCTTAGGAATGGTGACTTCCGCAGCCGCACCCGCACTGGGCACTAGGCTCGTGTGCTTGTTTCTTAGGTTCGCGCAAAAGCTGATTGGCTAAATGAGTTACATGAGAAATGGGCTGTTGTTGAATCTCTTTAGCCAAATTGATAACTTCTTCGATTTCTTGGGGGGTTAAACCTAAGTTTAGGGCCGCTGTGACCGTAACACGAAGGGTTGCAAGGGCATTACAGGCTACTGCTGCAGATATTTGTACTAGAGCAAGGGTCCGTTGGTCGAGACTCATGAAACATTCCTCCTAATTTTGCTTTAGCTGTTCTTGGGACTTGCGATAATCTTAGCACAGAAGAGTTCTGAGGGCAAAGGGGAGGAAGTGTCTTAACATCCTACGCCGGTAAGTATTTCCATTGGGATCACGGCTTCGGCGATACTCTCCACTGGAGACTATCGTGTTTCATTGCTATTCGCTTGATGATATGGCTAAAACTCAAAACCTCTGGGCTTTCTGGTCGAATGCTATGCCGTCACGGTGCCTTACCGTCCATGGCGGCGCTCTAATCTCGAACGTTCTGTTCGAGTCTTGGCGCATTCGACACTTGGCACGTCCTGTGCCGGCGCATGTGAACCGTTGAGTTTCTTAAAAAAATTTGAAATCCTGTTCTTTTCCTGCATGGCTTTAAATCTTCTTTAAAGGGAAATATTATCATCAAAAGGAATTGGTGGTTTTTTGTAGAAAGTAAATAAAAGTGATAAATTTGCATAAAGTCAATATATATTAAAGATAATCATTATCTACTATTGAATCATGTTATATCGACAAAAAATAATTAAGTATTATGTGGGGACTTTATTATTTAGGAGGTGGATTGTATTGCAATTTTCCATAGGAGTAGAGTATGCATTACATTGTTTATTATATATGGTAGATATTCCATCAGGAAAGGCTGTTGGAATTAAAGATTTAGCGACATTTCAGGGAGTTTCAGAAACTTATTTATCAAAAGTATATACAAAATTAAGGAAAGCCGGGATTGTGAAGTCAATTTCAGGTGTTAATGGGGGATATGAGTTAGCACGTATTCCAGAAAGCATAACCTTTTGGAATATAGTTGAAGCAGTAGAAGGGACGACTCCATTATTTCAATGTGCAGAGATTAGACAAAATGAGATATTGTTTGATAAAAATAATTTACCTGATACATATACAAAATGTCCTTGCTTGATAAAAGTTGTAATGGTAGAAGCAGAAGACCAGATGAGACAGTATTTGAACAATAAGACTTTAGGATGGCTTCATGAACAAGTTAGTAACAAGATTCCTGAAGAGCATGGAAAAGCAACGATTGAATGGTTCAATAATACTAAATCGCGATAAAATTTAAGAAGCATAAAATTGCCACATCAGATTTCTCCAAAACGATTGTTTAATATGCGTGTCTTTGAATTGTCGAGACGAACATTCAAATTACGGAGAACAGCACTATAAATTGGTGTGGCTTTTTTGTAGGCATTAAAACTTAATTCGCTACGTCGAATTATGCTTATTATGCGTCGTAACGATCTTACAGAGGTTTAACGGGACATCCGCCCGTGGTGCCCTCTGGTCTCGTTAGGCTTATGTTGATATAAACAGCCCGATTATCCATTTCATTTTTAACAATATATCATGAAAAGAGGCAGCAGATATTCCATTAGAATATCTGCTGCCTCAACAATTGTCGGAGAACCGGTTATCTTTTTAGGTAAATATTATTTGACCTCCAGCTGAGATGTCATAAAATTCTCCTACTGTCAATATTTTTTCTACTTGATCGCAAAAATCTTCTTTTTTCAATTTGAACATCTCTACGCTAGCTAAGCAAGCATATATTTTGCCGCCAGCATCATCAATCATTTCGATAAATTCCGGTATTGGCGGAATATCTAATTCTTCCATCTGCTTCTTCATCATCCTAGTTGCAAAATACGACATTCCGGGAATAGCTCCAATTAAAGTGGGTATACCCATTGCCGGATTACCAACAGTGGCAACTTTAATATTGGCCATCTTCTTTTTAGTGATTGCATCCATTCCAAAAAATGTGAAAAATAGATTGGCTTCGATTCCTTGCATTCTTGCTCCATTAGCCATAATTAACGCTGGGTATATTCCCTCCAGAGATCCCTTTGATACAACAATCGAGACCTTTTTAATCTTTTCGTTATTTGACATTTTTCTTTCCCCTTCCATTTAAACACAACTAACAGGCTTGCTTAATCCAGCTATTTTAGCAGCCTTTAAGATAGGTCCTTCTGGAAACAGTGCATATAGTTCTTTGGTTGCAATACCGCCTGCATTTTTAACTCTTCTAATAGTTGGCATTTTTTCTGTTTCAGCAAAATCCTTCTGTAAGAATTCAATCACTTTCCAATGACCTTCAGTTAATTCGTTAATTCCAATTTCTTTTGCTATTGCCCAAGCTATTTCTTTGTTCCATTGAGCCTGATTAGTCAAGTATCCTTCTTCAGTAACGTCTACAGAATAACCCGCAATTACTTTTTCCATAGCTAATCCTCCCTAATTATTAGTGATTTCTATGCTTAAACATCAACCGATAATCCTTCAAGTTTCTTGCCGCTCTTTTTCATATCTGGCGAAACAGTAGGAATCGGAATGCCTTTCAATAGCATATTCCAGTAGATGTGTCTAAAAGCCAATTTCCCTAAGTGGTTTATTCTCGTTTCTTTTAAGAGTGAAAAAGGGCCAATCCCAGGCAGAGGAAATGTTCCTTCAACAGGCTCAATTTCATAATTAAAATCAATTAAAAGTGCTTTATGGTATCCTGATTCGATAAAACAGTTTGCGTGACCATCGAAGCTAGCAGTTAAAGGCTGATTATTAATATAACTTAGGATATTATGAGTTAGAATTTCTGCTTCAAAATGGGCGACAGAACCAGCCTTTGAAGCTGGAATATCGGTGGCATCCCCAATGACAAATATATTCTTGTGAGCTTTAGATTGAAGAGTATGTTTGTCAGTCGGTACAAAGTTTAAGTCGTCACCTAAATCAGAGCGTTCTATCAGCTTGCTTCCCATATTTACCGGAATCGTTACAAGAAGATCGTAAGTTACTTCTCTGTCATCCAACGATACAAGCTTTCTGCTTTCCGCATCTACATGACTCACATTGAAATTCTTAATTAAATCTATATTTTTTTGTGGAAAATAGTCACCTAAGACATCTGCACACTTCTGCTTCGTAAAGGCACTGTCTAGTGGAGTAACATAACTTAGTTCGACCTTTTTACGATTTTTTTTCTTTTCTGAAAAGAACCAGTCTGCAAGAAAAACAAATTCAAGTGGAGCAACGGGACATTTAATTGGCATTTCACTTATGTGAACAACTAATTTACCTCCCTCCCAATTTTTCAATTTATCCCTTAGGGCAACTGCACCCTCAATAGTATAGAAGTCGAAAATATCTTTTCTCCAGCCCTGGTCTACCCCTTCCACTTCTTCGGGGGCAATTTCACATCCTGTTGCAATAATTAATATGTCATAAGGGATAATTTTCTCGTCGCCTAATATGACTTGTTTTTTTTCTGCTTCAATCAACTCTATAGGAGCTTGAATATATTTCACCTCCTTTGGAAGAAGGTTAGTTTTTTCTTTTATTACGTCTTTTTCCGAATAGACCCCAAAAGGAATGAACAGAAACCCTGGTTGATAGTAATGTTTTTCATGTTGATCGACAATCGTTATTGACCATTCATTTTTGTTAACTTTCTTGACAAGATGATTGGCCATCATAGTTCCAGCGGTACCTGCCCCCAAAATTAATATTTTCTTCATATTTAACTCCCATTCCGCCTTCTTGATGTATAATTTCTCATGAAGGCTTAAATTTTTATTAACTGATCTTTAAAATATTTTCAAGTATTTTAGTTATTTCCTTTTTTATATCTTTTTCTTCAACTAATGCCTTTTCTATAAATTGCTCAACCATATGTTTATTAATCATTAGCTTAACCTTTGTCATGGAGGCGGTTACAGCCGCCATTTGTACCAAAATATCAGCGCATTCTTTTCCTCCTTCAATCATCTTTTCTATACCGCTGATGTGACCCCGAATAATTCTAAAACGGTTAATTATGGTTTCTTTCTCGGTGTCAACCATATTAACAACTCCTAATTTCTTCATTTACACTTAGTTCATACTTTAACTAGTAAAACCTTATTCCCGCCCCCGGGGGGGGAGGTTTAAAGTTATTGTACTATTCCTATGTGTTTGTGTCAATGGAAAATCCACAAAAATACCATTACAGACACGCTATAATAGAGCTATCAAGCTTGCTCTTGTTTCTCTTATTAATTTAAAAAACCTTGATACTCTCTGCTTTCAGAGATCTCAAGGTTTTATAGTAACGATTTACAAATCTAACTTATGGTGGGTTTGAGAGGACTCGAACCTCCGACCCCAATGTCATCAAGCTGTGCTGACATAATTAGGAAGACTTTTATTTAGCTTATAAATCGGCTAAATAAAAGTTGATAAAAATATTCAAAAAGATGCAAAAACCACTTGACTCTCACAAAATATCGCTATAATTATTTTGAATACCATTTATTGGCATATAGGATGAAGGACGTTATATCTATATGAAAAAACTTTTCTAGAGGGACTTATCCGTACAGAACAGCTTATTGACGATATTGTGTTTATGTGTGAAAATCTAAAGAAAGCTACCTGTTTTAAAGCAGCCCATTGTTATTCGGCGGAACTTGTCGTTCCGAGTAGGGTCCGGGAACCTACAGGAACTTACTCGGAACGACAACAAATGATACCTTGCGAGCAAGTTCCGCCGAGTACCAATGTTCAATGAACTTTCCTTCGGGTTATCTTGTTTGACTATTTATCTTAGGCTCAGCACTTGCATGGTGCGAACAAAGTGCAAGTTGGGGACGGCTCGTGACTTGCATGCTTGACTTCATGCCCGTTCGCATATGTTTCATTGGGAGGAAGTATTTTAACCTGAATAGAGGGGTAGAATTATAAAATTTAATTTCCAAAGCAATAGTGTACATATTATTTAGTTAAAGAAGAAATGTTAAGTTATGGCCTCTGGCTTGAAAAGAGCCACTAAAGAAAGGAATAAACTATGAACGAGTATCAAGTTATTGTGGTTGGTGGTGGAGCTGCAGGTATGATGGCTGCTGGACAAGCGGCTATAGGAAGCGCGAAGGTTCTTTTAGTTGAAAAGAAAGAACGTCTGGGCCGGAAGATTGCGATCACTGGTAAAGGACGTTGTAATATAACGAACGAAGAAAACGTGTCAGATTTTATCAGCCACTACCCTGGAAATGGACGGTTCTTGCACGGTATTTTAAGAGGTTTCGATAATGTAGCCTTACGGGATTTTTTTGCTCGGTACGGGGTCGAGACGAAAGTCGAACGTGGAGGACGTGTTTTCCCGATTTCAGATGACGCTGAAAAGATTGTAGATGCCTTAGCGGCGTTTTTAACAGAAACAGGAGTAGAGGTCCGATCTGGAATCACGGTTGAGGAAATTCTAGTTGAGAACGGTCATGTTGCTGGGGTTCGAGGACATGGTCAGAAAAAGTTCTTGGCGCCTGTAGTGATCGTTTGTACGGGAGGCTCATCCTATCCAGCGACCGGGTCAAGTGGGGATGGATTTCGATTTGCCCGTAAACTGGGGCACAAAGTAATAACCCCCAGGCCCGCTTTGGTGCCACTTAAAACGGCGGAAGATTGGGTGAAGGAGCTTCAGGGATTATCCTTGAAGAACGTTGAGGGGTCCTTGTGGATCGATGGAAAGAAGCAGATAACTGAGTTTGGCGAAATGCTGTTTACACATTTTGGGGTATCCGGTCCCATTATCTTAACCATGAGCCGTCGCGCAGGGGATGCCTTGTGTAACGGGGAGCAGGTCGAGTTACGGGTTAATTTTAAACCAGCCCTTACCCAAGAACAATTAGATGCCCGTGTTCAACGTGATTTTCAAAAGTACAGCAATAAGCAGTTTAAGAATGCTCTGGATGACCTATTACCTCAAAGTCTGATTCCGGTTATGATCCGTTTGAGCGGAATTAACCCAGAAGGAGTAGTGCATCAAATCAGCCGCGAACAACGAAAACGCTTGCTCAGACTGTTACAAGAGTTGCCTATGACGATTACAGAAACCCTTTCTATAGAGACCGCGATTGTTACAGCCGGTGGAGTTGATGTTAAAGAGATTAACCCCAAAACAATGGCTTCAAAATGTCTTGAAGGGCTTTATTGGGCCGGTGAAGTAGTGGATGTCGATGGTATTACAGGAGGTTATAACCTTCAGGCGGCCTTTGCAATGGGCTATCGGGCGGGATGTGCGGCTCGAGAGGTTGCTTTATCCGTGGTCTGATTTAGACATCTCTTGCATAAACTCTATTTGAGGTGGTGCAAGTGCGTCGTAGAGGAAGCCTGTTAGAGTGGCTCTGGAATATTGTCCAGCGGGGAGAACGCCGGATCATTCGAGTCGTGGTCTTGGCATCGGTAATACTTGTCTTAATGCAGTTAAGTGCAATTAGAGATCCGGTACAATTTTATATGGCAATGGCAGAACGGGTTGAAGCTCCTTCTTTGGACCTTCCTTCCCTTGCCAAGCCAACCTTAGTAGAATCAGTTAACGTCTGGAATGTGACATTGAAAGCGATACCAGCTGCACCGATTCGTGTACTTCAAAATGGTAAAGTTATTGCGACTTTAGCCAAGGGGGAACAGCAAATAACGGTTCAATCCGGTCAAATCCAACTGGATGGTGTGGGTATAGCTCAGCGCATTCAGGTTCAAGTCCTCAAGAAAGATCCTCAATTACTTGAGCCGCGTCAAAACCAGATTTTCGTGGTGCAGGGAAATATTCAGAATGTAACTGTAAGGCACTAATCTTGCAAAGCTCTCTTTAGCGTAATATAATTACATCAATCATAAATATATTTTCTCATAAACTATTGAGAAAAGGAGGGTAGAATGGTAGGATGGGAATTATTCGCTTTAGTATAGAAGAATGGTGGGATGGTTAAATTAAGAAATCAAAGACACTACTTAGTGTCTTTTTCTACCATTCCGCACGTCTTGTTCACGAATAAGAGTGGGATCAATTCGTGGGAAAGGAAGAATGCGTACATGGCACAAAGTAAAAAGATTGCGCTCGCAGCATTAAGAATGGCGATGACAGAGAGCAGAGAAGAAGAGGCTCAATTAAAAGAGTCTTATCAACGGTTGGGGGTAAAAACTGCTGCAGTCGATTATGGTGGAGAGTATATTAGTTCGGTTCGCAAGATCGTAGAACGGGCAATTGTAGCGGCAAAACGCGAAGGAGCTATTAAAGAAACACATGGGGATGAAGGGGCTGTAGCCGGTGCAACTCGCGAGGCCTTAAGTCAAATCATGAATAAAGCTTTGGGTTTAAATATTGGCGGAAAGATTGGAATCGCTCGTCAGAGTGATCATTTGAGCGTAGCGGTATTCTTCGGAATAGGGCTCTTGCATCTAGATGAAGTAGCAGTAGGATTAGGACATCGCGTCGCTCCTAAGGAATAGGGGGGGTGGGCATGGTGCGAGGAATACGAGGTGCGACAACGGTAGATCGCAATGATCCTCAGGAAATCCGTGAAGCAACCCAGGAACTTTTACAAATTATTCTTAAAGAAAATGCCTTAAGCACTGAAGATTTAGTGAGTGCGATTTTTACGGTGACCCCAGATTTAAATGCAGATTTTCCTGCATCAAGTGCTCGTGCCATAGGATGGCAGTTGGTACCTCTTCTTTGCTCGACAGAAATTCCAGTGCCTGGCGCACTTCCACACTGTATACGAGTGCTTTTACATGCCAATTCTGATCGTTGCCAAAGGGAAATTCGCCACATCTTTTTGCGTAATGCTGTCATATTAAGGAAAGATCTCATAGATGCTGATTAAGTACCTAAGAAATGAACTTGTGAACGAATCGACTAAGTGCAGAGGAAGAAGGAGTGCGGGGTGAATCTAATCACTCGACGGCAAAACAAACAGCAAGAAACCACGACTGTTCGAGTGGGAGATGTTATCATCGGTGGCCCGCAATTGGTGGTCGTAGCTGGTCCGTGTGCAATTGAAAGCTATGAACAGTTATTGAGTACAGCTCTGGAAATTCAACGTCTCGGAGCCACAATGCTTCGTGGTGGAGCATATAAACCAAGAACCTCCCCCTATTCCTTTCGAGGAAAAAGAGAAGGCGGTTTGGAAATGTTAGCACAGATTAGGGAGCTGACAGGACTTCCAGTGGTTACGGAAGTTATGGATGCTCGCGACATTGAACGGGTTGGCGAAGTGGCGGATATGTTTCAAATAGGATCTCGAAATATGCAAAATTATACACTTTTAACTGAAATAGGAAAAACTAAACATCCTGTTTTGTTAAAACGCGGTCTGGCAGCAACCATAGAAGAATGGATTTTTGCCGCGGAGTATATTATGTCAGAAGGAAACGATCAAGTTGTATTGTGTGAACGTGGGATTCGGACCTTTGAGACCTACACCCGAAACACCGTGGACATTACGGCAATTCCAGCTTTAAAAGAACTAACTCATTTGCCTGTTTTTTTAGACCCAAGTCATGGTACTGGAAGATGGTCATTGGTCAAACCTGTCGCTTTAGCAGGAATTGCTGCTGGCGCAGATGGTTTAATGATCGAAGTACATCCTCAACCAGAAATTGCCTTAAGTGATGGAGATCAATCGTTGAACTTTGAACATTTCGCTGAACTTATGGAAAGTGTTGGGCCTGTGGCTAAAGCTGTGGGTCGAGAATTGATTTTTGCGTGATGGCTTCTTGCTCGTTGACCTAGGCACATATAAAAGACCCGGTTGCAGTTCATACTGAAATCGGGTCTTTCTGCGAGAAATTATTAATCGCAAAATTAGTAACCTACACCCTGATACATCCAAGTTTACAGAATAATATGAATACTATGGTTGGGGTTGTAGAGATAGCCCCTTCTGTGGTAAGATAGCTCTAATTTAATTTTTACTTCGTGATTAGATTAGCAAGCTTTGCTTGGCAAAGCTTATGTAGGATGGCCGGCTGTGGTTGTTGCGGGTGCTTCATTAGCGAAGGACTTGGCAAAGAATAGGTAGAATAGTAGGATGGGAGCGATTGAAAATCAAGGCACCCTCTATTCAGGGTGCCTTTTTGGTTATCACGCGTCCTGATTAATAATTACTGTAGGAACAGACCAGAATAAGAGAGGATTCTTATCTCGTGGTCTCCCTAGATAGATTTAGAGGTAGGATGGTTGAAAGGGGTAAAAAAAATGATTATTGTCTTAAGAAATGGTGCGACGGTAGAACAGATTGAAGAGGTATCCACACGGTTAACGGATGAGGGCTTGAAAATTCATCTTTCCCAAGGGGTCGAAAAAACGATCATGGGAGCAATTGGGGACCGGCAGAAAATTGAATCCCTTGATTTAGAAGCGCTTCCATGGGTAGAAAAAGTAGTGCCGATTTTGGCACCGTATAAGTTAGTCAGTCGAGAGTTTCAACCTGCTGATACTATTATCCGAGTGGGTGGACAAGAAATCGGAGGCAAGACGGTCCATGTTATGGCAGGCCCTTGTGCAGTAGAAAGTAGGGCCCAAATCATGGAAACGGCTTTTGCCATACGCGAGAGTGGTGCGACCTTCTTGCGAGGAGGTGCCTTTAAACCGCGCACGTCTCCTTATTCCTTTCAAGGCTTAGAGGAAGAAGGATTACGCTATTTAGCCGAAGCGCGTGATAAAACGGGGCTATTAGTAGTCACAGAAGTGATTGATGCGCGTGATGTTTCTTTAGTGGCTCATTATTCTGATATTCTCCAAATTGGGGCTCGGAACATGCAAAACTTTATTCTCCTCAAAGAAGTAGCCAAGTGCGGGAAGCCTGTCCTCTTAAAAAGAGGACCTTCTGCCACACTAGAGGAATGGATGATGGCTGCAGAATATATCATGGATGGAGGAAACTACCAAGTAATGTTCTGCGAGCGTGGGATTCGTACCTTTGAGAGTTATACTCGAAATACGCTTGATCTAAGTATGGTCCCTGCTTTGCATGCCCTCTCTCACCTCCCGGTCATAGTTGACCCAAGTCACGGAACTGGGAAGTGGCATTTGGTTCATCCTATGGCCAAAGCAGCCCTTGCTGCTGGTGCCGATGGCTTGATTGTCGAAGTCCATCCTCATCCGGAAAAGGCCGTTTCCGACGGAAAACAGTCCTTAACGCCTGAAAGGTTTCAAACTATGATGAACGATCTATCAAGGCTTACCTCTGTACTAGATCGTGAGTTAGGAGAAGTGAGTAAGCGTGTTGACTGATGGATTGATGAATCCTGAGAATGAAGAATTTTTAACACCAGGCTGGTCAGGTCTTCGGATTCCGAAGGCCTGCATCCTTGGTTTGGGATTGATTGGAGGGTCTTGGGCGGGTGCCTTGCAGCGTGCTGGCTGGGAGGTTTTTGCAGTAGACCCGGAAAAGGCTAGTCTTGATAAAGCTGTGCGTCGGGGCTGGATTCTGGCTGGCTGGACGGAGATGCCTCAGTTTATCGATGTTGATTTAATTGTCTTAGCTCTTCCCATAGAAGAACTGGAAAATGGGTTAGAACAATTGATGGGCAGAATTCCCAAGGGGGCAATTGTCACAGATGTGGGCAGTTTAAAGACGGAAATCTGCCAAAAATCTCGTCATAATGGCTTTGGCGGGCCCTATAATTTTAATTTTATTGGCGGTCACCCAATGACGGGTTCAGAACAGTCAGGGTTTGGAGTCGCGGATCCAGACCTTTTCCGTGGTTATCCCTATGTCCTAACTCCTACCTCAGATTCCTCTCCAGTGGCGGTTGGGAGACTCGTCGAACTTGTTCAAGGGTTCGGAGCCAAAGTTGTCTTTCGAGAAGCGAATGATCATGATGTGGAAGTGGCAATGGTCAGCCATATCCCCCATTTGTTAGCGGTAGCCCTGACATTGGCGGCACAGGATGCCTCAAAAGAAGGGGCATCGACTTTGGCGTTAGCTGGTCGCAGCTTCCGAGACATTACGCGTATTGCAGACAGTTCACCTGAAATGTGGAAGGAAATTATGGTGAGAAATGCTGATGCCATTCTCGATGGGCTTACCCATTGGGAGCAGAGAATAAAAGAACTGCGGGAATGCCTACAGCAAGGAGATGGAGAGTCTATTGCTGAGGCATTTCGCAAGGCACATGCGATTCGAGAGGACATGAAATAATTCCATGTTAGGTAGGAATCGTAAACTTTGCCAGAGCCATAAGTTTACGAAGAATACCACACTAAACACTCCTAGAATAGAAGTGGAGTCTTTAGAAAATTGAAGTAAAACTAATTATTTTGGTAGTTGAATTGAAGTTTGGCAGAAATAAGTGTATAACGTAATGTATAACCTAACTAAGGGGGTAGCACCTATGCGAGGCGTGTATATCAAACCAGCTTCCGACGCGAAAGGAGAAATCCGGGTTCCGGGTGATAAGTCGATTTCTCATCGAGCAGCCCTCTTCGGAGGTATGGCTCAGGGAGAAACCCATGTTTCGAATTTCTTATTAGGCCAGGACTGTTTAAGTACGCTTCGTTGTTTAACTCAACTTGGAGTATCTTGGCAAAGACAAGGGAGCGAAGTTTGGATTAGCGGCGAGGGAATGGAAGCTTGGCAAGAGCCTTCGGATATTCTAGATGCTGGTAATTCTGGAACCACTATGAGATTAATGCTAGGCGTGTTAGCGGGTAGTCCCTTTGCTGTCACCCTGACTGGAGATGCATCACTTAGATCTAGACCTATGCGCCGTGTCACGGACCCACTTAAGCAGATGGGAGCCCAGATAATGGGTCGGCAAGGGGGCAATTTTGCGCCGTTAACTCTACAGGGTGGTCAGTTACAAGGGCAAACATTTCGAACACCGGTCGCTTCGGCTCAAATAAAATCAGCCATTATCTTAGCAGGGTTAAGAGCCAGCGGTGAGACCAGAGTAATGGAACCTGCTCTTTCCAGGGACCACACTGAGCGAATGCTAAGGGGATTTGGCGTGGAGGTTCTAAGTCTCGGTACTGAGGTGTCAGTTCATGGTGGGGGACGTTTAACTGGTCAAAGAATTATTGTTCCAGGAGATATTTCGTCGGCTGCTTTCTTTCTGGTCTTAGGAAGTTTGGTTGGGAGCGGAGAGATAATCTTGACGGATGTTGGAGTGAACCCGACACGTACAGGGATATTGGACGTGCTACAAGCGATGGGTGCGGATATTGAGTTGAGCGATGTTTCGGACGTTTGCGGTGAGCCCAGAGCAAGTTTGCGGGTTCGTCCTGCACGCCTAAAAGGGATAGAAATCGGAGGGTCCATGATTCCAAGACTGATTGATGAGATTCCAATTTTAGCAGTAGCCGCAAGTTTGGCGGAAGGGGAAACGGTGATTCGTGACGCGGCCGAACTGCGCATCAAGGAAAGTGATCGGATTCGCGCAGTGGCTGAGGGCCTAAATGCCCTAGGGGCCAAGGTCGAGGAAATGCCTGATGGGTTGCGGATTCATGGTCAGCCTTCCTTACGCGGTGGCTACGCGAATAGTCTTGGAGATCATCGCTTGGCTATGGCTTGGGCTATCGCTGGGCTGCTCTCCACAGATGGGGTCAGCGTAGAAAACATGGAGGCTGCTGAGGTATCTTATCCTGATTTTTTGACCGTGATCAAGCAGGTAACTGAGTGACCCTCTATCATGGAGAACGTCGAGTCCTTGAAGCATTTGACTGGTTTTATACCATGGAGAAAGAGTGACTGGAGCTGAACCGCAATGGAACGTCAAGTTCTAATTCCTATAGAAAAGGAAAGCAATCTAAACGCAAATGCCAATTTAGGGTTGGTCTATGGCTTGCGTCAGTCTCTGACCATTGTTATTGGGTATACGCCAGTAGCTATTACCTTTGGAATCTTAGCGACTCAGTTCGGTTTAACCATTTGGGAAGCCGGGCTGATGTCTTTCTTTGTTTACGCAGGTGCCTCGCAATTTATTGCTATTGAAATGATCCATCAGGGAGCGACCCCTTTGATGATTGGCGTGACTACCCTTATTATTAATATTCGGCATCTCCTGATGAGCTTGTCAATCGTTCCCTTTTTTCCAGAAAGAACCCTTCCCTGGTCTCTGGGTCTAGCCCAGGGACTTACTGACGAAACCTTTGTACTCAATACGAAGGTTTTAAAGGAGGTCGGTAGTGAAGAAAATCGTCGCAGGGTTATGCAGGGAATTAATTTAGGCGCTTTCTCTTGCTGGGTCATCTTTACGATCCTAGGTGGCTTGATTGGCAATTGGTTGCCGGTTGAATTCTCTGGTTTTCAATTTGCGCTTTTAGCGTTGTTCATTATTTTAACAACTTCCTCCTTATCTAAGAAAAATTACCTGACCTACCTTATAGCAGCCATACTAGCAATTGCACTTAAGTTACTTATTCCTGGAAAAATCTATCTAATTCTAAGTGTTGTCCTTGCTGCGGGGATCGGGGCATGGTGGAGGCGCAGAAAACTGCCTTCCTTAGAATTATAATAAGAGTCAGAGATAGCTACAAAGGAAGAGGGCGAAGAGGGATGTCCATCGAATATCTTGCCATAATTGCATTAATGACTTTAGTCACATATGGCTCGCGTGTTTTACCCTTCCTGCTGTTTAAGGGAAAGAATGTTCAAGGTTTTACTCGGGACTTTATCGAACTTGTCCCTATTGCTTTATTGGCCGCCCTTGTTATACCTGAATTGGTGATACCGGAAGGATCAATCGTCCTCATACATAACCCTTTTTTATGGACTGGAGCACTAATGTTTGTTTTTTCTAAGTTTGTACCGAATTTATTTCTAGGTATTATTTTTGGGATGACTGCCTTCTGGGGCTTGGATAAATTACTTTTATAAACTCTCAAAATCAGAGAAGGCATCAACAGTTAAATGTTGATGCCTTCTAGTACTTTGTTATAACTTATTATTTTTATTAGCTAAGTCTTTAACAGTATTTAAGATCTTTTCTCCTTCTAAGCCTTTACTATGACCTTCCTCTCATACAAATCTCCATATTCTGTTTTATTGTTGGTTGATTTCCCCCCTTTTTTTGATTAAGAGAATCTAATGTACTTTCATCACTCTAAACCGTGAAATTTGCCGCAGCACTCCTCATTTCGTTAGCATGGCCACTCAGTTCAATCATGACGCGATTTACCTTTTCCAAGTCTGTCGCAACTCCGGTGGACGCTGCCGTAACTTCCTGTGCTCCAGCAACCCCTTCGCTTATTGTCTGAGTGACATTATTTAAGGCTGTAGCTACTGAGTGGACCATTTCATTCAGTTTTACAGCAGTACTTGAAAACTCATTTGTAAGAGTTTTCATAGTGTTGGCATCTTGTTGATATTGTTGACCTGTTTGGACGAGTTTATTATAGTCAGGAACTACAACATCGTTGATAAAGCGCAAACTGTTCAAAGCACCAAAAGAAAGGTCCTCATGGGCCTTGATCACTCGTCCTACTAAATCTTCAATTTCTCTAACAGTCTGTGAGGACTGTTCCGCTAATTTACGCACTTCTTCTGCCACGACAGCAAAGCCCCGGCCATTTTCTCCTGCTCGGGCAGCTTCGATAGCTGCATTTAAAGCCAATAAATTCGTCTGATCAGCAATTGCGGAAATCCCCTGGGTCAATTCAGAGATTTTTTGCACAACTTTCGATTCCTCGATCGCCTTCTCGAGGGCTTCTTTTTCTTTCTCATATATACCTGCAGCTTTTATTTGGGCCTCAACCGCCTGCCCTTTTAATTCCTCAGCCCGCTTCTCGATTGAGTTGGCCTCACGACTTCCATAATTGGCCTTCTCTTCTAGCTCCAGAATGTAGCGTTTAAGTTCTTCGCTCGAAGCGGTAATTTCCTCTGCAGTCGCTGCAATCTCTTGAAAGCCAGCCGATACCTGTTCGGTAGAAGCTGCCATTTCTTCTGAACTACTCGCAACGTTAGAAATAGCCTCCTCGCAACCCGTAGTCGCAAGGTTAACCTTTTCAGTGACCCCTTTGGATTTTCTAATTAATTCCCTCAAGTTACTCGAGGCTTTGCCTAGATTTTGCACCAGTTGCCCGATTTCATCATGGCCACTTTGGACCTCGACGGTAAAATCTCCCTTCGCCAGGGCTTCAGCAACCACTTGACCCTTAGCAATTGAACCTTTAACCGAACGAATTATATATCCCGCAAGTATAATCGCAATGACTACAGAAACTCCTAAGACCATGATTGTCATTAGAATAATCCTTCTAATTAGAAGATCAATCTGCACAGCTTCAGCCTGCAACTCGGTATTTTGCATAGCAATATAGTCGTCAATCACTTTCAAGGCTGAGGAGTTAGCTGCTGCAGCTACACTTTGCTCATATTGGTTAGCTGCTTCTGCGCCCTGCATTTGATATAATCCAGCCATTTTGAGTGGATGAGGTGCGTAATCAGCCATTGCAGTAGCCACAGTTTCAAGCATCTCTTTATGCTCATCGGTTACATTCGCTCGTAGGAACTCCAAATCTTCATTCGCTTTCTTCGCTGCTTCATTCAGTTCACCGATAAATTTATCATTACCGTTAAATAGATACCCTCGAATGGAAGCCGTTTCACGAGCAAACTGCAAGGATATATCTTGCGCAGTAGTTTGCATCGGAACATGATAGTTTGAAAGGTTGGCAGCAATTGTGCCAAGGCTATTAACTTGATAATAGACGACTCCGACAATAATTGACATCAGTAAAATAAGAACGGTGTAACTCCAGATTAGTCTTGTTGATAGTTTCACTTTCGATACCTCCTCATTATTGATAAACATCTAAATTTCTCTCATTATAGCATACACTTTTAGTGAAATTTGCAGAAAATTCACCTGTCAATACTCTTATTAATTAAATTTTAGAAATTGTTAGTTTTTTTGTAATTTTTGCTCGAAGATGGTTCTTTGAATAGGGCTTGCTAAATATCGAGAAAAGCTAGTGATTTGGAGGATTTGGCAAAATGGATGAATCCAAAACTTTTTGTACATCTTAAATCAGTTTTTCGGAAATTAAATATAGTTCTTCGGCCAGATTATTAATGTGTATTGATGAGGCAGCGATTTGTTCAGAAGCAGCTGCCTGTTCTTCAGAAATAGATGAAACTTTATTAACTTCTTTTATTAATTGGTACACCTACTCCAATATAAGGAATCCCAAAAACTTCTGCTCCCACACGGTTACTTTGCCGTTTACCACTAGATAAGACACGGTCTGCCATACTTTTAGGCCTTATAGGATCGCCCACTTTTAATTTAAAATCGATTTCATGAGTAGGGTAGTAAATTAAATAACATGTGGTATCACTGACTCCAATTGTCATGGGTTGTGGTGTACACTCAACAACAAAACGTGCCATATCAATGGCAGACTTAAGAAGGGGATTAATTATTTCCATGGTTCGCCTCCCAATAATGCCTAATTCACATCTGTAGGCACACAAATCTGGAACATTACAAATTACATGTGCATTCTTAAGCGGGCATTTCGTTTCCTTTTTTTCGTTAAATAAGCGTGCCCTACTAGGGCACGCTTATTTGTTTTCATCCGTCATTTTGAATAAGATTACGTTTATACATTTTACAGAAGAACAAGTGGTCCCATTTGTGGGGTTAAACCTCTTTGGTTGCGGCGGCTTGTTGATTGGAGGCATTCGTTGCAATACCTACGCGCTCCGACACTAAGGCAACACAAATTATGCCCAGCACCATTAAGGCACCATCCAGCATAACAGGGGACACCCAACTGCCAGTTGCGTCTCGCATGACGCCGGAAACAACCGGCGATAAGATGGCACCGATTTCAGCAATCAGGTTCCAAACCCCGAAAGCGCTAGCCATTAAGGCCGGAGGGGCAAAAGCAGTGACAAGGGAAAAGGATACCGACCAGGTACCGAACAGGAACACACCCGCGCCGAACACCAGAGCGCCGAGCATGAATATCGACGTGCCGCCTGCATAGAGGTAAAAGCCCAAGCCAAAAATACACAATGCATGGAGACCCATGGCTAAGATCAGGGCAGGCTTTCGGCCATAACCGCGGCGGTTAAAGATGTCGGCAACTTTTCCCATCAATGGAAGACCTACTAATGCCGCCAGTCCGAAAATGGCTGCGGTGACAGCGGATTTATTAATGCCCGCTGAAGCAGCATCCGAAATAACCTTAGTGCCCCAGAAACTGTAAAACCAGAGGCTCCACAGGGTAGGGAGGGCTCCCCAATAGACTAGCTGAAGGTTTTTGTTAAAAAAGACAGCTCCTACTTGCTTATTCAGACGGGTCATAATGACTAACATAATTCCCAAGGCAATAATCAGGATACAGATCGATACGCCAACTGCGCTCATTCCAAGTTCAATTCCGCCATAAGCCACAGCCATAATGAGCACAAAAAACAACGCGATGTATTTAGAAACTTCTAATAGGGCCTTTGAATAATAAGGGGTACCGGGAGCAAAGGAGCCATCGCTTGCTGGTTTGAAAAAAGTACCCCTGTCCGGTTTGAGCAAAATCATAAACAATATAGCGACTAACAAAGTAGGAATAACCATTGCGTAAAACGGGAAGTACCAGCCTTTATCAGGTCCAAAGAGTTTCACTCCCCAGTTTAATAACCATGCGCCGCCGACTGAAGCGCCGACCAGACCAATGCCCAGTCCGACGAAGGATACGCCCATGCCCATACCCATCTTTTCTGGGGGGGTAACCTCAGAGATCAAAGCCCGGTCATTGGAGTAATAAGTCCCCTCACCCAAGCCAGTGAGAACTCGTGCGGCAAGCAAGCCAAACAAGGAGAAGGCCAACATTCCGGTTAAGAGTGTTCCTGCCGCTGCCCAAAGTAAGCTGAGTACCAGGATGGGCTTGCGACCAATTCTATCACCGATTAAGCCGGCGGGGAACTGCATCGCCATATAACCTGCGAAAAACAAAGTGCTCATTAGACCTGCCAGTGCGTGGGGATTAGCCACCACAGCGAAAAAGGCTATCTTGTTGGAAATCATGTAGGCCGCGATAGGAGAGAGTAAGTTGCGGTCTGTATATGCAATAGTCCAACCCAAAAACATCAATAACCAAATTGTATGATACCGTTGCCATTTCATATTATCTCTTCCCCCTAATTTAATAAAGTTTTTTAAATACCTTCCGACGGTTAGGAATGGTCTGGTTAGGGAATGCACCCCAACCTCTGGGCAATTCGGATCTAAAAATGGGTTTGTTGTTGTCTCACCTCCCCCAAAATCTATTGAATCGTTGCCTTGCCCCTTGCAGTTATTCTCAGTAACTTTTACTAACTATAGTGTGTTATCAATCACCCCCTTAAATAACGTTCCCAAATTGGAAGAATACCCAGTTTCAATTTAGATTTGTGTGAAATTTCTAATTTTAATTTATAGTTTGAATTATCTGAAAATTTAAATCATATGTAATCCAATGGAATTTAAAAGACTCCGTCTACATGATGAACCAATTCAGGAGCAACAGAGAGTCTTCCGCATTGCAGTCGGTGGCTAGAAAATGCTAAGAAAAGTCTATCTATGAGAAATATTAGGCAAGAATAAAGATGGCCAGAGTAGTTTGACAATTCTAATTGCAGATGAGAGTTGTACAGAGAAGAGATAGTCGATCGAAAATTTGTCTGAGCGATATCAATAAAGATCCTTATATCAAAATGAATCGAGCGACTATCCCTGAGAATTTACTGGAATCCGATTTGTTTGGTATGAACCGGGAACTTTAGGGTAAATCGCTAATTTCTAACTGCCGTAATTTGAAGCGCTGCATTTTTCCAGTAGCTGTCCTTGGCAAATTAGGGATAAACTGAACCCAACGTGGGAATTTGTAAGGTGCTATTTTAGTTTTAACAAAGATTGACAATTCGTCTGCTAACTCAAAGCTGGCCTCGTAGCCTTCCTTTAGTACAATATACGCTTTTGGTTTGACTAAGCCATCTTCGTCGGTTCTTCCGATCACACCGGATTCAAAAACCGCAGGATGTTCCATCAAGCAATACTCAACTTCGACAGGGGAAACCCATATTCCACCAGCCTTAATCATATCGTCGTTGCGACCGACATACCAGAAGGTGCCCTCGTTATCTTGAAAATACTTGTCTCCCGTATTTATCCACTCACCGATGAAAGTTTCAGTCGTTTTTTCGTGTTTATTCCAATAATAGGCTGCAATGCTGTGTCCCTTGATCATGAGTGTTCCTATCTCACCGGTTGGTACGATATACCCGTCTGGATCAATAATTTTAGCCTCGTAACCCGGGACAACTTTTCCGGTACTTCCAGGCTTAACGTCTCCGGGAATATTACTGATAAAGATGTGCAGAATTTCCGTTGTACCAATTCCATCTAAAATTTCCAAGTTCCATAGTTCTAACCAACGCTCAAAGATAACTTTTGGGAGAGGTTCTCCGGCAGAGACACAATACCTGATACTGGACATATCATAGTCCTTCGTAGTCTCCAGTTGGATCATAGCTGCATATGAGGATGGAACCCCAAAGAACAAGGTTGGTTTGTATCGATCAATCGTTGCATACACGTGTTCTGGAAGGGGGCGACTTGGGGAAAGGACTGTTGAAGCACCTACATAAAAGGAGAAATAAAGGCCATTACCTAATCCATAGGCAAAAAACAATTTTGCAACGGAATAGGTTATATCTTTTTCTGTGATTTGCAAAACTCCTTTTGCATAATGTTCTGCAGCGAAAGCCATATCATGATGGAGATGAACTACACCTTTAGGGAATCCAGTGGTTCCCGAACTGTAGAGCCAGAACGCCGCATCATCAATACCGGTGTTGGCAGTTTCTAATTCTAGGGATTTATCCTTAATTATACTGTCAAAACTTAGGCACCCTTCGGCTGGCTCGCCCACAACAATGATCTGTTTTAAATAGAGTAAATTTTCGATAATAGCTGTAATGTTGTCCAGTAACTCGTAGCTGACCACGAGAAGTTTTGCACGGCTATCATTTAAGAGGTACTCATAATCTGCAGGTATTAATAAGGTGTTGGTAGGAATCGGAACTGCGCCAATTTTCATGGCCCCAAAGAAACTGTAGGCAAACTCAGGGCAATCTAAAAGTAACAACATAACTCGGTCTTCGAGACCAATGCCCATTTCCTTTAAAGCGTTACCTGTTTGATTGACTTTCTCATGAACTTCACTATACGTAATCTCTTGGTCTAAATAATAAATTGCGACTTTGTCTCCACGCCCTTCTTGAATATGACGGTCAACAAATAGGTTAGCAGCATTAAATTTTTCTATTCCGTTTTTAGCTCCCATGATAATAACCTCCTTAGTGAACTCGTTCAGTTTAAGCTGAACATTGAGACTCTAGACATGAAAGACACCTGCAAAGGCGGATTATACCCCACCTGAAATTTAATATGGCCCCCCTCACTTAGAGAAGTGGGGTTTTGAACTTAGGTTAATAGGCTTCAAATGTTCAGCTCCCTCCAGTTAAGATCAGTCTAATTCTTTGCTGATTTAATATCCCTTAGGATTAATGGAGATCAAAAAAAAATCCAATAACTACTTATTGCAAACCATGGGCCAAATATTCAAAATTTTAAAAATTATTCGTCAGTGGTTGATATTTGTATCCTAAATGGCGATTTTTGCAGATGAACCTATATTAGGAGCGAATCATCATTCGTTAAGTAAAAATGAACACACCAATATTTGGTGTAAGAAAACACCAGATCGGTGCAAAAAAACACCAGAACGGTGTTTTCTTACACCAAATATAAAAAATAAGATAGGTACGGAGAACCTCCAAAATGGAGAGTCCTACCGTACCCTATTTGAAATTGTATCGCGTTAGTTTCGATGCCTGAACTTCTTAAACAAGTGAAGATTGATCAGATTTAAGCTCCTAAGATAATCGCTTGATAAGCATATTGACCCAGTATATAATTACAGAAACATTATTCAAAGTATTC